>CAYYDS010000064.1:0-10773 GCA_964470665.1 uncultured Lentimicrobiaceae bacterium
GACAATGCCTTTCCCATTTTCATCGTTTTTGAGCCGATAATGAGTCACCACGGCACATTCTTTGGCAAAACCCTCCACATGGCTGGCTTCTTTACTAAAAAACGATTTAGGGATAAATAGCGGAAAATAGGCGTTTTGATGCCCTGTATCCTTAAACATTTTGTCGAGTTCGGCCTGCATTCTTTCCCAAATGGCATATCCATAGGGTTTTATGACCATACAACCTCTCACGGCCGAGTTTTCGGCTAAGTCGGCTTTGGTAACAATATCAGTGTACCACTGTGAATAATTCTCCTCACGGGTGCTTAAATCTTTCGCCATCGATTTTGTGGTATAATATTTGTATTTTTACGATTGAATTTTTACGACTGCAAAAATAGAAAAATCGAATGGAAATCAAGTACAAATAATATAGGAGAGTCCAAAATGAAACGCAAAAATCCATTTATCTTGGCCTTAATTTTAGCTTTAGGCGGCTGCACAACGGGAAGTTTTGTGCAAGACGATGCGTATTATTCGCAACGGCAAGCGTCGCAAATAGAAAGCAAAAAGGTAGCTGCCTCGACTGACGAAACGACTACGGTTTCGAGGCCGAGCAGCAACACAACCTACGAATATCAGTCCTATTCGGAAGAATCAACAGTTACACCACAGGCAGTTTATAGCACAACTGAAACCATTGTTGAACCCGACGGCACCTCATATTCAACCACCGAAACCTATTATGATTCGGAATATGCCCAACGACTAAGAAGATTTGATTCCGATTTTAACTCGTCGTTTGGCTATTACGATGGTTTCAACACCCGTTGCTTCAACTGTTACAACAGTTTTTCAAGCGGGTTTTACCCTTATAGCCCTTTCGGCTGGTCGTTTGGCTTCAATTATGGCTGGCCTTATTACAGCAGCTATTCGCCTTATTACAGCTGGGGCTACGACCCGTATTGGGGTTGGGGCTACGACCCGTATTGGGGCAGCTCGTGGTATATGGGCTATGGACGTCCATGGGGCTGGGGAGGCTATTATGCAGGATATCGCCATGGTTTTTGGGATGGCTATTATTATGGTGGCTACTACGATTATCCCAGCCACTCTAAGCCCGGTCAACTTTATGGCCACAGAGGCTCGCGCAATTCGGGCACAACAATACCCGGCGGCTCGGGCAGCCGGCCTGCCGGCAACAGCAATGAAAAGCCAGGCTATAGCTCGCCTCGTGGCGAAAGGTCGGGGACTGCCGGCTCGGGCACGCTCAACCCAAACACAGGCATGCAGCAGGGTTCTGCCAGAGGCAACAACAATCAGGCTGCCCGCCCGGCGCTTCAGGACAGAGGTAGCCGTGTAGATAAGCAATTATCGCGTCCTACTACCCAGCAGAAACTTGGCGAATACCGCGAAAAATATCAACGCCCGGCTAGTAGCGCAGCACGTGAACAACGTTACGAACGTCCGAAGCAATACACCTCACCTGCCACACGCCAGTCCAACTCAAGCAATGAATACGTAAGGCCGGGCACTAATCAACGGCAGGCTACACAAAACGAAAACAGAACAACTGTTAGCCCTAACCGGCAAGGAGCCCAACCGCTATCCTCGCCACAACGACTCAACAGCAACCCGAATGCGTCGCAGCCTACACGCAGCAGCTCGAATCAGAGCCGCAGCTATACCCCCTCGGGCAGCAGCTCGAGCCAGAGCCGCAGTTATACGCCAACACAAAGCAGTTCGTCCAGCTCGAGAAGCTCATCATCAGGAAGTTACAGCGGCTCCTCGTCAAGCAGCAGCAGCTCTTCCTCCGGAAGCAGCCGAGGGTCTTCGTCGTCGGGCAGCCATACAAGCGGCGGGCGCAGATAAGCGTTTACGCATATTCCTGAATTTAGATTAGGTTCTTCAACGCAAAGCAGAACAAAATAATTGGTTTACCCATGAGATCCGTAAAACAATGAAAAAGATAAATTTAATCCTGATCGCCGTCTTATTTTCATTCTCTGCGCTATCGCAAAATGAGGTGGATGCCCTGCGGTTTTCGCAAAATTTCTACCAAGGTACGGCACGAAGCATGGCAATGGGCGGAGCATTTGGTGCCATAGGCGCCGACTTCTCGTCTCTGAGCACAAACCCCGCCGGTATCGGGCTATACCGCAGCAGCGAGTTTTCGCTTAGCCCTACATTTTTGAACGCAAAAACCGAGTCGGTTTACAACAATAGCTTCGGAGATAATTTCCGCTCAAATTTTGCCCTCAGCAATTTGGGCTTTGTAAAGTCAAACAAAGTGAGCGAAGCCGGAGCCAACAGCCCGTGGAAGTTTTATCAGTTTGGGTTTGGTTTAAACCGCACAAACTCTTTCCATAGCCGCCATTTTATTCAGGGTTTTAACGACAGCCATTCGAAGATTGACGTTTACCTCGACCGCATAAGGGGTACCGATCCCGCTTACATTGAAGATGATTTTCCTTACGACCTCTATCCGGCATGGTATGTATATCTTCTTGATACCGTGCGTGATGCAAACGGAAATCTTTTTTATACCAGCCCGGTTCCGCAAGGCGGCATCGAGCAATACGAAACCGTCAATAGCTGGGGCTCGATAAATGAGTGGGTTTTTAGCGCCGGTGCAAATTTTGAAGACCGTTTGTATATAGGCGCCACTTTGGGCATCCCCTATGTGCGGTTTTTCAGGGAGACCACTTATACCGAAAAAGATGTTCATGACGATTATGCAGGCTTTGATGAATGGACTTACCGCGAAAATCTTGAAACCCGTGGCACGGGCTTAAACCTAAAAATTGGAGCTATCGTTAGGCCTACCGACTGGATTAGGCTTGGAGCCGCATTGCACACCCCTACCTATTTTTCGGAACTGCACGATGTTTGGTACACCAAAACCGAAGCTTATCTTGAGCCTGACTATAACGTAAAAAGCTCGCCAACAGGCGAATACTATTACAATATCACAACGCCTTTGAGAGCCATTGGCAGCGTGGCCATCGTTGTTGGGCAGCACGGACTTATCAGTGGCGATTATGAGTATGCCGACTACAGCAAAACGCGAATGAGAGCTTCGGATTACAACTTCAGAACTGAAAACCAGAACATTCGTGATTTTTACACCGCTACCCACAACTTGCGTTTTGGTACTGAATGGCGTTTTGGCCCCTACAGCCTGCGTGGTGGATACGCCCTATATGGCAGCCCATATGCCGAAAATTTGAATGACGGCAAAAGCAACTTTTTAAGTGGCGGCATTGGATACAACGACAGGAATTTTAGCATTGATTTAGCTTATGTGCATGGCTCGATGAAGCAGGATTATTATCTCTATACTTCCGAAAACTTTTCTACTAATGCGACAGAGCAGATTTTCAAGACAAATCAATTTGTGCTGTCCACGCGTTTTAGGTTTTAAGAAAAGTATGACTCATAACAAAAAAAACCGTCCTAAAATGGCGGTTTTTTTTTTATTTCTGCCGTTGGGCAATGCGGTTTAGTCCGGCTTTTGCACGTGCATGGATGCCTAAACGGTATTCTTCGGGTTTGGCATTTAAACACCTTTTATAGAGTTCTGTTGCTTTATCCAATTTGCCCTCATTTTCGTTAAGCTCGCCCGAAAGCAAAAGTGCATTGGCAGCATAATAGGCCGAGTTGTTTTGCCCCAAGGCAGCAGTTAGATTGTAATAATAGAGGGCTTCGGCGCTGTTGGCAAGCTCCTGTTTTACACGCCCCATCCGATAGAAATACTCAAGCTGATCGTCGTTGCTAAGCGCTATCAATTTTTTTCCAACTTCGGCCAACGCTTGCTCACTTTGCTGATAATAGCCGCCATCGAAGAGCAGCCGCGCCTTAAGCAGCATTACATTGGGCATCTTGCTTTGAGCGGCCTCCCGAAGAGCCTGTTTGTCCGACTCATTCTGCGGCTGTATTCCGCATATTTGTAGCCGGTGCATGGCCTGCAAATAAGCGGCAGTGTCGCCTTTTAGCAAACTGATCCAAGCAATTTTTCGCTTTGCGTCTAACACATAATTTACCCCTTTAAACTCCTGAATATAAGCTTGGTAGAACAATTCAGCGCTTAAATCCAGTTTTCGCAATAGCGCCTCGGCCTGCATATATTGCAAATAAACGAGCTGCCGGCTGTTGGCAACTGCGCTTCGCTGCAACAAGCTTTGCAATGCGGCATCGTTGCGCCCGGAGCGAAGTTCCATATTGGATTTGGCAAAAAGAAGAAGCGGATTAAACAGATCGTCGTGATTAAATTTGGCCAAAACACGGTCAATTTCTTTCTTATCCGGATTGAGGTTCGTTTCGATGAACGAAAGAAAAAACAGGGCTTCATCCCTAAAAAGTGCTTCGGGTGAGTTTTTTGTGGCATTTAGCGTTTCGTATAGCATTTTTTTGCCTTCGTAAACATCTCCTTTCATCGAGGCGAGTTTTACAACCCATTGATATTGTGGCGGTATGCTTCCAATTAGCACATAAAGAAACCCGAGCGAAACCTTTCCGATATTCGTATCTTTAAATATCTCTTGGTTTTTTTGCAGCAAAAGAAATGCTTTTCGCAATTCGATGGCAGCGCTGTAAGGCTCATCAAGCTTGCTGCGCACAGCTGCAGATTGAAGGTAAATATTGGCCAGCGCCCATTTTTTCAGAGGATTATCGTCAGCTACCAGGCTGATGGCTGCAATACGACTTTCCTTAGCTTTTTGCAATGTAGCCATAAGCTCCTTTTCTTCTTTGATAAAGGCGATAAAAAAATCATAGTAGTTTCGGATCACATGCGCTGTTTGGTTATCCGGATGCTGCTTCAGGTCGAGTTCGAGCCATTTTTCCATTGTGATTTGATCCAAAGAAAGGGCAGCGGCATAGGCTTTTTGCGCTTGCGGCGTGAGCTCAAGCGTTGCAGGCTTCGACACAAGCGTAAACATCAAAAAGGAAAAAAAGAAAAACGGCTTTTTCATGCCTGTAAAAATACAAAAAGGGAGCCTGAAGCTCCCCTATTCAATTATATTCCGTGTTTTTTTGGCTATTTATATTTGGCAACAATATCGCTATCCACAAGAATACGGCCGCAATATTCGCACACAATCACTTTTTTGTGCATCCGGATATCAAGTTGGTGCTGGGGCGGAATTTTATTGAAACACCCACCACAGGCGTCGCGCTGAACTTGAACAACAGCTAATCCGTTTCGCGCATTTTGCCTGATTCGGTTATAGGCAACAATCAATCGGTCTTCGATTTGATTTTCGCTTTCTTTGGCCTTAAGGTGAAGCTCTTCTTCTTCTTTTTCGGTTTCTTCAACAATAGGGCGCAGTTCTGATTTCTTTATCTCAAGATCACCGATACGCTCGGTGAGGTAGGCCTTTGCCGATTCGATTTCTTGCTGGTCGGTCGTGATTTTGTTTGTAGCTTCGCGAATGCGTTTTTCCGACAGTTGAACATCCAGATTCTTGTTGTCAATTTCTTTCAGCAGCGCTTCGTATTCGCGGTTGTTTCTCACATTCATCAGCTGCTCATCATATCGTTTGATCAATACCTGGCTATCTTTGATGGATATCTTTTCCTTTTCAATTTCCTGATTGAGGGCATTGACTTCATTTTCATAGTTTTCCATCCTGGTTTCGAGGCCGGCTATTTCATCTTCAAGGTCTTGAACCTCAAGTGGCAGTTCGCCGCGAATAATTCTGATTCGGTCAATCTGAGAATGAATCTGTTGCAAAGTAAACAACGCTACGAGCTTACGCTCTATGCTCACTTCAATAGGTTCGTCGGCAGGCATTGCGCCCAAATGTGTGTTTTCGGCCTGTGTTTCTTTCGACATGGTATGCAATATTTCTATTTAATGTAATAGTTCACCGGGTTTAGATCCGTTTCTGAAAAACGGACTGCAAAATTAGGATTTTTTTTCGTTAATATGCCAGCAATCCAATCTTTTGTAAATTGTTCAGTTTCATAATGTCCGGCATCTACCATCAGGAGTTGTTTATCGGCATCATAAAAATCGTGGTATTTTAGGTCGGCCGTAACAAAAGCATCGGCTCCGTTAGCCTTTGCCGCATTGAGCAGGAAGCTTCCCGCCCCCCCGCATACGGCAACGTGGCGAATTTTCCGATCAACAAAGGCCGAATGGCGCAAGGCCGGAATTTTACATTCACGGGCAACTTTCTCTAAAAATTCGGCTTCCGAAATCGCTTCCGGCAAACTGCCTATCATACCCGAGCCTGCTTTATCCCACTTATTATCGAGCGAAATCACATCATAGGCCACTTCTTCATACGGATGCGCCTCGATCATTGCATTGAGAACGGCATGGAGCCGAAACGAAGGCACAACAGCTTCGAGGCGAAACTCTTCCTCTTCGTGAAGCCGGCCAATAGAGCCAACAAATGGATTTGCTCCTTCGCCCGCGCGAAAACTGCCCTTGCCCTGCGAGCTAAAGCTGCACGAATCATACTGCCCAATGTGCCCGCCACCAGCCGAAAAAATTGCCGCACGAACCGTAGCAAAATGCGATGAGGGGACAAAAACCACTAACTTCTTGAGGATGTTTTCTTTAGGGTCGAGTATGCGAAGGTTTTCGAGGCCCAGCTTTTGCGACAGCAAAAAATTTGTGCCTGAATAAGTATTATCCAAATTGGTATGCAAAGCAATAATAGCAATGTCGTTTTTTAAAGCTTTAATCAGCGTTCGGGACACATAATCGTCGGCAGTGAGCCGTTTTAGTCCTTTAAAAACAATGGGATGATGAGTAATAATAAGGCCGCATTTATGCTTAATAGCCTCATCTACAACATTTTCTGTAACGTCAACACTCACCAAAACGCCTTCGGTTATAGCGTTTCTATCACCTGCAATCAGGCCGCTATTGTCGTAGTTTTCCTGAAGCTGAAAAGGTGCATACTGCGCCAAAAGGCTGAGGATTTCATCAATGGTGAAGGTGATTTTTTCCATAATGTTGAAGTGATTTTTACAAAAAGCACAATTTAAGTAACTTCTATCAAATATTTACGTACAAAAGTAAGTCAATAAAAAGATTATTGCTAATATTGCTTATTATTGTTGTTGCCTTGCATATTGTCTTTTGTTAATTTGAGATGAAGTTTCTTCTAATACCCTTATCATGGCTTTATGCTATCGCAATTACAGTGCGGCATTTTTTATTTGATGTGCGCTTACTAAAAAGCCATTCGTTTGACATTCCTGTTATTTCGGTTGGCAATCTAAGTGTTGGCGGCACCGGCAAAACGCCTCATACTGAATACCTTATTCGACTTTTAAAAGAGCAATATGCAATTGCAACCCTTAGTAGAGGCTACAAAAGGCAAACGAAAGGTTTTCTTTTAGCCTCGCCCCTGTCAAATGTCAGCGAGATTGGCGACGAGCCCAGGCAATTTATTTCAAAATATGGCCACATCCAAGTTGCTGTGGATGAAAACAGGGTTCGGGGCATCAGGCAGTTGCTTGCGCTGCCCGAGCCGCCTGAAGTGGTTTTGCTCGACGACGCCTTTCAGCATCGGCGCGTTAAGCCGGGCCTAAATATTTTGCTAACAGATTATCATCGCCTTTATGCCAAAGATCATCTGCTACCGGCCGGAAATCTCCGCGATAAAAAATGCGCTGCCAAACGGGCCGATATTATCGTTGTAACCAAAACACCTGCCGTTTTTTCGCCTTTTATAGAGGCCGAGTTGAAGCAAAAACTCAAACCAAGAGCAAATCAACAATTGTTTTTTTCTTACCTGAAATACGGCAAACTCAAAGCTGTACAAAAAGACAGTCCGATAGCCATTCCTCGAAGCTATTCCAGTGTTTTACTCGTTGCAGGCATTGCAAACACCCATCCATTGAAGGAGTATCTTATGCAAAAATGCACCTTGCTTATTGAACTCCCATTTCCGGATCACCATCATTACACCGAAAAAGATTTCCGCCTTATCGAGCAAAAGTTTAACAACATCATCGGCAAGAATAAAATCATCATCACAACTGAAAAAGACGCCGTTCGTTTCAGAGATTCTGAGTATCTTCGCATCTTTGAACAAATACCGTTGTTTTATTTGCCTGTTGAAGTGGCATTTCATGCAACGCAGGAGAGTAATTTTGATGAAATGATTTTAAATTATGTTAGAAAAGATCAAAGAAACAGCTGACTTTATTCATGAACTTTATCCGGAACAACCGGAAGCAGGCATTATCCTTGGCACAGGCTTAGGCGAATTGGTAAACGAAATTGAAGTTGAAAAAGCCATTGCCTACGAAGACATCCCCCATTTCCCGATATCTACCGTTTATGGCCACAAAGGGCGTTTGATATTTGGCAAGCTTAGCGGCCGAACCATTGTAGCCATGCAGGGGCGCTTTCATTTTTACGAAGGCTATAGCATGCAGGAAGTTACCTTTCCCGTAAGGGTGATGAAGCAATTGGGAGTGAAATTGCTGATTGTAAGCAACGCCAGCGGCGGCTTGAAACCCGAATTCGAGATTGGAGATATCATGTTGATTTCCGACCATATCAATCTGATGCCCAACCCATTGATTGGCCGAAACGACGATCGCATAGGCACTCGTTTTCCGGATATGAGCGAAGCTTACGACCGTCATATTTTGCAAACCGCTCATCGCGTTGCTCGGCGCTGCGGCATCAAAGTGCACGAAGGGATTTACACCGCAGTTACAGGACCAACCTTTGAAACACCTGCCGAATACAACTATATTCACGCCATTGGCGGCCACGCAGTAGGCATGTCAACCGTGCCCGAAGTCATCGTTGCACGCCATATGAATATGGCCGTTTTTGCCCTTTCGGTAATTAGCGATTTGGGGGTAAAGGGGAAAATTGTGGAGATTTCGCACGAAGAAGTCATCGAAGCTGCTGCTGCCGCACAACCGAAGATGGCAACGATAATCAAAGAGCTGCTCAAAGAACCGATATTTTAAAAAACCTTCTACCTTTGGCCGAAAACCGAAGCCACACCTACTTTGCTTCCGACTTTCACCTCGGAGTACCCGATGCCAGGCAAAGCTTGGTAAGGGAGAAAATGCTCGTCAGCTGGCTCGAAAACATCCGTCACAACGCCCGGGAGATATACCTCATGGGCGATTTGTTTGATTTTTGGTTCGAATACCAAACCGTAATACCGAAAGGATACAGCCGCCTGCTCGGAACCATCGCCTCGATTACCGACAGTGGCATTCCGGTGCATGTTTTTCGTGGAAATCACGACATATGGGCTTTCGATTACCTGCAAAAAGAACTTGGAGTGCAGCTGTACCGCGAAGCCGTAGTACGCAACTTTAACGGTAAAACATTCTTTTTGGCACATGGCGACGGGCTTGGCCCCGGCGATACAGGCTATAAAATGTTGAAAAAAGTGTTTGAAAACCGCTTTAATCAATGGCTTTTCAATTGGATGCATCCCGATATAGGGACAAGGTTAGGACTTTATTTTTCGCGAAAAAGCCGCATAGCCAATATTGCCCGGGAACAAAAAAATGATTTCAAAGTGGAAATTGAAAAAGAGATGCTGTATCGCTATGCCCAAAAGAAACTCATCGCACAGCCCGAAATCAACCATTTTGTTTTTGGGCACCGGCACGTTCCGTTGCAAGTGAAACTTCAGGAAAACAGTGTATTAACCCTATTGGGCGATTGGGTTACGCATTTCAGTTATGCCGTTTTTGACGGCGAAAACCTCAACTTATACAGGTTTAATGCTGCAAATGGGCAAAACGTTTCACATTGATCACCGCATCCGGTTCTTTTTCGCCTTCAAGATAAGCTATCAGCTGATCGGCAATTGCCGGCGCCCACTGCACACCTTTGGCCCCCAGGCCATTAAGTATGTATAAACCGGGCAAGGAAGGATGTCCGCCCACTATGGGTTTTCGGTTGGCTATTGCCGGCCTCACTCCTGCTTCGTGCGCCACTACCTCAACCGGCGTTTTTAGCATTTGCTCCAGTTTGCCAAGCAAATCATTTTTTGCTTGTAAGCTAGGTATTTCGTCGGTTTGTGACCAATCATAGGTGGAACCCAGTTTAAACAGGCCATGGCCTTGCGGCAACAAGAATGCGTCTTTGGTAAGAATTCGATCCAAGGCAAAGCCAGCAATTTTTAGCGTAAGCAGTTCGCCTTTCACCGGCCTAAATGGCACAAAACCAAACCAAGGATTATCTTTGGCTAACCAACCTTCGCAAAAAACAACAGTTTTGGCTTCGATATCGTTGTAAATGACCCCTTTAGAATTAAATTTAAAATGGTGGTAATCAACAAATGCCTCGACGAGACGGTGTTGCGCCGTAAGAGTTTCTCGAACTTTTTGCATAAAAAATGGCACATTGAGCCAAGCGGCCTGTTGCACCAAACCAAAACCATAAGGCGCAAAAACACTTTCGGGCAAACGAATCTCAGGGGGATTGATTTTCAATAATTTGGCATAACCAGGCTGGAGTATTTTTGCAGCCCAGAGCTGGGCTTCGTTTTTGTCGAAAAGTTTTAGAATGGCGGTTGGATGAAAAAACGAAGCATTGAGCAAAAGTTCGCTTTGCCGGTAAAAATCCATTGATGGCACAAAACTCTGAGGGGCATCCCAACTAAAAGTAAGGTATTTAAAAACGAACGGATTCATCATGCCGGCAGCTACTGCGGAGGCTGCGGCAGCATTTGGCCGGTCGAGCACAACAAAAGGGATGTTGCGCGATAGCAACTTGATAGTCAGCACACTACCGGCTAAACCCTACCCTACGACGAGCACATCGGTTTTCATGCCACTCAGGCAAAA
>CAYYDS010000064.1:10783-12983 GCA_964470665.1 uncultured Lentimicrobiaceae bacterium
GATGCGCATAGCCCGATTCGTTATCGTACCAGGCCACAACCTTCACCAATTTGTTTTTATCGCCCAAAACGGCCGTTAATCCGGCATCAAAAATGGCTGAATACGGATTTCCAAGCACATCAACCGAAACGATAGGGTCTTCGGTATATTGCAGGATACCCTTCAGCGGGCCTTGTTCGGAAGCCATCCTAAAAGCGTTGTTAATTTCTTCTACGGTGGTAGAGTGCCGCAAGGTGCACGTAAGATCGGTGAGCGATCCGTCGGCCACGGGCACTCTAATGCCGGCTCCGCCCAAATTGCCTTTCAGGTGCGGAAAGACCCTGGTGGCCGCTTTGGCTGCTCCGGTAGTGGTTGGCACAATGGAAGCTGCTGCTGCCCTACCCCGCCGCCAATCGTTATGCGGCCCGTCAACTAAGTTCTGGTCTTTGGTATATGAATGCACAGTGGTGATAAAACCTTTTTCAACGCCCCAAAGATCATCGAGCACTTTTATTAAAGGTGCCACATTATTTGTGGTGCATGAAGCATTGGAAATCACCAGGTCGCTTTTATGAATCTCATGATTGTTTACACCCAAAACGATATAAGGCACTTTTTCGGAAGTTTCTTTGGCGGGCGCCGAAATAATGACTTTTCGCGCACCGGCCTGATGCACGTGCCACAAGGCTTTTTCAACTTCGGTAAACATGCCGGTTGACTCGATAACCACATCAATGCCCAGCTCGGCCCAGGGCAAAAGGCGCGGGTCGGGCTGCGAAAATACCTTCACCAGCTTGCCTTCAACCGCAAAATCTTTCCCTACAAGCTCTACTTTTGATGGAAAAACGCCATGAACTGTATCGTATTTTAACAAATGCGCCAGATTTGCCGTGTCGGCCAGATCGTTTATGGCCACCACCTCCATATCCTTACGGTTGAGCATTGCCCTGAAGGTAACGCGGCCAATGCGGCCAAAACCATTTATTGCAACTTTAATCATCTTTTAGTTTTCGTGAAATCGTTTATTTCTATAAAAAAATGCACGACAAAGCGGTTCGAAGTAAATTGAGGCGATCCACAAAAAAGTTGCAGAAAAACATAAGTTTGATCTACAATATTGCAAAATCTATCCCCCGTTTTTTCGCACAAGGGGCAAAATTACACTATTTTTAGCTTTTTTGGGATATAAAAATGATTTGCTTTTTGACAAAAAAGCTCCGCATCATTATTTTTAAGTTTATTTTTGCTAATTATCAAAACAACCATTACAAATCCTCATTCTTACAGGAATATAAAAGGAATGAATATGAGAAATTTTATGTTTTTATTTTTTAGGCAAGATCTTTTCAAAGTCTTGATTCATATGGGTTTGCTTTTATTCTTTTTTGCTTTACCCGCCAAGCCGGCTAAAGCCGCCGATGCAAATAACCGAAAAGAAGCGCTCGAGAAAGAACTGGCTCTGCTAAGTCAAATTGAGAAAGGAGATGTGGTTCAGAAAAAAAATCAGCTCCTTGCTTTAAAAACTTCATTTGCCGAACAAGATGATCCCACACTAAAAAGCCGCTATTTTTTGCTTTTGGCAAGGGCCTACATCGAGCTTAGCCAGCTGGATTCGGCAATCATCTTTATCGAGAAAGTAACTCCGGTCATTTCGCCCGAAGCCGACAAACAGCTTCAATTTGAATACCATAACAACATCGGGCGATATCTTTACAATATTCAAATGACCGATTCGGCTTTAGCTCATTTTAATCAATGCATTAAACTGAGTGCCGCAATGGGAGACACGCGACAATTAGCCATGAGTTACAACAACTTAGGCATAATGTACGATGGCAAAGGCGAATACCGAAAGGCCTACGAGCAGTATTTCGAAGCCATGAAACGATTTGAAGAGATTAACGACGAACAGCAGTTGGCCATTACTTTGAACAATATGGGGGTAATCATGGAAAACCTCAAAGAATACGACAAGGCCATCGAATACCTGAAGCGGGCACTTGCAATCAATCAAAAAAAGGACAACCGCATCAATCTGGCGATGAACTTTGGCAATCTTGGCATTGTATATATGGCGCAAGGCAAACTCGAAAAGGCAATCGAAGCACATCAGCAGTCGCTAAGCATTTCGGAAGAAGAAAATTTGGTGTATGACCTGGCGCGGGGCTATCATCTGGCAACAGGGAAGGTGCCTGTAGTATATATGCAGAATTCAGGAGAG
>CAYYDS010000065.1:0-12563 GCA_964470665.1 uncultured Lentimicrobiaceae bacterium
TGGCGTGGATGGAGCTATGGTACTATTTTTCAGAGATATAGCCTTGAAAACTAATTTCCGTTACAAAGATTTGGAAATGAACTGGATTGGCGATTTCAACCAGCCGATGCTACGCGTTGTTGAAAGCATCGGGGGCGAAATTTACAAAACACACGTAACCTACCGTTTGCTTTTCGACCCCGAAAAGCCCTTCCAACGTGCAAAACGACAAGAAAAAAACTTGGATTAAAGGGAGAGAAAAACTGAGCCCTGATCCTGTAAATTTTCAACAATTTTCGCTCGAATGCGTTTTTAAACTGCTAAGGGAAGTGTTAAACTTATCTGTTAATTTTCCTGCAATTTCTGCAAAAACTACTCATTATCAGGACTTTTAATTATTTAGAAACAATCTAAATGAGTTCAGAAGCTTCGCCAGGCCGGCCTATGAAGCTTATTGAATTAATGTAATTATTACTTTTGTAAACGATACAAAAATCTTGATAAACTGATTTATACATGAGAAAAGAACTTTATTTTTCATTTTTTGCCCTCGTATTGAGTGTAATTATGAGCCTGTCGTTGTCGGCACAACGCGTTGAATATTCTTTCAATACACGTTCGTCAACCGAAGGTTTCACTTTATTGCGTTCGGACGCATCGTCAGTAAAATTATCGCACAGCCTGCCATTTATGGCGGTTGATAATTTTTCGGAAAATGGCTATGCAGGCCAAGTTATCGAACTAAACGGCATTTATCTTCCGGCCGATGCCGGCTCGCCCAACTTACCGGCCAACAGCCGTTTTATTGCAATGCCAAATGGGGCAACAGCCCGGCTAAACATCCTGAGTGCCAGCAAAGAAACCATTCACAACGTTGATCTTTTGCCTGCTTCGGCCATTCCGGCAGGTAATGACGACAGTCCGGCAAAATACGAGCAAGACCTGAAAATTTATTCTCAAAACGCCTTTTTTCCTGCCGATCCTTTTCGGCTTTCCGAAAAAATAAATTTTCGCGGCGTGGAAACGGTGATTCTCAGCATTATTCCTTTTCAGTATAATCCGGTTACGAAGGAGTTGGTTGTGTACTATGATATCGAAGCCGAAGTTGAGTTTGAGGGTGGCTTGAGCAAAGTGGGTGTTGACGCCCTACGCAACCCATGGTGGGATGTCATCCTTCACGACAATATATTGAACAGCAACATCATACCTGAAATGGACTATGCAAAACGTGCGGTTGAAAGCTCGCAATCGCGCGAAGAAGGCTGTGATTACCTGATTATTTCGCCAACGGGCGCTGCCTTCATGCAATGGGCCGACACCATTAGGGTTTTCAGGCAACGCCAGGGTATCTCAACAAAAGTGGTTAGCCTGACTGAGGTAGGCGGCAATACCGTAAATGCCATCGAAACCTACGTAAACAACGCCTATAACACCTGGAATCCGGCTCCGGCAGCGGTTTTGTTGCTTGGCGATTACAGCACCAACGGAGCTGAAGGCATCGTTTCGCACACCCTCAACGATCATCCGGGCGGATATAACCCCTATATTTCCGACAATCCCTTTGCCGATGTCAATAACGACAAATTGCCCGACATTGCCTTTGCCCGTATCACCGCCCGCAATGCTGCTGAACTTCAGCATATGATCAACAAATTTTTAAAATACGAGCGCACCCCTCCTACCTCTGTCAATTTTTACAACAAACCCATCACCGCAATGGGCTGGCAAACAGAGCGTTGGTTTCAGCTTTGCAGTGAAATCACTAACGGGTTTTGGCAATATAGCCTTGGCAAAACACCGGTTCGCGAAAATGCCATCTATTCCGGAACGCCGGGTGGCACGTGGTCATCCAATACCAATACTTCTACCATTGTCAACTATTTTGGCCCGAACGGGCTCAATTATATCCCGACAACAACGGCTCACCTTACCGACTGGGGCGGAAATGCCACGCGCATCAATAACGACATCAACAGCGGAGCTTTTATGCTCCAGCACCGCGACCACGGCTTAGAAACCGGCTGGGGCGAACCCGACTACCGCAATGTGAATATTGACGGTCTGAGCAATACCGACCTCACTTTTGTGATGTCAATCAACTGCCTTACCGGAAAGTTTAACTACTCCAGCGAATGTTTTGCCGAAAAATTTCACAGGCATTCGCATGGAGCTTTAGGCCTGATTGCTGCTACGGAAGTTTCCTATTCGTTTGTGAACGACGTTTATGTTTGGGGAGCCTACGACAATATGTGGCCTCAGTTTATGCCCGCCTTCGGATCGAACCCATTGCCAAGGGGCATTCTTCCGGCTTTTTCCAATGTGGCCGGGAAATATTTCCTGCAACAATCAAACTGGCCCTATAACCCCGAGCATAAGAATATTACCTACAACTTGTTTCATCAGCATGGCGATGCTTTTATGACAATATATTCCGAGATGCCACAAACCTTGGCTGTTAATCATATGTCGGTGATGCTCAGCGGGATGGACTTTTTTGAAGTTACGGCCAACGAGGGCGCTCAAATTGCTTTAACGGTAAACAACGAAATTATCGGCACAGCAACTGCCCAAAGCGGCACCACCAGCGTGCCCATTGTGCCGCAACTACCCGGTGTTGACGTCAGAGTGACGGTTACCCTACAGAACTATTACCGCTACGAACAAGTGATCAACTGCATTCCGCCGGCAGGCGCTTATATCATCTATACCGAATCCACCGTTAACGATTCGAACGGAAATAATAACGGACAAATTGATTATGGCGAAAATATCCTCATGGATATTTCTGTAAAAAACGTTGGAAGTGAGACAGCGCCCACCGTTCAGGTTTTGGCAACAACGGCAAGCCCGCATATCGCTTTTAGCAACAACAGTTTTTCGGCAGGCGATATTGCAGCCGGCGCTGTTGCCAATGTTGCTTCAGCAATTCAATTTAATGTTGCAAATAATGTGCCTGACAATCAAGTTATTCCAATTACATTGAATATGCAAAGCGGCGGCGATGAATGGAACAGCCAGTTTAGCGTAAAAGCTTATGCACCCTCGTTCAGCATTGGCAATCTGACCATAAGCGATCCGCTTGGAAACGGAAACGGACGCCTCGATCCGGGCGAAACAGTTACCATCAGCATTAGCGCAACCAATGACGGGCACAGCAAAGCCTTGCAGGCCATAGGCCAACTTGTTTCAACAAGCCCTTACCTTACCATTAGCTCGGGACCTGTAAATTTTGGAGGCATTGATGCAAACCAAACCGTTACAGCCTCTTATACGGTTAGCGTTTCGGGGGCTGCCCCAATCGGAAGTGTTGCAGGCATGACCTTTAGCATCGCGGCCGGAGCATATAGCGCCACCCAAACATTTAGCTCCAAAATTGGATTGATTATCGAAGACTTTGAAACCGGAAACTTTAGTCAGTTTAACTGGACCAACAGTGGAAACCAAGCCTGGCAGATTGTAAATAACGAAGCCTATTCCGGCACCTATTCAGCCAAGTCGGGCACAATTGGCAACAACCAAAGCTCGCAACTGATTTTAACCTATGAATCGGCCAGCGCCGACAGCATTTCGTTCTATTACAAGGTATCGTCAGAGACAAACTACGATAAACTTACGTTTTATATTGGCACTGTTCAGATGGGACAATGGTCGGGCAATGTAAACTGGGCCAAAGCCAGCTATCCGGTGCAGTCGGGCATGAATACCTTTAAATGGGAATACAAAAAAGATGTGAGTCAGGCCAACGGCTCCGACTGCGCCTGGATTGACGACATCATTTTCCCTCCTGGAATTGTTACCTCAGCGTGGGCAGGAAACGACTTTTCGGTTTGCGAAAACAATATTGTTGAGCTCAACGGAACTGCTACCTTTTACAATAGCCTGCTTTGGACAAGCTCCGGCAGTGGAAGTTTTAACAACAACACAAGCTTAAGTCCTATTTATACCCCCAGCAGTGCCGATTATCAATCGGGCAGCGTTACCTTTACGCTCACCGTAACCGGTTCAATTACTGTTTCCGACGATTGTGTTGTAACTTTCAACCCACAAACCGAGGTTTTCAGCGGCTCAGATCAAACCATCTGCTTCAATGCAAGCTATACTGCCGAGAGCGCCACTGCTTTGCATTACAGCAGCTTGCAATGGAGCAGCAACGGCGATGGTACTTTCGATAACCATACGTTGCTTAATCCGGTTTACACCCCGGGACCCGGCGATATTGCATTAGGCACTGTTCAGCTTAGCCTCACTGCCGAGCCCCTTGGCGGTTGCGAAACAGCCGTTCACAGCCACGCTCTTTCGTTCTACCCTGCACCACAGCTTATGGCAGGCGATGATGCATCGGTATGCGCCAACGGCAGCTTCAATACGCAATCGGCGCAAGCCTCAAACTACACAAGCCTCTTGTGGACCAGCACCGGCGATGGAAGCTTTGACAATGCTACAGCGCTTGCAGCCGTTTATACACCCGGAGCCGCCGACATTGCCTCGGGCAGCGTTAGCCTCATTCTAACCATCGAAGGCACTGGCAGCTGCGCCACTGTATGCGATGAGCTCCTCCTTACCATCCATGCCATGCCCACAGTTGAGATAAGCCCCGATCAGGAAATTTGCGCCGGCGAACAGGCGGTTGTTGAGTTTGCACTCGGCGGCACAGCCCCATGGATACTGCAGATAAATACATCAGCCGAACCGATTGTAACAGAAACAAGTCCCTATCTTTTGGTCTTTAGCCCAGCAGAGTCGTACGAAGTTGTTCTTACGGAAGTAACTGACCAAAACTGCAGCCTGATAAGCTCTTTTAATAGTTTTGTCCAGGTAAACCACATTCCGGAACAGCCGAGCCTTGCCGGCCCCAACGTAATCGATCTTGGCGAAGGTCTGACTACTACTTTTGAGATTGAACCGGCTGCCTACGCCATTGATTACGAAGTAAGGCTTACCCCTGAAGACGCCGGAAACGTTGAGGTGGACGATCTTCAGGCTGAGGTAAACTGGAATGTAGATTTCAAAGGCATGATCGAACTCAGTGTACGTGCATCCAATCTTTGCGGACAAAGCGAGTGGTCGCCAATAAAATCCGTTGAAGTTAAAAATACAATCGGCATTGGTGAGTTTGCAGTAAACGGGCTAAATATTTATCCCAACCCGGCTAACACAAGCTGCACCATCGAGCTGCCTCGCGGTTTGTCGCAAAATGCAATGCTGATCGTTGCCGATATGTCTGGCAAAAACTTGATCTCCAAGAGTTTGGAATCATCAATTGCAAACGGAATTAGCACGCTCGAACTAAGCCGGATGAATAAAGGCGTGTATATGATCCTCATTACGGATGGTGTAAAAACATTCAGGCAACGCCTTATCCGCAATTAAGCTTGACACATCCAAAAAGAAAACATGAAAAACCGCCTCACTTCAATGGGGCGGTTTTTTTATACCAAAAGAGCACTTTTTGAAAACCACAAAATTCGGACAATCATTCGCAAACTATATTGCTTATTTTTGTTTGGAATTTTGACCCAAAAACCGGCATATGAAAAATCTATCCGCCTTTCTTCCGCAAAAATTTATTGTCAGATTCACAGCTCTACTCTTGATTTTATGTGTTTTGACACCTTATGCGGCATTTACACAACTCATTGTCAATGAGTATTCAGCATCGAATCTTTCCACCATTCAGGATAATTACCAAAAGTATGAAGATTGGATTGAGTTGAAAAACACCAGCAATTCGCTGATCAATCTGGAGGGTTATTTTTTGAGCGACAATCCGAATAAACCTCAAAAGTTTCAGCTCCCGGCGGGCCTTACTTTGGGTCCGGGCGCATTGCTGAAGGTATGGCTAAGCGGGCGCAACGAATACACTGGAAATCACCTTCATACCAATTTCAAACTTACACAAACAAAAGACAATCCGGAGCATATTTTGCTCTGTTCGCCCGATGGTAGTGTGCTGGAGGATATCGTCCTTCAAAAAACGATGAAGGATCATTCATGGGGCCGCTCGCCATTAACAGGGAGTTTTGTTCTTTTTACCAGTCCCACGCCCGGGCAGCAAAACAATGGCACTTCATACAGCAATTATGCCCCGGCGCCCGAAATGAGTCTTCCGGCAGGTTTTTATTCCGGCACGATAAACCTCGAAATGACTGTGCCTGAGGGTTATCAAATTCGCTACACGACTAATGGCAGCGAACCCGGCCCAAATTCGCAGCTTTATAGCGGGCCCATACCTATTGGGCAAACAACAATCGTGAATGCCCGCTGCTTTACTGGCAACACTACCATCCTTCCAGGCTGGATAACTTTCAACA
Source organism: uncultured Lentimicrobiaceae bacterium (assembly GCA_964470665.1). Lineage (GTDB taxonomy): Bacteria > Bacteroidota > Bacteroidia > Bacteroidales > F082 > JALNZU01. Next base: position 6,291 of record CAYYDS010000065.1, read on the forward strand.
CCTATTTCATCAACACAAACCACAGCATACCGGTAATCTCGGCCTCTTCGGCCACGCTCGACGACCTGCTCAACGGGAACCAATATTTAAAGCCTTTCGGAACTTTTGAATATTTTAATACAAATAAGCAACGTACAACCTTTGGTTACGGCGAATTCAACGAACATGGGCAGGATTCATGGGTACATCCGCAGCGCAGCATCGACTATATTACCCGCGACGAATGCGGCTATAATTATGCCATACGCGATACCATTATCCCAATAACCGAAAGAAATGAATTTCAGCGCATTATCTTGCGTGCTGCCGGCGACGACAATTATCCGGGCATTGACTCGAGCGCTTTGCTTCGCGATATGTTTGTGCAAAATACAGCCCTTATGAACGGCATGCATCTCGACGGTCGAAGGGGCGAAAAATGCGTGATGTACGTAAATGGCGAGTTTTGGGGTATTTATGGAATTAGGGAAAAAGCCAGCGATCACGATTATATGGAATATTATTTTGATCAAGACAAATACCACCTCTATTACCTGATGCTGTGGGGTTCAACTTGGGCCGAATATGGCGGTCAGGCTGCATTTGACGACTGGCTCGAAATTCACAACTTCATAAAGCTCAACGACATGGCCGTTCAGGCCAACTTCGAATATGTGAAAACCCGGCTCGATTATGCAAGCCTGGTTGATTATATCCTCATCAACTCCTTTGTGGTTTGTTCCGACTGGATAAACTGGAACGTTGGCTGGTGGCGCGGCACTAATCCCGAAGGCAGCCACCTAAAATGGCGCTACACCCTTTGGGACGAAGATGCAACCTTTAACCACTACATCAATTATACAGGTGTACCGAGTACCCTGCCGAATGTAAATCCTTGCTATCCACAAAACCTAAATAACGACCCCCAGCAACATATTTTTATGTTTAACAGGCTACGCCAAAATGCCGAATTTAACAACTATTATAAAACACGCTATATCGACCTCTACAACAGTGTTTTCAAGCCTGAAAACATGATTGGCTATTTAAATGAAATTGTGGCCAAAATGGAACCCGAAATGCCGAAACATATCCAGCGTTGGGGCGGAAATATGGCAAAGTGGCAAAGCAATGTGCAGAAAATCAGGAATTTTATTATCGCACGCTATAATTATCTGCCCGAAGGGCTGAAAAGCTGTATGAATTTGAGCGGCCCTTACAATTTCCAACTCCAAATTGACCCTCCCGAATTAGGCCGAATTATTGCCAACAGCATCGAACCCGACAAATTCCCTTGGGATGCCAAATATTTTGGCGGTACCGAAATGCGCCTGACTGCCGTCCCGGCCGATAATTCCATCGAATTTGACCATTGGGAAATCCCAGCGCATAGCATTTTCCCTTCCAACAAAGCTCATACCATCAAATTTAACCCGGAGACCAACGCCACAATAACGGCTTATTTTCGCTATAAAACCCATGTTGATAGCCTGGTAATCAACGAAATAAACTATAACTCACATGCCGATTTTGATCCGGGCGACTGGGTAGAAGTCTATAACCCCCACCCCTACGCACTCGATGTGGGCGGATGGGTTTTTAAAGATGAAAAAGACGATCATACCTTTGTTTTCCCTAACGGAACAATAATTCCGGCTGACGATTATTTGGTGATTTGCGTGGATAAAGATGCTTTTTCAGCGCTGTTTCCGGATGTCGAAAACTACATGGGCAACACCGGATTTGGCCTAAGCGGCTCAGGCGAGTTGATTCGTATTTACAATAAAAATGGGGTGTTGATTGACCATGTGCTTTATGATGACGAAGCCCCATGGCCTACCGAAGCTGATGGAAACGGCCCAACGCTGGAACTTATCCATCCTTCGCTCGACAATAATATGGGCGAAAACTGGATGGCATCACCCGGGCACGGCTCGCCTGGACGCAAGAATAGCCTGTGGGTAGATCTTCCAAAAAATACCATCGAAGCATTTAAGCTTAATGTGTCGCCCAACCCGGCAAGCGACCTCATAAACATCAGTTTTGGCCATAATCAAAATGCAATTAACGGAAAACTGAGCCTCTACAACTCATTGGGTATTAAAATATCAGAAACTTCAATTCGGGAGCAAACAAATTGGAAAATAGATACTTCAAAGCTGAAATTGGGCATCTACCTTCTTCATTTCGAAAGCTTAAACGGTAAAATAGCCGTCGAAAAAATCATAAAAAATTAAAGACTTCACACCCTCGGGCCGGGTTGATGCCCTGCCTGAGGATTTATTTTGATTTCGTAAAAAACGTTTATTTGCTTCCTGCCGGAAGGCCTAAAAGCCGGATGGGGCAATGGCTTCAGCTTTTTTAAACCAATAGCCTGCATAGACGTTATGCTCGCGAATTGCTTCCCAAGTCATTCTGTTTTCCTCAAAGCTAATATCCCAGCAATTAAATTCTTGCAAAGTGGAAGAACTCAGCATAGTTTGAAAGTTAAGCGCCAAAAAATTACCGTATAAAAACCATTTCCCGGCCTGATCTTCTTTTTTTATCCAATTGCCCAAATCGTTTTGGATGTAGAAATCGTAACGTCCATCCTGAAAAAATTCCCAATAATGCGGAACAGTATCGTTGCTACCGGGTTCAACACCACTCCCAAACCACAAGCCCATAAGATTATCCTTCAGATCGTTCGTAATTTTCTTGCACGTATAAACCTTATTGTCGGCACTTTCCTGATTGTTAATGGTAAAAGAAGGCACCTGATAAACCAATCGGTCTTCGCCCGTATATTCCAGCACAAAAAGCATTTTGTATTTATCGTTGTGGGCATTTACGCCTTCGATATTTAGCCAGTTGTTTTCCACCGTATATTTAAAACTTGTGCCATCGAGCCATTTCCGGTTTGTTTGGTCAATCTGGTAAGCAGCCGAATAGAGCTCATTGCCTTTTGAATCGAATTTCATCACATATTTCTTGTTGGTTTCCACCGGTATGTCGTCAACCAAAGTATTGATCCAAGTGCCGGTTATTCGCTCGTTATAAGGTTTATCGGCAATCTTTTCGCAAGATGTGAAGAAAAGCAGGCTTAGAAAAAAAGTAAAGTAACTTTTATGCATGATTATGATTTTAAGAGCATTAACCGTTTTTAGCAATAAAATGCCGGAAGAATAGTTTTTAAATTTTGCCGCAAAATAACAAAATTTTATGATTTCGGAAGCACTATCGAATCAATTTCGGGATTCTTTTTTAAGCGGCAATTGCAAAGGCATTGCCTAAAAAACAACGATTCTCGCTTTCCTTGTTTGCAGCAGGAACATTTTTCAATAAAAAACCTTGTCAGTTTATAGAATATGATTACTTTTGCACCCTCAAAACGGCGAGATAGCTCAGATGGTTAGAGCGTCGGATTCATAACCCGGAGGTCCCGAGTTCAACTCTCGGTCTCGCTACAACAAGCCCCAAGCTCATTTCAGGCGGGGCTTTTTTCTTTTTCATGCGTTCTATTTTGTACCTTCGCCACCGAACATTTTTTTCATTTTGATGAAAAGCCACATTCCTTTAGCTGAGCAACTTCGGCCCGAAACCCTCGACAATTATATTGGGCAGGAGCATCTTGTGGGAAAAGACGGGGTTTTGCGGCGTGCCATTGAGTCCGGAAAGATCCCTTCGATGATTTTATGGGGCCCACCGGGCGTTGGTAAAACCACACTGGCATTCATTATTTCGAAACAGATGCAGCGAAGTTTCTTTGTGTTGAGCGCCATCAACTCAGGCGTAAAAGAGGTGCGCGAAGTCATTGAAAGGGCACGAATGATGCCCATGCCGCCCATTCTTTTCATTGACGAAATTCATCGTTTTAGCAAGTCGCAGCAAGATTCGCTTTTAGGCGCTGTTGAAAAGGGATTGGTAACCCTTATTGGCGCTACCACCGAAAACCCAAGCTTTGAAGTAATCTCGCCCCTGCTTTCACGCTGCCAGGTGTATGTACTCAAGCCATTGGAAACCAGCCATTTAAATCAGCTTATCGAATTGGCCGGCTTGAGCCTGAGCGCCTCAAGCGGAAATAAAATTGTTTTCGACGAACGCGAAGCTCTTTTGCTCATCAGCGGCGGCGATGCCCGTAAGCTCTTCAACGCCATGGAGTTGGTTGCCGAGATTTTAAGCGCGGAAATTGATCGTAACCTCGAAATTCACGTAACAAATGAGGATGTCAAACGCTGTATTCACAATAATCTTGGCAAATACGACAAAAGTGGCGAAATGCATTACGACATCATTTCGGCCTTCATCAAATCCATGCGTGGAAGCGACCCGAATGCAGCGGTTTATTATTTGGCCCGCATGACCGAAAGCGGCGAAGATCCGCTGTTTATTGCCCGAAGGATGCTCATATTGGCTTCGGAAGACATTGGGAACGCCAACCCAAATGCGCTGCTATTGGCCAACACCTGCTTTGATGCTGTGAATAAGGTGGGCTGGCCCGAAAGCCGAATCATTTTAGCACAAACGGCCATCTATTTGGCATGCTCGCCAAAAAGCAATGCCAGCTATATGGCCATCAACCGCGCCGAAGAAATGGCTCGAAAAACCGGCGATTTAGCTGTGCCGCTGCATTTGCGTAATGCACCAACCAAACTTATGGAAAAACTCAATTACGGTTTGGAATATCAATATGCTCACGATTTCCCCGGAAGCTTTGTGTTTCAAGACTTTATGCCCGAAGGAATGCAAAAAACAAAGCTATATGAACCGGGAAATAATCCCAAAGAAAACGAGATTCGAAATCGCCTGCGAAGCCTTTGGAGAGAAAAATACGGTTACTAAAGCGACTTTCGAAAAAGCCTTAATCAAAAATAAAACCCTGATCATCAATCATATGGCCGCGCCTGATTATCCTCAGGCGCTCTTTCAACCTTAGTGATATAATATCGCGTATCGCCCCTCCAAGGGAAAATGGCGTAGCGTTTTGTAAAATGCAGGTTCACCCGCTCGCCGCTCAGCGAAACTTCCCTAAGCTCGTTAATTACATTGATCTGATTGCGCTCAACCGAAAAGTCGAAATTTTCGGCTATTGGGCTTGCGCCTTTGAGCGCGCCAAAAGTTTCAAGGTTTAATTTCCCTTCCCAGGTTTTAAAAATGAAGCCTTTTTCCGTAATGCGAATCACTTTGCCGGCCATTACCCCGCGTTCGTAAACGCCCCAATAATAAAATGAAAAAACTCCAATGAAAACAATAAAAAGAGCTATAATAGTGATTTTCAAACCTTTGAAAAAGGATTTTTTTGCTTTGCCGAAAAAATTTTCTTCCATAATTATTAGGCTAAAGGTGTAAAAGAAGGCAAATATAGCATAAACACGAAGTTGATGGCGAACATCTGCTCAAAAGCTTCATTTTTTCAAGAGCTAGCTCGCGCTTCAACCCTTTGGTAAAAGCGGAAAATTGCTTAAAATATTTTGATTACCAATACTCTAAGAATCTCTTTGGATGTGTTTTTCAGGCCTCGCTGCCGGTTCATCCCGATAAAAATTGAGTCGTTGGCCGCAAGCCTGGCAATTTCATCATCCACCACAACTTCGCCTATGCCCTCGATCGCAAAAAATACAACATCGAAAGGGTTTGAATGTGGTGCTATTTCTTCTCCTTGTTTAAGGCTAAGATGCACTAATTCAACCTTTTCGCTCGAATACATTTTACGGCCATCCAAATTAAAAGGCACCTTTTCCGCATTTTGCAGCGTGGTAATTTTCATACTAATATTTTTTAGAACTATTCTTGATTTCGTTTAATCAGATTGAGCGCACTTCCCGCTTTAAACCACTCAATTTGGCCGGCATTATAGGTGTGGTTTACCGGAAACGATTCCACCCTTCCATCGGCATGATCTAATCTGATTTTCAAGGGTTTATTTGGTGCAAATTGCTCTAAACCTAAAATTGAAATGCGATCGTTTTCCTTTATCTTATCGTAATCGTTTTTACCGGCAAAGGTGAGTGCAAGCATCCCTTGTTTTTTAAGGTTAGTTTCGTGGATTCGGGCGAAAGATTTTACCAAAACGGCTTTCACTCCAAGGAAGCGGGGTTCCATTGCGGCATGCTCGCGCGAGGATCCTTCGCCGTAATTTTCGTCGCCCACAACGATCGAGCCAAAACCCGATTCTTTGTATGCCTTTGCCGCATCGGGCACTGTATCTGTATTTTGTGTAAGTTGGTTGACAACCGTATTGGTTTTTCCGTTAAACGAATTTTCGGCCCCGATTAACAAGTTTTGCGAAATATTTTCTAAATGTCCGCGAAAACG
>CAYYDS010000066.1:0-12500 GCA_964470665.1 uncultured Lentimicrobiaceae bacterium
TATTTTTGCCATTCAGATATGGTTCATAATGAAGCATCTTCACCCTATTTTGTTTCAATGGTGATCCGTTGGCTTAGCTTTTACTCAAATTTTGATTAACCAATGTTGCGAAACAGCTCTTTTCAACGGCGAGCGATTAAATCTCCTATTTTTGTTGCATGATTCCAACGAAAAATTCTAACGATAGCCTAAAACAATTCAGCAATTATCTTGAATTCGAAAAGGCATTGTCGGCCAACACCGTGGAGGCTTATATGCACGATGTCAGGCTGTTGCTTCAGTATGCGGAGCTTGGAGGTGCAGCTAAAGCAATTGAGCGCTTTGGGGTTCAGGATATTCGTTCGTTTTTGGTTTTCCTCACCGACCTGGGCATGTCGGCCAATTCGCAGGCGCGCATTCTTTCGGGTTTAAGGGTGTTTTTCGAATACCTGACTTTCGAAAACATTCGCGACGATAACCCCATGCGCCTCATAAGCGGCCCGAAGCTTGGCAGGAAATTACCCGACGTATTGTTAGTGAGTGAGATAGATCTTTTATCTTCTTCTTTCGATCTAAGTTTGGGTCATGGTTATCGCAACAAAACCATGGTTGAAGTGATGTATGCATGCGGATTACGCGTTTCGGAGCTTATCGCCTTAAAAATAAGCGACATATTTTTTGAGGAAGGTTTTTTGCGCATCATTGGCAAGGGCGATAAGGAGCGGCTTGTTCCTATCGGCCAATCCGCCTTGCAGCTCATCCGGCATTACATCACGGAATACAGGCTGCTGGTTCGGCCTGCAAAAGGCCAGAGCGATACCTTGTTTTTAAACGAACGAGGTAGCGGATTGTCGCGCCAGATGGTTTTTCTTTTCATCCGCAAACAAGCTGCCGCTATCGGGTTGAACAAAAAAATAAGTCCGCACACTTTCCGTCATTCTTTTGCTACCCATCTGCTCGAAGGCGGCGCCGATCTAATTGCAGTGCAGCAGATGCTGGGCCATTCGAGCATTACAACAACAGAAATTTACACTCATATTGACCGCAGTTATCTGAAAGAAGCCATCGTAAGCTTCCATCCGCGTTCAAAAACGAATCGCCCTTAATCGCGTTCTATTTCGCCGTCTTCGTTTACTAAAACACCCCAATTGGCTGCCAAAAGATACTCGCCATCATAGAAAAAGTCAATCAGCGCATCTTCATACGTAATACGGGTTTCGCCTTCTTCCTCTTCAACTTCGGGTGGAGCATAGCCTTTTTCTTCCATAAGCTTCATTACCTCATTGGGACTCATATCAAAAAGGGTGTGGCCAAAAAGGGTTGTTTCCGGATTGTCGGTTTCAACGCAGGATAGGACAGTTTTTGTGCCGCCTTCAAAAAAAATGGATGTCTGCTGATCCCAATAATGCAGCACTACCGTAATCATCTGATCATCAGTGTCTAAATGATCTATCTCTTCGGCTTCGCCAAAAACAGTGATGGTCTGCTCGATAGATTGCCCAAATTGCAACGGTCCGAAACCTTCTAAAAGCCGGATATCAAAATTTTGTTTCATATAAATATTAAAATTCAGTACAGAGTGTAAATGTAGAACAAACTTTGAAATATACAATCTTTTTAGATTTTTTTGATTTTATCCAAAACGAATTGATTTTGAGGGTTCTACCGCATTTACAACACTAATGGGAATGAATAAAGCCAGCGACCAGCTTACAAAAACGCCCATATTAATCAGGGCAAAATGCCAAAAATTGAGCTCTACCGGAACTTTCGACAGGTAGTACGATTCTTCGGGCAGGCTGAGCCAGCCAAAATAATTTTGCAAAAAGATGAAAGTTAGTGCAAATAAATTGCCTATCAGCATTCCGCGCCACAACAAGCGATAAGATTGCAACAGAAAAATATGCCTTACAAACGCATTGTTGGCACCCAAAGCCTTAAGAAGGCCAATAGCCGCGGTTCGTTCCAGAATGAGAATCAGCAAGGTGCTTACCATGGTGATACCCGAAACAAAGACCATCAATATAAGGATAACCCACACATTAACATCCTGAAGTTCAAGCCAATCAAATATCTGCGGATTGGTTTCTTCGGTAGTTTGCAACGTCAATTCGGCAGGCAGTTTAAAATACAAATCGTCGGTAAATTCGTGGAGTTTTCTTGCATCTTTCAAGCGAATTTCCACTTCTCCATATTGATTGGGCTGCCAGTTATAGAGTTTTTGTACATGGCGTATATCGCCAAAAACAAAACGATCATCATATTCGGCCAGGCCGGTTTCGTAAATGCCACAAACCGTAAACCGGCGAGCCCTTGGCTGTTGGTTTTGGCTATCCACAAACCACATTCGCAAACTTTGGCCCGGAGTCAAGCCAAGTTTCGAGGCTATAGAGGTGGAAATCAGCACTTCATTGCCTGCAACCGAGTCGGGAAAAACTGGCAAAGCGCCGGCTTCAAGTCGGTTACTAAAGTACGACCAGTCGTAATCGCTGCCGACACCTTTTAATATAACGCCCAACATCGCCTCTTCGGCACGAATGATGCCTCCCTTATCGGCAATCCGTTGCCATTTGTGGATGTAGCTATTCCGGTTCAGGCTATCTTCAAGAGCTTCGGTCAAAAAAAATGGTGTTGCCTCGGCAGAAAAATTGTTATTCAACGGCTTGATAGAGGCTTCGGCCATGAAGCCCGTAACCTTTTCGCGAATTTGATTCTTAAAACCGATCACCACGGCCACCGAAATCATCATCACGGCCAGCCCCACAGCAACGCTCCATACCGCAATGTGCGTAATTGCCGATGAAATGGATGTTTTCAGCGACGAAAACAATTTAGACGAAATAAAAGCTTCTGGCCGCATTTTTGTTGTAATTTGGCAAAATTAATCATTCCAATACAATGTACACAAAACTCTTCGCACGGTTTTTCTTTCTTTTAGGTTTTCTGCACATTTCGGGTGTGGCTAAGGCCCAACCACAATGGATCAGCCAAAGTCAATTGCTCACCGGATCGCAGCAAACCGAATTGTATTTGCCTCTGCTGCAGGGGAAAAGCATTGCTGTGGTTGCCAACCAGAGCAGCACAATAGGCAACACGCACCTTATTGATTCCCTGATCAGTTTGAAGATCGAAGTGAAAAAAATATTTTCGCCCGAACATGGCTTTAGCGGAAAAGCCGATGCCGGTGCGTTAATCCATTCATCGGAATATGAAAATACGGGAATCCCCATCGTTTCGCTTTACGGCAAAAAGAAACAGCCCACACAAGCCGATATGAGCGGTATTGATTGGGTAATTTTTGATCTTCAAGATGTTGGTGTGCGGTTTTTTACCTATATATCAACCCTTGCCTATATGATGCAAGCCTGCGCCGAAGCGGGCGTACCCCTTCTGCTGCTCGATCGGCCCAATCCCAATGGCTTTTATGTGGATGGTCCGGTTCTGCAAAATGCATTTAAATCGTTTGTTGGCCTCCATCCGGTTCCGGTCGTTTATGGTTTGACGATTGGCGAATATGCCACGATGGTTAATGGCGAAGGCTGGCTCGACAAAAATCTGAAATGCGAGCTGACAGTTATCCCACTCAAAGGATACAGCCACAACCTCATTGTTGATCTTAATCAGATTCCTTCGCCAAACCTAAAAAGCTGGCAGGCCGTTTATCTTTATCCTTCGCTTTGCTTTTTCGAAGGCACTGTGGCAAGCGTAGGCCGCGGAACCCCCTCACCCTTTGAGGTTTACGGTCATCCCGACTTTAAAAACTATCGCTACAGTTTTACGCCGGTAAAAATGACGGGCGCCAGCGAGCCCAAATTTTTAGGACAAAAATGTTTTGGCGAAAAGCTGAGCGACTACCCGCTTGCCTATGCCTCGAAGCCCGGCGGAATTGACTTAAACTGGTTGATCAAAGCCTATAAACAGTTTGATCAAAAGCAACTTTTTTTTAACACTTACTTTAACCTGCTGGCCGGAACAGCCAAACTAAGGCAACAAATCGAAGCGGGTATGGATGCGCAAAGCATTCGCCAAAGCTGGGCTGCCGATCTGGATACTTATAAAAAAATCAGGGCAAAGTATTTGCTTTACCCTGATTAAACTTTAATACCTTATGGTTTAGAGGCTGCGCCCCGGATATACTTTTAAGGCTTCTTCCAAAACTATCATTGATTGTTTCAAATCATTCACATTCAGCACATAACTAATGCGCACTTCATCTTTTCCTTTACCCGGAGTGCTGTAAAAACCGCTGGCAGGTGCGAGCATTACAGTTTGGCCTTCAAACTGGAAATCTTCGAGCAGCCATTGACAGAACTTATCTGAATCGTCGATTGGCAAGCGGGCCACCACATAAAACGCGCCTTTTGGTTTGGGGCAAAATGCACCTTTTATCTTATTGATATACTCCACAACAACATCTCTGCGCTGATGGTATTCGTCAAGCACTTCTACAAAATAACTGTCGGGGGTGTCTAATGCTGCTTCGGCAGCAATTTGGCCGAAACTTGGCGGGCTAAGGCGGGCTTGCGCAAATTTCATGGCAGTGCGCATCAGTTCTTTATTTTTCGATATCATGCATCCGACGCGTACACCACAAGCGCTGTAACGTTTTGATACAGAGTCTATTAAAATTACGTTTTCTTCAATTCCTTTCAGGTGCATGCAGCTCGAGTGGACGCTTCCGTCGTAGCAAAACTCGCGATACACCTCGTCGGCTATCAGATAAAGATCGTATTTGAGCACAAGCTGCCTTAAAGTTTCAAGCTCTTCCTGCGAATACAGGTAACCTGTTGGGTTGTTGGGGTTGCAAATTAAGATCGCTTTGGTTTTTGGGCTGATGCTCTTCTCAAAGTCGGCTATCGGCGGAAGCCCAAATCCGGTTTCGATGGAGGATACGATGGGTTTCACCTTAATTCCCGCATTGATGGCAAAGCCATTGTAATTGGCATAAAAGGGTTCGGGGATGATCACTTCATCGTCGGGGTCCATAATGCTTTGAAAAGCAAAAAGGATAGCTTCTGATGCTCCGGCGCCAACAATAATATCGTCGGCCGTGATATCAATACCGTGCTTGGTATAATAGGAAGCCAATTTTGCGCGATACGAAGGGATACCGGCAGAGTGCGAATATTCTACCACTTTACCCTGAAAGTTGCGCACAGCCTCGAGCGCCACCTCGGGCGTATGAATATCGGGCTGGCCAATGTTCAGATGAAATACTTTTACGCCGCGCTTTTTTGCTGCTTCGGCATAAGGCACCAATTTGCGGATGGGCGATTCAGGCATCAGACGGCCTTTTTTTGAAATTCCAGGCATTTTTTCTTTTCTTTTTTGGTTTGTATTAGGATAAAAAGGAAAAAAGCCGGCAACACACCGACTTCATTCCGAGATAAATAAGGTTCTTATTTCGACTTTGACGCTCCAACCGGATTGCTATTTTCGGGTAAGTTTTCGGTTGGTGGCAGATCAACCTCGCCTTTTATGGTTAGCACCACATTCTTGTTGGTGATGGCATTTGAAATTACCGTAACCGATTTTTGAAATCTGCCTTTAATGCTGGTGTTATAGGTTACTTTAATTTTATCGCTTTCACCCGGTAAAATCGGCTGACGAGGCCATGAAGGAACAGTACATCCGCATGATGAGCGCGGTTGTGAGAGAATCAGGGGTTCGTTGCCCGTGTTTTTAAACTCAAACTCGTAGGTGCCGTCGCCATTCAAAAGGATGAGACCATAATCGTGCGCGGTCTCTTTGAAGGAAATTTCAGGCCCATTTTGTGCTACAACATCTTTCGTTGCATCTTGTGCAAAAAGAGCTGAAGCCGATAGAAATAACAGAATTGAAAAAACAAGATTTTTCATAGGTTTGTGATTTAAATGATAAACACAGTTAGTGATTACAAAAGTACATTTTTTTCAACTTTCGAATGTTAAAAAGTTAAAACAAATCACATTTTACAAATTATATGCCATGATTGCAGCATATTTGGAAGCTATTACCCGGCAGCGCCGGACACCTTTTTTTTAGATTACTCAACACAAATTGCATGCACGCCTTCGGTGGCTCTCGTTTGCAAAAACAAGCAATATTTTTTCGATGCAACTGCTTCAGAAAATCAGGTTTCACCGTTTTTTTTATATCTTTGCACTCCCATTAATGAGTTTTTTTTTTAAACTTGCTTTATAATTTTAAGTTTTATCCATTAATCTAATTACCACATTATGAAAAAGTTTCTACTCTTTTCTGTTGCTGTAGCCCTTTCTGCAAGTGTTTTTGCACAGTCGGGCTATAAAGCGCTGAAACATCCTGATGCCAACAAATCAGTTAAAACCACACTTATTAACCACAACGAGGCAGCTGTTGCCGAGATGTCCTTTACGCCCGACAACAACATCGTTCAGGTTACACAAAACCGCAGCTCCAATGGCGTTACCGACGCTGTTATTATGACCACACAATACGACCTGCAATCAAACGCCTGCCTTAGCAATCGCATGATTGCATGGCCTGATGGCAATGTTGCTGCTGTTGCAACCTGGGGTGTTGCAACTGCACCCAGCTTCCCTGATCGCGGAGCCGGATACAACTTCTATAACGGATCATCATGGGGTACACAACCTACCGCTCGCGTTGAATCGGTTCGTTCGGGTTGGCCATCCATCACCCAGCTTGGCGCTAACGGCGAGCTCCTTGTTTCGCACGGCGGATCGCCAACCGGCGTTCGTGTTTATACCCGCGAAACCAAAGGTACCGGCAGCTGGACCGAAAAAGGTGAGATTCCAAACTACCCAAGCGGCATTACCATGACCTGGCCAAGAGTTGTAACAACGGGCGAAGACAACAACTTCATCCATGTGATGGCTGCCTATCAAGATGCAAGCAATACAGCCATTAACAAAGTGTATTACAACCGCTCGGAAGATGGCGGCAATACCTGGCAGCAATGGGCTTATCCCCCGGAAGTGGATGTTGAATATTACAACTACAATATTGGTGCCGACGATTATGCTTTGGCTGCCAACGGCAACAACATAGCCATATTGTTTAATAGCGCATGGTATGATATGTTTATCATCAAATCAACCGACAACGGTGAAACATGGGAAAAGAAAATGATTTGGGAACACCCCTATCCTTCTTTCGACTTTAACACAACCTTGACCACCGACACCCTTTGGACAACCGATAACTCGGCCAACATTGCCATTGACGATAACGGCATGGTACACGTTGTATGGGCAACAATGCGCGTTATGCACTCTGATGTCGGTACATCATACAACTATTTCCCATACACCGACGGTATTGGATACTGGAACGAATCAATGGGCGAAATTCCCACGAACCCCACTAACCCTCACAAAACCCTTGACCCCGACTATCTCGAAAGCCTTGGAATGGGAATGGTTGTTGGCTGGGTGCCCGACATCAACGGCAATGGACAGATTGACATCGAATCAACAAGCAGCCTTTTGGCATACCGCACACTTGGTTTATCAACAATGCCCTCCATCGCTATTGACAACAATGGTACAATTGGCATTTTCTACTCCACAATTGATGAAACACGTTTCGATCCGGAAGGAGTTTACCATATGAGAAATATGTTTGCCAGCTACAAAGACGGCGTTTACGGCTCGTGGTATTTAGCTTATGAAAACATCACTAGCGGTATCTTCCACCTGTTTGAAGAAATTTACTCCACCACTTGCGCTTCCAAAGGCTACAACGGCACCTTCTGGGCCATGTATAGCGCCGACCAGGGAGTTGGTCTTGCTGTGGACGAAGATCATGATTATTGGGAAAACAAAATCTATGCTGCAAAAATTACCCCGGTTATTGTTGGCATTAACGAATTGACAAACCCTGTAACCGATATCTCGGCCGTTTATCCTAACCCCGTAAGCGGTGAAATGAAAATTGATGTTAACCTGAGCAAAAACGTTAAAAATGCTGAAGTTGCCGTAAGCACCATTACCGGTCAGCGCGTTTATCAAGCCGGAATTAACAATTTGGGAATAGGAGTAAACACAGTGGTCGTTCCTACTCAAAAATTCAATGCCGGAATTTATTTCTGCACCATCACCATTGACGGAAATAAAGAAACCCGCAAGTTTGTTGTAAAATAAACCGGCCTAAAACACTTTAAAATAACGCAGCGAAAAGTCGCTGCGTTATTTTTTTATCCGCTAAAAAACATCCGCCAAAAATGTTCGAAACCAAACTTTGTGACACATAAGCCTTTTGTTTTAATTTTGAAAAAAAATGCAGACATGAAAATTGTAACCGTCAATGTAACTACAAATAAAGATTTAAAAACCTTTGTTTATCTACCCGAAAAGATTCATCAAAACCATCCGGAGTGGATTCACCCGATTTATAGCGACGACCTTACGTTTTTCGATCGAAATAAAAACCGCTCGTTTCAAAGTTCGGAAGTCATCCTGGCTATTGCCTGGGCAGATGCAAAGCCCGTAGGGCGAATTATGGGAATCATCAATACCCGGTATAATGAAATGCGCGGTGAAAAAAATGCCCGTTTTTGTTTTCTCGAATGCTATAAGGACTTCGAAATTGCAAAAAGCCTCATTGAATATGTTTGCGGCTGGGCAAAAAGCAAAGGCATGACACAACTCATTGGCCCTCTGGGCTTTTCTGATAAAGAGCCGCAGGGAATGATGATCGAAGGTTTTGACGAACAATTAGCGCTTGCCACCAATTACAACTACCCATGGCTACCTGAAATGCTTGAAAAGCTTGGTTTTCAAAAAGAAGTTGATTTGGTTTCGTACCTCATGCCGGTTGAAAATCCCGTCAACAAACGCATTGCCGAAATAGCAAACAGGGCGCTCTCCAACCATAAATTTGAACTTCGCGAGTTTAGCCGCAAAAAAGAGCTAAAACCCTGGGTTGTTCCCATCTTCAGGCTCATCAACGAAGCCTACATCAACATCTACGGCTTTGTTGCCCTCGAAGAATACGAGATGCAGGAATATGCCCGACGCTATTTGCCCCTGCTCGACCCCCGTTTTGTAAAAGTAGTGTTGGATTCCGATCAAAATGTGGCCGCTTTCATCGTAAGCCTTCCCGAAATCAGCAACGGAATCCGTAAAGCACGGGGGCGCATATTTCCGTTTGGCTGGTATTACATTTTGCAATCGGCCAAAGCCACCAGGCAACTCACCCTGTTGCTCGGCGGAGTTGCCGACCGCCATCGCGGAAGGGGCTTAGATGCCATTCTTTCAAAAAGCCTCTTGCTGTCGGCAAAAAAAGCCGGGCTCACGCAAATTGACAGCCACCTTGTGCTCGAAAGCAACCAGCTGATGCGGGCCGAATGCGAACGGCACAACGGCCGATTGCATAAAAGATACAGGGTATTTCGAAAAACATTGGAATAGGCAAATATAATATACTGTAAATCAATACGGCATGTTGAAATCAAGCTAAATTTTAACTTCCGGTTTGCATCAAAAAAATGAGCTATTTAGAATTATCGGGCCATATAAAATAAAGAAATAAGGCCATTCATGGAAGAATAAATCCGGCAATTTGATTTTCAAGTTGTTTTAAGGGCCATGGCATTGCAAATATTTCGACGATTTTAGCCCTATCATAAGCAAAAATACACTAATTTTGCGCCCTCAAAAACGAAACCGGCTCTATGCACGAAATCAGAAACATTGCCATCATAGCCCACGTTGATCATGGCAAAACCACCCTTGTTGACCGTTTGCTCTACCAGTCAAAACTATTCAGGGATACCCAAGAAGTGGTCGAGTTTATTCTCGACAACAACGATCTTGAACGTGAGCGAGGGATAACAATTTTGGCAAAAAACGTTTCGGTAAGGTACAAAGAAACAAAAATCAACATCATTGATACGCCCGGCCACGCCGATTTTGGAGGCGAGGTAGAACGAGTACTCAATATGGCCGATGGAGTTTTGCTATTGGTTGACGCTTTTGAAGGGCCAATGCCGCAAACCCGTTTTGTATTGCAAAAGGCCATTGAGTTGGGTCTCAAGCCCATTGTGGTTATCAACAAGGTTGATAAACCCAACTGCCGCCCCGATGAAGTGCAAGATGCTGTTTTCGACCTCATGTTTAACCTTGGCGCAACAGAAGACCAACTTGATTTTCCAACGGTTTTTGGCTCATCAAAACAAGGTTGGATGTCGGATCATTGGAACAATAAAACGACGGATATCTCCTATTTGTTTGAAGTAATTTTAAAACACATACCTGTTGCGCGGCACAGCGAAGGAACGCCACAAATGCAAATCACCTCGCTCGACTACAGTTCGTATGTGGGCCGAATTGCAGTTGGCCGCCTTAGCCGCGGTGTTTTGCAGGCCGGCATGCCCGTTTCGCTGGTCAAACGCGACGGCACCATCACCCGTTCGGTAATCAAAGAACTCTATACATTTGAAGGGCTTGGAAAAGAGCGCGTCAAAACTCCGGTTTATTCGGGCGATATTATTGCTCTGATGGGAATCGAAGATTTTGAAATTGGCGATACCATTGCCGATGCCGAAAAACCGGAAGGCTTGCCACCCATCCGAATCGAAGAACCCACGATGAGTATGTTGTTTACCATAAACAACTCGCCATTTTATGGAAAAGAGGGCAAATACGTTACATCGCGGCACTTGCGCGAGCGTTTGATGAAAGAAATTGAAAAAAACCTTGCCTTAAGGGTTGAAGACACCGAATCGCCCGACGCATTGTTGGTTTACGGCAGGGGCATTCTGCATCTGGGTATCCTTATCGAAACCATGCGGCGCGAAGGCTATGAATTTCAATTGGGACAGCCAAAAGTTATCATCAAAATGATTGATAATCAGAAATATGAACCGATTGAAATTTTAACTGTTGTGGTACCTGAAGATTTTTCGGGCAAAGTGATCGAGCAGGTTAGCATGCGCCGTGGCGAGCTGGTAGAGATGAATCCCAAGGGCGACCGCATGCACCTTGAATTCAGTATTCCATCGCGCGGCATCATCGGCCTTAGAAACAATATCCTAACAGTAACTGAAGGCGAAGCCATTATTGCCCACCGCTTTAAAGCCTTCGAACCCTGGAAAGGCGACCTGGAAGCCCGAAGCAATGGCGCGCTGGTATCGCTCGAAACCGGGACTGCCATACCCTTCTCAATTTGGAAATTGCAGGACAGAGGGCATTTTTACGTCCACCCCAACGAAGAAGTGTATATGGGTCAGGTAATTGGCGAAAACAACCGGGCATCCGACCTGGTGGTTAATGTGTGCAAAACCAAAAAACTAACCAATATGCGCGCATCCGGATCGGATGAAAAGGTAATGATTGTTCCGGCCATCCGCTTCTCGCTCGAAGAATTTATGGAAAACATACGCGAAGACGAATATTTAGAAGTAACTCCGCGCTCGCTTCGTTTGCGCAAAATCATTCTTGACGAAACCGAACGGAAACGCAGCTCAAAATCAAATTCATAATGAAACAAAAAAGATTATTTTTCGTCCTTTTCATCTCGGCATTCCTAAGTTTATCGCTCTTGCCCTCTTGCGAGATTCTGCAACAGGCAAGCGAAATCACACGCCTAAAAAATTGCGACTTCAGTTTCGAAGGCCTCGATTCGGTAAGTTTAGCCGGCATCCGTTTTAGCAACGATTTTAACCCGCTGCAAATGAGCGCAGCACAAGTGCTTCAGCTCACCAGCGCTGTGATGTCGAAAAACCTGCCAACCGATTTTCAGGTACTTTTCACCATTAAAAACCCCAACGTAAAAGCGGCTTCGCTCACCAAAATGGACTATATCGTGCAGTTTGACGGAATGGAGGTTTTAAACGGATCCGTTAACCAAGCCATGCACATACCTGCAAACGGGCAGGCGCTGCTTCGGATGCCCATGCGTACCGAAATTTTTAAAGCCTTAACCAATCAAGGAAACGCTTCGGTAAACCGCCTGGTAAACAAGATAAGCGGAAAATCGAACGATCCCCTCGAATTAGTGGTGAAAGTGAAACCTTATCTCAACGTAAGCGGCAGCAGCATAGCCTACCCGGATTACCTCGAGTTTAACCGGAAACTGTAAATAGTCTTTTCCTTTCAATTATTCTTAAATCTGAATAAAAGTTCAGATTTAAGAATAATGTTGTATTGTGTTGTCGCAAGCCTATTATGTTTGATAATACATGAGATTTATATTCTTAATATTCAAATATTTACCACTTTTAAAAACCAATTAAAATGAAAAAGACTTTTCTCTTTTCGCGCCTGTTGTTTTTAAGCGCCGGATTGTTTGCCCAAGGTCTGAGATAATAACTCCATACACCATGTTGTCTTTTTAGGTATATTAGACAAAAGTGATGCTTTTTTTTAGGACATCAGTTCAAGTGGACAAAAGTGATGCTGATTTTTTGCCTCTAATTTTTTTGTTTGTATTTTGATTTCTATTTTTGTGCTGTCAAACCAAACGGACACGGGCTCTGCTGGGTATAGGCTTCCCATTTTTAGTACAATTCAAAAGTAGACAATTTTCATTTTGCG
>CAYYDS010000067.1:0-8990 GCA_964470665.1 uncultured Lentimicrobiaceae bacterium
AATATCCTGAACATCGCGAACGGCGGTTCTGAAGCGTATGATTGACATGGCTCCAACAAGGCCGAAGGCCCTGGCCAGGTTGTTTCCGATAACAAGAATCACCACAGAGGTAATCATCGAAAGGATAACCAAGGCATTTACAAAAGTAACCGAATAGCTGGGGCCTTTATACACGAATCGGTAAACTAATGAGATCGTTATTCCGCAAATGAACGATACTAACAGGTTGGCAATTACGGTATAGACGGTAACCGGAAACAGGTCGAAATTTTGAAAATCAGTAAACATCGGGTATAAGGTCTATATTATTAATAATTCTTGTTCGCGAATAGATAGAAGGTAAGCGCTGGGCTTTTGTAAAGTTGTGTGTATCAATTGAGATACAATATTTTGAAGCCGATTGGCGTTGTAGGCCAAGTATTCCCACTACCTGTTTCATCCAGCTTGGATAATGATCGTTGAATTTTACTTCCAAAATAAAACTGTCTTTTAACGATCGCCGTATGTGTTTGTCGCTATATAGCTCATCCACTGATGGAAATGCCATACTGCGCAGGTTTTTGTCGAAAGTAACCCGTATTCCATCGTCGTGAAGACCCAAAAAAGCCTCGCGTTCATAAATAATCAGCACAACCGGCCTCAGCCTGTCGCAATAATAGTGATAGAAAAACCGCCTCAGGTTTTCTTCTGCCTTTGGCTGAATGGTTTTATCGGGCAATAAGGTGTTGAAATCGCCACCCGTAAACATTTCCAGTGCATTGCCAAAATTGCTCATTGCCCTGTTTTTGAAAATGGGATCTTCGTATTTTCTTTTTATCTCGAAAAAAACCACATCATCCATGTTGTTGAGCTGGTTATAGCCGCGCAAACGGAATTTTTTGCGGTGTTTGATTCCTTCAATTTTTTCGAAATAGGAGGTGTACTCAGGCGTATCAAAATAGATGCTTCTAACGGTATATTGCTTTTCGGGCATCATATCGGAATACTTATCGTAACGCACAAAAGGAGCAATCATGCTCCTGAGCGTATCCATTTTGCTGTTATGGACAAAGTATTTGTATTCATACCTGAGCTTTGCCATTTACCTGAAAAATATATCTACGGTCCGACTGATGTATTCGCGTAGGGTTACTCTGTCGCCTTTGAGGGTGCTTTGAAGTGAAACGCCGGCACATAAGAGAGGCGATTGACTGATAATGTGCGCTTTAACAAATACAACCTGATGAACCACCATATTGGTTACAAGGTTTTCAACCTTATCGGAAATATCGTAAACCTCTGCCTGCAAAGCCTGATTGGAGCCGGGAACCTTGAGGCTAACCAGCATATTTTTTTTCAAATATGGCCTGTATCTTACTTTTACCGGAATATACAGGATATATGCCGACGTATCGCTAAGGCTGATGTACTCCATTTGTTCCGGCAAATAATGATTAAACATGAGGTTTCCGGAAATGGGGGCGGTGAGCAGAAAGCGTTTTTTGGTATCTTCTAAAAAGTTGATCTCGATGTCGTAAGCTTGAATTTGTTCTTTGATTAGCCTTATTTCTTCGGGTTTTACCCCAGTAACGGCGCTTTCATACTCGCTTTTTGCAATTTCGATATTTGTGTTTGCGGTATTAAAAGCGGTTTCGGCTATTTCGAACTCACTGGCTGTTACGGCTTTGTCTTTGTAAAGCGATTCAAAACGCTCGTAGTTTTTGTAGGCAAAATCATATTGTTGCTCGGCAAGCTGAAGTTTTTTCTTCAGGCTTTCCAAAATTTCTAATTTTTCGCCGGCTAAGCTGCTGTTTAACAATTGTTTTTCAACTGCCATCAGGTTTTCGAGCTGCACAATGCGTTCGTCAACAATGCGCGAATGAAGCATGCCTAAAGTATCGCCCGAATTTATAAAGGTATTGTTGGCCATTCCGCCGGCCAGTTTTAAGGTGGCAATATCGCCGCGCTCGAAACGATAGCTGGTGGCAAGTTCTTTAGCCCCGGTTTCAAAGTTTTCCAGTTCGCTATAAAAATTCCCTTCTAAATCGGTTCGCAAACTCCATTTTTTAAGGGGCTGAACCCAAGAACTTGTTCTGATGTTAAATTGGGTCTTGAAAGGTACAAACCAAATTACTCCAATGATTACCAATACAATAGATAAGGCAATATACCTTCGGTGTTGATATCTCATTTAATTTTTTTGTTATATGAGGAAAGGCCTGAAAGCAGCGCCTAAAAATCCGTTAAAGTCATTAATACTGTTCCTTTCGCGAGAAAGGCCGATAAACCTACAAAATTAGTCTTTTTATATGAACAATTGTCAAGACAATCAATTTTACTTTTCTGTTGCTTCAACAAAAAAAATCCTGGCTTTTATAGAGGATTCGTTTAATGTCATCAGCTAATTTTCAGAAAATCAGCTTTTTGGGTTTTAGCCCACAACTAAAATTAGGATTATAGCCGATTCGCGCGCATTCGGATGGCCTTGGCTGTATCCCAATGCGCGCGGTTTGTAACTTTAGCTTTTAGCTGTTGCAACGAAATGCAGAAAAAATAAGCCGTTTGGGCAGTTTACTTTTTAGTAGTCCGAGTCATAATCGTTGTCAAATTCGTCGTCAAACTGGTCGAAATTGTCAAAATTATCCTCGTCATCTAAATTAGGTTCGGCTTCATCATCCCACAATAGGTCATCCTCTATATCAAAAGGGCCTTCCATATCCTCCAAAAGGCCGGCTTCGTCCAAAAACGAATCAAACATATCGTCGTCAAAGTTCTCATCGTTTTCGGTAACATTACCGGAAAAACGAGGGTCTAAGCCGCGCAACTCTTTCAACACATCGGGCGAAACGTAGAACTCATCAATATTGTTGAAGCAAAAATCAATGTATTTCGGGTCTTTTTCAAAAACCTCCCGGATGCTTTTTCCTTCATATTTTCCGAAAGTAAATTCAGAATCAATGTCATAAAACTTCATAAAGAATCGAAATTTAAAGGTATTCTCTGTTTTATTTTTTTGCCAAAAATAGAAAGGCCTTAATTATAACGCAAATTTTTTACAAGCAGTTTATTTAACTTATTTCTTAAAAATGAAATATACAGCCAAAACCAAGAAAACAAAACCGATTAAGTGGTTGATTCTAAATGTTTCGGTGCGAAAAAACAAGAGCGAAAAAAGTAAAAAAACGCTTAAAGTAATCACTTCTTGGATCACTTTTAGTTCTACAAGGCTAAACATTCCTCCGTTTCCTTGGTAGCCTATCCGGTTTGCCGGAACCTGAAACATATACTCAAACAAGGCAATAAACCAGCTGATTAGGATAATCCAGATCAATGGCAGGTTATCTAACCCACTGATATCCTTAAATTTAAGGTGTCCATACCAGGCAAAAGTCATAAAGGCATTCGACAAAATGAGCAGTCCGATTGTAGTGAGCTGTTTCACATCTAAAAAATTTACGGCAAAGATCATCTTTTTTGTCAATACCCCTTGCATAGGCTATGCTGTAAATATTTACACGGATTCGCTACCTTTGCGCCTTAAAATGAAGAATATGGCTATTCGAAATCATATTCGTGCTTCCATTACTGTTAAACAGCAAATGCTTGATAATAAATACATTGAGCAAATAATTACAGCAATGGCCACAAGTTGTACCGCCAGCCTGAAACAAGGCGGAAAGCTGTTGTTTTGTGGCAACGGGGGAAGTGCGGCCGATGCTCAGCATCTTGCCGCCGAATTGAGCGGGCGCTATCGCTATGACCGCCCGCCGCTTTTTGCCGAGGCATTGCATGTGAACACTTCTTTTTTAACGGCAGTGGCCAACGATTACCATTACGATGTGGTTTTTGCCCGCATGGTAGAAGCCATGGGACGCCCGGGCGATATTTTGATTGCGCTGAGCACTTCGGGCAATTCAAGCAGTATAATAAATGCTGCTAAAAAAGCCAAAGAATTGGGAATGAGCGTGATAGGTTTTAGTGGAAACGATGGCGGACAGCTGAAAATGTTTGCCGATCAGATGTTGTTTGTGCCTTCAACCGAAACACCTCTTATACAGGAAGCGCACATCATGGTAGGACACATTCTTTGCGAACTTATTGAAACAGCTATGTTTCTGAAGGAGGAAGGCAAACTATGATGCCGGTTTTTGATAAAGAATGGACTTTATTTCTTGATCGCGATGGCGTGATCAATAGGCGGCCAATAAACGATTATGTAAAAAATACCGGCGAATTCGACTTTCTGCCAGGAGTGGTAGAAGCCATCCGGCTGCTTGCACAGCATTTTGGACGCATTATCGTTGTAACTAACCAGCAGGGGGTAGGCCTTGGATTGATGAGCCAACAATCACTCGAACATATTCATAATCAAATGATTGCCGATATTGCCGAAGCTAAAGGCAAAATAGATCTTGTGCTGGTTTGCCCCGATCGCAAAGACATTGCAAACAATTGCCGTAAACCTTCGCCCCAAATGGCCTACAAAGCCCTTGAGGCTTTTCCGGAAATTCGATTCGAAAAGTCGGTGATGGCGGGCGACACCGAAAGCGATATGGAATTTGGCCGGAATGTGGGAATGAAAACCGTTCAGATTGGCTTTGAAGTGTTTGAAAATAAGCCGGATATGCATTTTAATTCCCTCTTTCAATTTGCGAAATTTTGCACTAAACAATAATATATTTCTGTGTTTCACCAACTTTTTTTAACCATTTTTTTGCTCTATACCTTAGCGCTTTTTGGGGTGGCCTGGCTTACAGCCCGCCGTTCAAATAACGAAAGTTATTTTACCGGAAACCGCAAATCGCCCTGGCCGGTGGTGGCCTATGGCATGATTGGCGCAAGCCTCTCGGGTGTTACTTTTATCAGCATTCCCGGATGGGTGGGCAGCACCAATTTTACCTATTTGATGGTTGTATTTGGCTATCTAATTGGTTACGTGGTGATTACATATGTTCTCCTGCCAATTTACTATAAGCTTAGCCTGGTTTCGATTTACTCTTATCTTGAACAACGTTTTGGTTATTTCAGCTATAAAACCGGCGCAAGTTTCTTTCTTATTTCGCGAACAATTGGTGCTTCTTTCAGAATGTTTTTGGTAATCAATGTGTTGCAGCTTTTTATTTTTGACCATTGGGGAATTCCCTTTTTTGTTAACACTCTGATATTTGTAATCCTGATTACACTTTATACGTTTAAGGCCGGAATTAAGACCATTGTTTGGACCGATCTGCTACAAACCACCTTTATGCTTCTTTCGTTGGTGATTACGCTTGTGGTTGTTTCGGACGATTTGCAGCTAAATCTTGTGCAGCTGTGGCAAAAAGCCAAGATTGCGGGTTATACACGGGTGCTGGATTTCGACTGGCGCAGCGATCGCTTTTATTTGAAACAGTTTTTTAGCGGCATGTTTATTACCATTGTAATGACCGGTTTGGATCAGGATATGATGCAAAAAAACCTTAGTTGCCGCAGCCTGAAAGATGCCCAAAAAAATATGCTAACGCTTGGCGTTTCGCTTATTCCGGTAAACTTGCTTTTTCTTTTCCTGGGCGCTTCGCTATACCTTTATGCCAATCAATTTGGAATTGAGCTGCCAAAACTTTCCGACGATTTGTTTCCGCTTTTAGCTATGAATCATTTGGGGGCTGTGCTGGCAGTTGTTTTTTTAATCGGCCTTATTGCGGCGGCATACAGTAGCGCCGACGGAGCAATTACCGCGCTCACCACCTCTTTCATCTACGACATTTTGGGCAAAAAAAATGAGCTACAAAAAGACCAGCAAAAACAACAACATTTGCGTTACCGATCGCATTTTTTCATATCAACAGTGGTAGTTATGGTGATTGTCATCTTCCGCGAAATCAACGATGAAGCTGTGATTGCACGCCTTTTTACCATTGCCGGCTATACCTACGGCCCACTTTTAGGCCTATTTACGTTTGGTATTTTTACAAAATATAGCCTAAACGACCGATTTGTACCTTTTGTAAGCATAGCTGCACCATTGATCAGTTATGTCATAAGCGCCAATTCCAACCAATGGTTTAATGGCTATAAATTTGGCTTTGAAATACTGATAGTCAATGGTTTACTAACGCTGATAGGGTTGTTTTTAATCCGAAAAAGAAACACCAACCTCAACACAATATGATCAATTTTAGATTTAGGGCACTTTCTGAAACCCTCAACAGGCAGGTGCCTGAGGTAACTTACCCCTCAGATAAAATTTCCGATTTTTATGGCTCGATGGTTTTCAACGATGCCGTAATGCGCGAGTACCTTACCAAAGAGGCGTATAACAGCCTGATAAACACAATTGAACGTGGCGAAAAGATTGACCGGCGGGTGGCCGATCAGGTGGCTTCGTCAATGAAAGCCTGGGCCATGAAACAAGGCGCCACACACTACACACACTGGTTTCATCCATTAACGGGCACTACGGCCGAAAAACACGATTCTTTCGTGAGCCCGGCACCCGGAGGCAAAGCGGTAGAAGAATTTTCGGGAAGCTCGCTCATCCAACAGGAGCCCGATGCCTCTTCGTTTCCGAGTGGCGGCATACGCAATAATTTCGAGGCAAGAGGCTATACGGCATGGGATCCCACGAGCCCGGCCTTCATCATGGAACATACGCTTTGCATTCCCACGATTTTTGTGTCCTATACCGGCGAATCGCTTGATTTTAAGACCCCGCTACTCAAATCTATCGAAGCGATTGACAAGGCAATGATCCGTTTTTGCGGGCTTTTTGACGATAGCATCACAAAAGTATATCCCACTTTGGGTTGGGAGCAAGAGTATTTTTTGGTTGATTCGGCCTTGTTTGCCGCCCGACCCGACCTTGCCCTTTCCGGCCGAACCCTTTTTGGCCATTCTTCGGCAAAAGATCAGCAGCTTCACGATCATTATTTTGGAATGATACACAGCCGCGCCCGCGCTTTTATGCGCGACCTCGAGATCGAAGCACATAAACTCGGAATACCGTTAAAAACACGACACAACGAGGTGGCTCCCAGCCAGTTTGAGTGCGCGCCGGTTTACGAAGAAGCCAATGTGGCTGTTGACCACAACCAATTGCTCATGCACCTTTTGGATAAGATGTCGCGCAAGCATAGTTTTAAAGTACTGCTCCACGAAAAACCTTATCAGGGCATTAATGGAAGTGGAAAGCACAACAATTGGTCGCTGGCAACGAATACCGGTGAAAACCTGCTTGTGCCCGGAAAAACCTCATCGGAAAACCTGCGTTTTGTAGCCATATTAGTCAATATACTTCAGGCAGTTTATGAACACGAGGAGCTGTTACGCGCAAGCATTGCATCTGAAAGCAACGACCTGCGGCTCGGGGGCAACGAGGCGCCGCCCGCCATCATCTCGGCTTTTATTGGCGATCAGCTCACACAAACCTTAGCCGAAATCGAAAACTTGCCCAAGCCCGAAAGCCTTTCGGGTAACAATAGCAATGGCGCACACCTTAACATACCCAAAATTCCGGAAATATTATTAGATAATACCGACCGAAACCGCACCTCTCCATTCGCTTTTACCGGCAATAAGTTTGAGTTTAGGGCGGTTGGTTCAACTGCCAATTCGGCAGAGCCGATTATTGTGCTCAATTCGATTGTGGCCAATCAAATCAATGGCTTTTATGAAGAGGTTAATGAGTTGATAAAGAATAATATGCGTAAGGAAGATGCCGTCTTCACCATTGTAAAAAAGGTGCTCCGTGGCTCGAAACCCATTCTGTTCGAAGGCAATAATTACAGCGAAGAGTGGATAAAAGAAGCCGAAAGACGAGGGCTGTCGAATCATCGCGATACGCCTGAGGCTGTAAAAGCGTATGTTTCGCAAAAAACCATTAGGCTATTCGAAGGCTTAAACGTGCTCACACAGCGCGAATTGCAGGCTCGCTACGAAATGAAGTTAGACAAATACGTTCGCAAACTTCAGATTGAATCTCGCCTAATGGGCGATTTATCCATCAACCACATTGTGCCAACAGCCATAAAGTATCAAAACACCTTGATCGAAAATGTGCGGGGATTGAAAGAAGTGCTCGATTCGGCTAGTTTTTCGCATTTGAGCCGCAATCAGATTCAAAGCATAAAGGATATTTCGGAACATGTGAGCGAAATTCGCCAATATGTTGATCAAATGTCAAAAGAACGTAAGGCTGCAAACCGCATTGAAAATGAAGCACAAAAAGCACAAGCTTATTGCAGCAAGGTGAAGCCCTATTTTGATAAACTGCGCTATCATGTGGATAAACTTGAATTATTGGTGGACGACCAGCTTTGGCCGCTGGTAAAATACAGAGAGCTTTTGTTTATCAAATAGAAATTTAAACGGCTGATTATCTGAATAATAAATATTATTTTTGAATCAGATAAGCCGAGTTAAACCGAAATTATGTATTTTCGGTTTTGATGCCGGCAAAAGTGATTATTTTTGTGGGAGATCGAATAGAATGTGATTCATATGGCAACAACACGAGTTTCTGCATATTTTTTTCTGGCTGTCGCATTGTTTCTTGCAATGTGTTTTCCGGCTACAGCCCAGGTTTTTACAAGTCCGACGGAAAATAAATCGCCGGGCGAAAACGCCGGTTTCTTATATGCACTGCCAAAAAACAGTGTAAAACTTGATTTTATCATTCAGAAATCGGAGCGCGTCAAAGGGCCTTATGCCGAGTTTGCCGAAAAAATTCTTGGGGTAAGCGATTATATCCGTCAAGATGAAACCAGGTATCGCATTAAAGATGTGTTGCTTAGCGTGGAAAGTGACCCCGATCCGGTTTGCTGGTTTTTCGTCGAATTTGATGAAAGGGCTTCCAAAGATAGCCGCAGCCTGGTGTTCGACCTTTTGCCCAATGGCATCATCATGGGCGCCGACGATGCGCCTTTGCAAAAGATTAACGGAAAGAGCAAGTTTGAAAAAATAATTGTTAATGGCCCCGATGAAAAATCGTTCAGCTATTATGCCGAGCGCAATCTTTATCAACGGGTGGATAC
>CAYYDS010000067.1:9000-12488 GCA_964470665.1 uncultured Lentimicrobiaceae bacterium
TAATACGCCGCAACACCCTGCAAACGGCCTGGGTTGACCGCAGCCCCGAGCAAAAAGCGCGCGCCGCTGCCGATATGATTCAGAAAATTCGCGAAAGCCGTTTTCAATTAATCAATGGCTTTCAGGAGGTTAACTATGGGCAGAGCATTGTTTTTATGGATCAGAAGCTGCAACAACTCGAGGAAGATTACCTCAGTCTTTTTATTGGCAAAGAGGTAAAAAACTTAGTTGTGCAAACCATTTATTATGCGCCTGAGCCGGGTTTTTCGGGAAAAGCCGTTGTGGGAAGCTTTACCGAAGCTGCCGGGCTTACGACAGGGGCTACATCAAACCCGCTCACACTCGAAATTTTGCCACTTGCCGGACCCGGTTTTAATGCCGGCAATCAGCCCAAAGGGAGGCTTACAAATGGCTTGTATTATCGCATTCCGGCTTTGGCCAATGTTTCGCTTTCATTTGAAAACAAGGTGCTTAGCCGCGAAAAAATCTATATTAGTCAACTCGGAACCATCGCCGTTGCCCCGCTTGGTAAAACCAGGCTGCAGTTTGATCCCGAAACGGGCAATCTTACCACAATTAAACGAGAGTAGAAACGTCGCGAAAAGTATTTTCGCGATTGAGAATTTTGTAAAGATCAGATAATTAAGCAGCTAATTAGGCCGAAAAATTTAAGCTGATTTTGCAAAATTATCGCGTTTGAAACAGCCCTCAAAGAAAGCCGGCTTCGCATAAGCAAGCACTATGAAGGCCCAAAAACAGCGGAAACAAGCCCCGGCACAAGAAAATTTTAGCGGATACCCATAAAAATCACATGTTTATGTGATTGTTGTATGCTTTTTTGCTCGTTTAATTTGTAATCTATTTCTAAACAACCAAAACATTTCAACATGAAAAAAAGCATTATTTCTCTGTTAATGACCTTTATAATAATAGGTCAAACATTATCGCAAGGATCGGAAATTATTTTTCAAAAGATTTTGGGCGGCTCAGCTCACGATTGGATCGAATCGGCTATGCCGACAAATGATGATGGTTTTATTGCTGTTGGCTCAACAAAATCAAACGACAGGCCCGGCTTAGCAAACCACAATAGCGATGGAAGCACGGATATATGGTTGGTGAAGATGAATAAATGGGGTGCGGTTCAATGGCAAAAAACACTGGGCGGAACGGCTTGGGACTTTGGGAAAAAAGCCATTCAAACACTTGACGGATGCTATGCTGTTGCCGGAATAACCCACTCAAACGATGGCGATATAAGTGGCTATAAAGATAATGGTGATTTTTGGATTGGAAAATTGAATAGCGAAGGCCGCCTTTTGTGGCAAAAAACAATTGGAGGCTCGGACGAGGAGTTTTTAACAGATATGATTTGTACCAACGACGGTGGTTTTGTGTTGGCCGGATATACGCTTTCAAATGATGGAGATGTTGCGGTCAACTACGGCAGTACGGATTGTTGGATTGTAAAACTCGACAGCAGCGGCGATATCCAATGGGAGAAAACAATTGGGGGCAGCGATATGGACTATTGTTTTTCGGTTGTGCAAACCAGCGATAAAGGCTATGCCATTGCAGCGGCCACTGCTTCTACCGATGGCGATTTTAGGCATATAAAAAGCAAAGGCGGCACAGATTTTTTGATGCTAAAATTAAGCCCGGAAGGCGAGATACAATGGAAAAAAAATTATGGAGGCAGTAAAAATGATATTGCTTACAGCATCACCCAAACAAAAGATGATGGCTTTGCCATTGCAGGCGAAACCTATTCTGACGATCATGAAGATTCGTCGCGCAACACAAGCGACAACCCCGATCTATGGCTTATTAAGCTCGACAGAACAGGAAACTTACAATGGGAAAAAGTGTTGGGCGGAACAAGTTGGGAATATTTTGGATCGCTTGTTCAAACCAACGATTTAGGTTTTTTGATTTGTGGAGTTACTGCTTCGAACGATGGTGATATACTTGTGAATCAAGGAGATAGTGATGGATGGGTTGTAAAACTCGATTACATTGGAAATATTGAATGGCAGCAAACGATTGGCGGCTCAGCAGCCGAAACAAACCCTTTTATTGGTTTTCAAACAAAAGAAAACGATTACCTGATTGCCGGAAACTCCAAATCTACCGATGGAGACCTAATTGGGGGCTCATCTAATGGGGATGTTGTAATGCTGAAAATACACAAAACCCTAAAGCCCGAACGGCATTTCTCGACAAAAAATTTGCATCAACCCAAATCAATCAAAAAGGCGTATTAAGTTTATTAAACCAATTAGACATTTTGGCTTGCCCGCAATCGGTAAAATCAGATTCAATTTGCCCGTTGCCTTTTCAACTTAGCAAACTGCTTTTAGCTATTTGTCGCAAAATCAAGTAATTGCTTATGTTGATTAAATAAAGCAGCGTTTCGTTGCGAAAGGAAAACTTGTGTTCAGAAGTATATAAGGTGCACATTTTTTTGTCGCTTACAAGTTTTGCGCTCCTAAGAATTTCTACAATTTAAAGTGTTTGCTGTGTTTGTATGAAAATAAATCAAACACAAGTGCTAAGCAATTTTAAGATGGAAAAAGAAAAAGCAAGAGCTTTCGCCCTTGCTTTTTCAGGTGATTTTCTGTTTCCTATTTTTTCTTATTCTCTTTTGTTTTATTTGCCGGCGTTTCTTGTTTCCAGTAGCCATCGCGCGAAAGCATATGATCTAAATTGGCTACTCCATACGTGATGATGGCCGATACGATTGACGAATGTTCAAGGTATTCCGGAATGGCCATATTGTATGAGTCGCGCTCGGTATGCCAGATTTCGCCATAGTTAAAGTCGTAACCTTTCGGGTCGGAAGTGCCTATGCTTAGAGTTGGCACGCCCAGTACGGCAAAGGGGCCGCTATCGGTGCTCCAGGGCTCTTTGGGACGCGTCATGGGTTCACTTTGTTTGAGCGTAAACGGAAAATCGGGGTTTATATCGTTTAAGGGTGCGCAAATGTGGGTGAAATCTTCCATCATGGCTGCCGGCACACTAATGCTGTTTGTAACGGTAGGGCCACCGTCGCGATTAAACATATTGGAAATTTTATCCAATTTGCCGGCATGACGTTTTACCCAGCTTTTCGATCCGTAAAGCCCGAATTCTTCGCCTGCCCACAAAATCACTAAGATGGTGCGTTTAGGTTTGCCACCGGCTTCCATTATAAGCCGGGCGGTTTCGAGGGTGAGAGCAAGGCCCGAACCATCGTCAACAGCGCCGGTGGCCACATCAAAGGCATCTAAATGTGCGCTTACAATCACGTATTCATCCGGAAATTCGGTACCCGGAATCACTCCGATCACATTACAATAAGGTATTGGGCCCAACCTAAAATGGTTGCGGATATTGAACTCCAGCTCAAAACGCTGGCGCTCTTTGGCCATTTGCTCAATTTGCGCAAACTGATGCTCATCGAGCTTGATGTCGGGCACAACAGGCAGGGTTTCAAAAGTCATTTTTTC
>CAYYDS010000068.1:0-12407 GCA_964470665.1 uncultured Lentimicrobiaceae bacterium
TAACTGGCCTACTTTGCTCCGGAATGGGTGGCCTACTTTAGGCCGGATTATTCACCGGTAGCTCTGGGACGTAAAAATTATATGTTTGCCGGATCTCATGATGCAGCGCAACAGGCAGCCATTCTGTACTCTTTACTCGCTACCTGCAAGATCAATAATGTAGAACCTTTTGAGTGGCTATCCAACACATTGTCAGTTATATCTGACCACCCTGCAAACCTACTGTACAAACTTCTGCCCGGGCAAAGATAGATACCTCCCCTATATTATTTTAGATGCAGTTGGCCGGACGGTTACAAATGAAGTTATTAGACGGACTGCCGTTACCACCAATGCTAAAAAGACAGACGACACAGCAAGACAATGACTGAAAATAAACTCGACATAAGGACCATATCTACCAAGCGAAAAGACTTTCTAGCTAACCGTGTTTTGCTATTGGGACAGGTGACAGAAAAGAAAGAAAAAGCCCGCCCTTCGCATTTTTTAAAATTTCTTTTACTCAGCCACACAAACGGCACATTTGGCTTTGCCCCGTCCACAAGCCGACCCTTCGGCAAATCCAAAAGAGCCGATGTTTTCTACAACACCGGAATGCGGCTGTTTTTGTGAATAAACACTTTTAGTGTTTATAGTTTACCGCCCAAAACGGCTGTTTTTCCATATTTGTTTTAAATATCGCATACTGCTAAATATGTTTTAGCGCATAGGATCTGCCTTCGTTCATGGCTTTTATGTTGAGCGCCACCACGTCTTTGCCCTTCGAAGCAAAGAGGTTTTCAACGGCTTTTTCCACAAGCGAAGGTTTGAGGCCCAAAAGGGGTGCTGCCGCGCCTAAAATTACCATATTGGCTGCTTTGAGGCTGCCACTTTCTTTTGCAATGGCATCGGCATCAATGGTAATATAGTGGGGTTGGCTCCATATCTCTTTCAAAATGTGTTCGATATTGGGGTAATTGGGGATATTGATGAACGGGTTGATGCTGGTAACCACCCATCCCGAGCGGCTGAGCATAGGCAAGTAGCGCAACGATTCCATTGGCTCTACCGAGATGATAATGTCGGAACTTCCTTCGGGGATAAGGTCGGAAGCAATCGGGTCTGTTGAGATGCGCAGATGCGACTGCACGGCTCCGCCTCTTTGGCTCATTCCGTGCACTTCGGCTTGTTTGAGGTAAAGCCCCAGATCGAGAGCCGCCATGCCAATACAAGCTGCGATGCTCAGGATTCCTTGTCCGCCAACACCGGCTAAAATAATATCTTTTTTCATGAATGATACGGTTTTAAAAACGGGTTAATTTTGGATTTCCAATTCTTTTGCCTTTGCTTTTTGCCTAAGCTTACGACCGAGTGTTTGGATGCATTCGCGTCTTGGGATGATTACCGAAACGCCGGGATAGGCCAGCTCTTTGCGCATAAGGTCAACGTTTTCGTCGTGGTATTTTGGCATGGGCTTGATTACGTGAATATGATCTTCGCTAACGCCCAAACCCTTGCAAATGGCTTCGATTTTGCCATGTGCTGATGAGGTTTGCCCGCCCGTCATGCCTGTAGTCGAGTTATCGAGAATCAATACGGTGATCGGCGAATTGTTGTTCACGGCATCGAGCAAGCTTGTCATCCCCGAATGGGTAAAGGTAGAGTCGCCGATTGCAGCTACAGCGGGCACCAATCCGGCATCGGCTGCTCCCATGGCCATGGTAATGGATGCTCCCATATCCACACAGCTGTTGATGGCTTCCAGAGGTTCGAGGGCGCTAAGGGTATAGCAGCCGATATCGCTGAATACACGGCCGCGGCTGTAGTCGTGAAGCGCCTCGTTGAGGGCTACAAAGGCGTCGTTGTGGCCGCAGCCGTCGCAAAGACGCGGAGGCCTGTTCTTAACGATTTCCGGAACGTTGTTGCCGGTTTCTACTGTAAAACCGAGTGCTTTGGCTACAAGGGCAGGGTTGAGCTCGCCATCGCGCGGCAAGGTGCCGTCTAAGCGTCCCATAATTTTCTTTCCCTTATTCAACATGCCTTTCAGCGATTCTTCGATGATAGGATATCCGTCTTCGAGCACCAATATTTCTTCGCATTCTTCGTAAAGTTTGTCAACCATTGCGGGCGATACAGGATATTGCCCAATTTTGAGCACAGGGTGCGGCACAATGTGGCCTTCAAAGTTTTCGATGAGGTAGTTGTGCGCAAGGCCGCATGAAATGATGCCCAATTTGCGGTCAGCCGGATAGTCTATAAAACGATTGAAGCCCGAATTGGCCGAAGCCAGTTCAAAACGTTGCTGTTTGCCAAGCAGTTCGCGGTATTGTTTGCGGGCAATAGCCGGCAACAAAATAAATTGCCTGAGGTTTGAAGGCAGGTTTAATGTGTTTTGGGTTCGGATGGGCTTGCGCAAGATGCCGGTGCGCGAGTGGGCTAAGCGGGTGGTAATGCGCAGCATAACCGGAATGCGCAACTCTTCGGAAAGCTGAAAGCTATAGTGCACCATATCGTATGCCTCCTGCTGATTGGAAGGCTCCAAAATGGGGATTAATGCAAACTTTCCGTAAAAACGGCTGTCCTGCTCGTTTTGAGAGGAGTGCATCGAAGGGTCGTCGGCCGATACTACAATAAGCCCGCCATTGGCGCCCGTAATGGCCGAATTGATAAACGCATCGGCAGCCACATTTAGGCCCACATGCTTCATACACACCATAGTTCTTTTTCCGGCATACGACATGCCGAGAGCCGATTCCATAGCCGTTTTTTCGTTGGCCGACCACAGCGAGCGAATGTTTCGCTCTTTTGCCTCGGGTGAAGCCTGGATGTATTCCATAATCTCGGTTGACGGAGTGCCGGGATAGGCGTAGATGCCCGATAAACCGGCGTCGATAGCCGCCTGTGCTATGGCCTCATCTCCAAGTAACAATAATTTTTCCATGATATGATAGATTTATTAATCGATATGCAATAAATAGTGAAACAAAGGTATCAAACATAGATGAAACGGCAATTTATTCCCTCAAAATCAGAATGATTCTAAACAGCAGGCTTTGACCCATGGAAAAGGCTTTAAATACAGGAGTTTTAGGCAAAAATCAAATTCATGCTTTTGGGCTTGGCAAAAAGCGCTAAAAGTTGGCGATAATCTTTATTTTTGCCGAAAGCAAAAGAAAATGCACGCTTTTAATGCCTATTATTTTTTTTGCCCGTCGTGCCATGCAATTTTGGCCGGAAAAACACAGGAGATGCTGGGTATCAATTTCACCGAGCTTTATTCCGACGGCAAAATGTTGTGCGACGAGCTTTTGGCCGAGCCTCAATTGTTGGTGTGTTGCCCGTCGTGCAGCCATCTTTTCTGGCGCCCGGATGAGGTTTTAAGCAAATTGCCCGATGAGGTTCAGCGCGAAAGCAAAATGGTTTATCCCTATAGCTCATGGTATCTTTTTGGGGCTGATGGCAGCAAAACCGAAGGGAAGAAGGCCCTCATAACGCGTTGCGAAAAATACCTTTTATCGTTGCGGCCTATGAGTGCCGAGCAAGAGTTTTACCTGCGCAAATCGCTTTTGTGGGCCATAAACGATTTGGTTAGGGATTACGATCACATCAATTTTTTGGCAATTTTTAAAAAAGAATTTGGCTTTCGCTGGTGGCTTCATAATCGCGGGCGACTAATTGCCGGGCGACAGTTTTTTCTTGCCAAATCAAAAATTTACGACGATAACATCAAACGCCTGATCGAATTGGTGCGATCGCTGCCCGAAAAGGAGGCCGACAGGGTTTATCTTGCCGAGCTTTACCGCCTGAAGGGCAACTTTGTAAAATCGCTCGAGGTGCTCGACAAACTTAACCGCGCTACCTATTATGCCGAACAAATAAGGCGCCGGGTAAGAGCAAAAAACCCGACCGTATTTAAAGTGGCCGGCTAAGTTTTTTGCCTTGTGAAAAGGATATCTAATCGAGCTTCGAAACTTTAAAATTCGAAGCCGCGGCATCAACTTTTATTCTTATTTTTTGTGGTGCGCCGTCAAAGCCCGGGGTTTCGTAGTGTCCTCTGTCAATGCGGGTAAAGCCATCGAGATCGCGGTTGGAGAGAATGGTGCTGCCCGTAATTTTACAGCCGGCGGTGCTGGGAATGTATATAACGACAGACGACGCGCCTGCATTGATCTTTACATCGGTTTCGGGCTGCAATGTGCCAAATTTTAATTCGATAGCAGTGCCGCCGCCGTCAATGGCCAAATGGTTTACTTTGTGATTGCTCAGGTCTAAATCGAATTTTGCGGCGCCTACATCAAAATCAAAATCCCATACCGGTGTGGTGTTCAACATCATGTTAAAGGTGTTGTTGCCTTTGGTGTGAAGTATTTTTGATCCCGATTGCTGTTTGATCGAAATTTTAGCTTCGGTGGAATCAGTTGCAACTTTAAAGATGAAATCGTTGCCAAAACCATGGCTGTCGGCATAAATCAACTCGCCTGTTGAGCCTTGCAGGCTAAATAAACCGGCTGATGCGTCCATCTCCAAAGTGGCTTTTTGTATGCCTTCAGGAAAAGCCTCGCTAAACGACTGCCCACTTTCCGACAGTGAATCCTCTTCATCTTCGTCATAAAGGTTAAAACTCCATGTGTTCGTAGGCCGGCGGTTGCTGCCGCTTCGCTCGGTTTGCGCCACATAAAGCCAAACGCTGGCCGCTAAAGTCAATACGACAAGAGCTACTTTTATAACTGACTTGACGGGCAGTATGCTTACGCCCCACAGGATAATCAGAAATGGCCACAGTTTTAAAAGCTGCCACCAGTCGAAATTCAGAATACCTATCCGGCCAAGAAGCAACAAAGAACCAATGCCAATGAGAATTGGCCCCCAAAAAAGATTTGACTGTTTCATGATTTTTCGGTTTTTGACCACGATGGCATTATAAGATATACCCCCAGTGCAATCAGCACCAAAGGCCAGAAGTCGGATGCCCTGAGGCCGGGGATAAACACGGCCGCAAGAAAAAATAAGCCCGCAACAATAAGTATAATGCCTATATAATACTGATTTTTAGACGCCTTGTTTTCTTCGCCCGGCTGATAGGGGGTTGGCCGGGCTTGGGCAGATTCACTAACCGTATCGCGCTCGTCAGTGCTGTTTGCCAAAGGGTAAATTATTGGCTCTTCGGGCAAAACAAACCAAAGAATAAGGTAGGCCAGAAATCCTCCTCCTCCCAAAAGGAAAAAAAGAACGAAGATAACTCGGACAAAAGTGGGATCGAGCTCAAGTTTTTCGGCTATTCCGGCGCAAACACCGGCTATTTTTTTATCGCGACTGCGCCGCAAAGGTTTTTCTGCGTTTCCCATAGTGTGAATTTTTATGTTAGATGTTGTTTATGACGAAAAGATGAATGAAAAGTTACAGCGATAGTTGATTTTTTAAATTTTAATTCAAATTAAACGAGTATTTCAGATGAAAACAGGCTGTTTTTTGCCATTCCCAAATCTGGAATATTTTGCACAAAAATTAGACCATTATTTTTAATCGTATTTTTATGAAAAGCGCTTTATTTCAATAACTTACATTTATAAGCGGGTACATTGAAAAATGAGCGATTCTAAAAAAAGAAAAAATATTCCCAAAACGGAAATTTGATATTTGTTAAAGTTTCCATAATAAATTGATAATGAATGCGATGCGATTTTGGCATACTCTTTGGATATTTGCAAAACAAAGTTTGACTTGTTTTGTTTGTTTTTCATAATTGGGCCACCTTCCCGGGTGGCTTTTTTTTTTGAAAATATTTTTTTAAAAAATTTATCTGAGAATTTGGTTTTACGGATGATCGGATGCCGCAAGGCGCAAAATTTTCAAAGGCAGTTTTTAGGAAAGCAAGAGCGTTTTATTTTTAAGGCGCAAAGGTTTCCATTTCGCGTGTTCCGTGCTGGTAGCGGATAAGTTGCACAACTTTGCCTTGTTCGTCGAAAAACTCTTCATCGCCATGTTTCAGGTTGTTTTGAAAGCGTATTTGGCGTTGCACTTTCCCATTTGGGAAAAATATTTTCTGAATTCCGCTGCCTTTCACAAAATCGCCTTTGCCAATGATGTCGCTGTCCTGATCGTAAAATAGCCACAATCCATCCATCAGGCCATGCACATAGTTGCCTTCAATGGCAATTTGTCCGGTTTCGTACCAGCGCTGATAGGGGCCATGCAGGCTGTCGTTTATATAAAACTCGCGTATCACAAGCTGGCCGTTCAGGTCGTAATGCAGCGAAATGCTGTCTTTAAGACCCTGTTTGAAATTGGCTGTTTCCTGTATTTTTCCGTTTTCGTAATATCGTTCTTGAATTCCGTGAGCTATCCCATGAAGGTATTCGGCTTTGAGCTGCAATTTGCCATCGCTGTAAAACCACTGACAAACGCCATCTAATTTTTTATCGTCATCGTAGGCCAAAATGGAAGTCAGGTTGCCGTTTTCGTCGAAACTTTTTTTGGTTTTGCTGTTGCAGGCGCTCGTTAAAACGAACAAAACAGCGATGCTGATTGCTGATTTAGTAAGAAATATGCGGTGTTGTTGCTTCGTTTTCATGGATAAAAAAAGGCATTTCGTAACGGTTGGATCGAATAGTTTTCGAGTTTATAAATGTTCCAATACATGTTTTCGAAACCCGAATCGGCATCAAGTTGTTTGAAATGGAGGTCGGTCTGAAGTCCATGGAAGCTTTCTTTGCTCAAACATTCGGTATTGCCCGGGCCAAAACGTTTGAGGTAGTTCAAAAAAGCCCACGAAATATCAAAACCTTCAAAGGAGTATTCATCGGGTTCGGTTTCAAATTCGTTGCGGTAATGTGCAATAAACGATTTAATACTGGGTTGATCGAACGCAATGAATCCGTCGTTAAAAAAGTGAGCGTCAAGGCGTTGCAGGGTTTCAACGAAAAGGTTGTCGAATTTATCCCATTCGGGCAATCCGATAAATTTTATGGGAAATTTTTCGGCCACTTGGTTGAGTTTATTCATAAATTCCATGGCAAAAACCCGCTCATCGCCCAGTGCAATCACAATGTTGTTGCGCACTGCCGAGCCGTTTTTGCGCAGGTAGCGCAGGCTGTCGCGATCATAAGCCAGCACTTCAATTTCATTGGAAAAGTTGGTGTATTCGTTTTCGTGTATTTGCAAGTCGCCGAGGTCTAGCCATTTGCCGTCAGAATAAACCTGATACGACAAATCGTCGGATTGGCGCAGCCTGCGTGCTAAATCGCTGTTTCTCACCTTAATTTCAAAAGGAATCTTTTCGGCAAGTACTTTTTGGAGGTCGGCGGCTTGTTCGGCAAAATAGGTCGAACGCGAATGATAAATAAAAATTTTAGCATTGGGATAGCGGTCGGCAATCAGGGTGGCCAGTTGCGCATATTGGTTGCTGATGTCGGGTTTTATTTTTATCACATAAGGATTGTCAACAAGGATTTCCCTGCGATTCGACATGGGATTGACGATAAGGATGCCCTTGTTTTTTGCAAATTCGGCCACTTTGGCAAAGGGCTGGCTATGAAATGGTCCAACAATCAAATCGGCTTGTTTCATCCAGGGATCTTGCAGACAGCTGTTCAATTTTGCGCTATTTTGATCCACATCGAACACTTGGATGACAGTGCGAAGCTGGTTGGCTTTTGCCATGGAATCGGCCGCCAGGATAAAGCCTTTGTAAAAGGATAGAAATCGCATGGATTGCTTGAGGTTTTCCTCAGTGCCGGCCGTGCTGCGCCGCATATCAACCCTATCGAGGTAGAGGGGGATAAGCAAGGCAATTTTAAATTCTTTTGATCCATTTGCGGTATCTGCTTCGCAGTCAGACGTTTCGCCTGTCTTTTCGGTTTCGGCCACAGCATCCCCCGCCTTTGCGGAGGCCGGCTCCGCTTCTTTGTGATCGGGCTCGGGTGATGGCTGTACCGGATGCACTCCGGCTTTGCGTTCGAGAGGGATGTGGAGTTTTTGATTAGGAAAAACCTCGCTACCCATCGAGGGGTTTGCTTTTTGAAGTTCTTCGGGGCTGAGGCCAAAATTATTTGCCAGCGTTTTTGCCTTTTGCCTTTCGGTAACCTTATAGATCAGGTAGCTGTCAGTTGTTTTTTTTTTAGGAATCCTGATTTTTTGCCCTACCGAAATGGTTTCGCTAAGGCCGGGATTGTATTCCTTAAGTATTTCAAGCGCAACGCCATACTGTCGCGAAATACGGAAAAGCGTTTCGCCTTTGGCTACCGTATGCGTCTCAAAAGTGTCAGCTTCAATGGTGTTGCTGGCTTGTGGCCGGCTTTCAAAAACCGGTTTTTTTGTGTCCGGAATTTTCAACACCTGCCCGGTACGCAAGCCGGTGCTTGCGCCGGGGTTTGCAGCAAGCAGGGCTTCTTGACTTATTTGCCTTTCGATGGCAATGCTCTGAATGGTTTCGTTGGGTTTTACAACGTGCACACTTTCATCGGCAGGCATTTCGGGCATCACAACGCCGGCCGAACGGCCGGAAAGGCGCGAGTTGTTTTCGGGCGGACTCACCGGATTTAGAGGAGAATCGAAAGGCGAAACGGTTACGATTTTTGTTTCGGTGGCCAGCTGCTTCGGATCGGGCAGGCTTTGAGCTTTTGGGTTGCTTTGCAGATAGGGGTCGTAGCCACTTCTTTTAAACCGGCTTTCGGTTTCGCTGGCCGGAGCTTGTTTTTTGCTGATAGGGATGAGCACATACTCGCCTTCGCGAAACGGTTCTCTAAGACCCTTGTTTGTGCTTCTGATCAGCGATTCCTGTACCAAATAAATTAAAGAGAGGTAATGGTAGGTTTCGTCGCGCCCGGCCACATGATACACATAATCGTATTCGTCAGAAGCTTTGCCGGCGTGCTGTGGCGGGTTTTTTGGCAATTCGGTGCCTTTTGTTGCTTTCGATACCGGAATACGCAATACCTGGTTGTTGCGCAAACCATTGCGCACTTCGGGATTTTCGATCATGATGCTTTCGGCCGGTATGCCATAAGCTTTTGCAATGGCAGCAAGAGTTTGCTGGCCTTCAACCCGGTGCAGATAATAGGTTTTGTTGTTGTATTCTGTAACTGTTCGCGAAACGGCGATTTCGTTTTGGCAAATGGCAACTGCAGCTGAGCTCATTAGAAAGAGCATAAGCAGCAGGGTTTTTGCTAACGAAGGGCTAAATTGTTTCATAAAAACACAGTTTTGAGAATGGTTTTTTATTCCCATTCGATGGTTGCCGGCGGTTTTGAGCTGATGTCGTAAACCACCCGGTTTACACCTTTTACGCGGTTAATAATGCTGTTGCTTACGTGAGCCAGGAAGTCGTATGGCAGGTGTGCCCAGTCGGCAGTCATGCCATCGGTTGAGTTTACAGCGCGGAGCGCTACCACATTTTCGTAAGTACGTTCGTCGCCCATCACCCCGACAGATTTTATTGGAAGGAGGATGCATGCGGCTTGCCACACTTTTTGGTAGAGGTTCGACTCGTGCAGGGCTTCGATAAAGATGTCGTCCACCTCCTGCAAAATGCGTACCTTTTCGGCCGTAATTTCGCCCAAAATGCGGATGCCTAATCCGGGGCCGGGAAAAGGATGGCGGTTGAGGATGAAGGGCGGCAGGCCAAGCTCGCGGCCTACAATACGCACTTCGTCTTTAAACAGGCTGCGAAGCGGCTCCACAATTCTAAGTTTCATAAAATCGGGCAGCCCACCTACGTTGTGATGGCTTTTTATGGTGGCCGATGGTCCTTTTACCGATACCGATTCGATCACGTCGGGATAAATAGTGCCCTGTGCCAGCCAGCTCACATCATCTATATGATGGGCCTGCTCGTCGAATATTTCGATAAATGTGTGTCCGATGGCTTTGCGTTTGCGTTCAGGGTCTTCGATGCCTTTGAGCGCATCCAAAAAGCGTTGTTTTGCATCCACCCCTTTTACATTTAGGCCAAGGTCGAGGTAGGAGTGGATCACCTTGTCGAATTCATTTTTTCGGAGCAGGCCGTTGTCCACAAAAATGCAATACAGGTTTTTGCCAATGGCTTTGTGAAGCAATAGGGCAGCTACTGAGGAGTCGACACCGCCGCTAAGTCCAAGCACCACTTTGTCGTTTGCTAATTTTTCGCGCAATTCGGCAACCATGTTTTCGATAAAGGAGCCCGGCGTATAAGTTTGTTTGCATCCACAAATATCTACGGCAAAGTTACGCAAAAGTGCCTGCCCGTCAGTGGTGTGATATACTTCGGGATGAAACTGTATGCCGTAGGTTTTTTCGCCTTTTACATGAAAACCGGCTACTTCAACATCTCTGGTGCCGGCTGTAATTTCAAAATGTTCGGGCAGTTTCAAAATGGTGTCGCCGTGCGACATCCACACCTGCGAACCCATTTCGATGGTTTTGAACAACGGATTGTTGTTTTCAATAAAATGCAGCTTGGCCCGCCCATATTCCCTTATGGCCGATGCTTCTACATTGCCCCCTTCCAGCCAGGCCAGCATTTGAGCGCCAAAACAAATGCCCAAAAGTGGAATTCTTCCGCGAATAGTTGATAAATCGGGGGGTGAAATGATGTTGTCGCGTACCGAATAGGGGCTGCCCGAAAGGATTACTCCTTTGATTTCGGGTGTAATCTCCGGAAAATGATTGTAAGGATGGATTTCGCAATATACGTTGAGCTCGCGTATTCTTCTGGCAATCAACTGAGTATATTGAGAGCCGAAATCAAGGATGAGAATGGTTTCCTGAGTCATAAAGGCGATAGGGTTGAGTTTGCAAAGAAACGAAAAAAAAGAGCTTCTGTGTTGTGCGAAGCATTGGGTTTTAACGCAAATTCATGCCGTTTTGGTTTGTGCATTCGTTTTTTATTTCTCAAGACGTGGAATCTTCATCAATAGTTGGGGGAGCATTTTGGCCGGCACGGGCTTGAGCCAAACGTCGTTGAAGCCATATTGTAAATAATCGGTTTTTTCGGCTTGCATTTGTCCAACAGTAAGTGCAATGATGTGAGGTTGTTTTTTCTTGCTGATTTTTTTCCGAATAATCTGGGTTGCCGTTATGCCGTCCAACACCGGCATTTGAATGTCCATCAGCACAAGGTCGTACGTACGCCTTTCCAAAGATTCGATTGCCTCCTTTCCGTTGTCGGCCAGTTTTACCTGATAACCGTAGCGGTTTAGCGTACTCATGATGATGCGCTGGTTGATGACATTATCATCGGCAACCAAAATATCGAGCGGATGGTATTCGGCCAAGTGTTCGTCGGGTAATACATCTTGTGCGATGGTATTGAGGCGGTCGGCCTTTTTTTCGAGTACCGCAGCCATGGATTCAATCAAATCGGTATATTCCAAAGGTTTGGGCAAAACAACGGTATCTTTGCGGATGACGATGAGTTTGTCGCTCGTTTTTTCGCGGTCTTTGATCAATAGGTGCGGTATGGTGTTGAAAGCGCGTATGGCATCAATTAGTTTAAGGTCAATTTTTATGTTTGTGCGTAAGTGGGTGATTAGCAGGTCGTAAGATTTTATCCAATCGGCTATGGCCGTTAAATCCTGATCCAGTTGGCGAATGTCGAGCTGCATGTGGTTGTAGTGCAAATAGTCCGATAGTATGGTGTCGAGCAGCTTGTCGTGGCTGATATAGAGCGCGGTTTTTCCTTTCAGCACAGCTTTTGGTCGAATATCGCGGGTGTTTTTTGTTGGATTCCATGGCAATTGAACCACAAAGCGCGATCCTTTGTCTAACTGGCTGTGCACCTCAATAGAGCCATTCATTTGTTTTGTAAGGCGGTCGCATATCATCAGCCCCAGGCCAATGCCTTTGATGCTGTCTTTTTCGTTTAGGCTGTCCACATAGGGTTTAAAAAGCGACGGGATTTGCTTTTTGCTGATGCCCGCGCCCGAATCTTCCACTTCGATGCATAAGTTTTGAATTTTGTTGTTTTCGCAGCGGTAAGCGCGAATGCAAACCCATCCTTGCAAGGTAAATTTAAGGGCGTTTTCGAGCAAATGCATGATCACCTGCCGCAGGCGCACTACATCGCCCACAAAATATTTTGGCAGCGAAGGTTCGATATAAAAAAGAAGTTCGAGCCGTTTGCGGCGGGCCTGCTCCATTACCTCCACAATGATCTCGTTTAGAAAATCTCTTAAATCAAATGGCTGATTGTGGATGTTGATATTGCCCGATTCGATATTGCTGAAGTCGAGCAAATCATTAAACAAGGTAAGCACCTGTACGCCGCTTTCGCGTATGGTTTCGATATAGAGGCGCTGCTTGCTGTCGGGGCAGGTGTCGTAGAGCATTTCGGCCATGCCGATCACGGCATTCATTGGCGTTCTTACTTCGTGGCTAATGCGGGCCAGCATGCGGTTGCTATAATCCATCACCTTGTGGATGAGGACTTCGCTGCTGCGGGCTTTTTCCATTAT
>CAYYDS010000069.1:0-11807 GCA_964470665.1 uncultured Lentimicrobiaceae bacterium
GTTGTTTGCGTGCAATCCCGGTCGGAAATTAGGCCGCCAATATGCAGCTAAAACCGATAGCCTTTCGGTAATGGTGATTTTCCCTCCCAATGTGTTTGTAATCAATGAAAAACATGACCAAAAAAGGGAAAGCTTTTATTTTTCGGAAGCATTGAAGGATACTTCTCTTTTACGTTATTCGGTGCTTTTGCCACAACTTAGCAATGAAAGCCTGTTAGAACCTTTTAGCAAGGCTTATCTTGCCGAACTCAGGCAATACGGTTTTAAGGTTTATGACACCGGCAAGATGGACGAATTTTTGTTGCAAACCGGAGCTGCGCTCATGGTAAACCTTGCCCAAATGGAGGTTCAGGAATATGAAACCACATACGAAGACGCCATTACTGTTGGCAGCGATGTGTTCACCAAAACAATTTATCTGACGGGATTTAATATTGGCGCATGGTTTGAGCTAAGCCCCATTAACCAGCCCGGGGGAGGCAGTTTTCCGGTATTGTTTGCAACCAACGATATTACCGATCGTTGGAATGGATTTTTTACACAACGTTTTTTAACGGGTGAGGTGCAATACAGACTCAATATTGATAGCCTAAATATGAACGATATTCATAAGTTTACGGCCTATCTTGGGCGACTTTACGCTGCTTATACCTTTGATTATCTGATGAATATTGACATCAATAAGAAACTTCCGGAGGAAGAACGCGGCAAGCAATATTTTCGTTACGACCCCTACGAAAAACGGGTATTTACAACGATAACCGACCGTTTTACCGAACTCTGAGAAGAAATACTATTCGTCGCTAAGCAGTTGAGGGCGCCGTATGGCTGTGCGTTGCACAGCCTGCTGATGTTTCCATTCGTTTATTTTTTTGTCGTCGCCAGACAAAAGTATTTCCGGAACTTCCCACCCCTTATACACTCGAGGGCGGGTATAAGCCGGAGGCGATACCAGGCCATCCTGAAATGAGTCGGACAGGGCAGAGG
Source organism: uncultured Lentimicrobiaceae bacterium (assembly GCA_964470665.1). Classification (GTDB taxonomy): domain Bacteria; phylum Bacteroidota; class Bacteroidia; order Bacteroidales; family F082; genus JALNZU01. The sequence goes on from CAYYDS010000069.1 coordinate 988, forward strand.
TTTCATCGCTTAGCACACCCGGTATGAGCCGGATAATGCTGTCGGTTACTACGGCAGCGGCCAGCTCGCCTCCCGAAAGCACGTAATCGCCTATCGAAATTTCCATCGTAACAAGGTGCTCGCGAATGCGTTCGTCTATCCCTTTGTAATGGCCACAAAGAAAAATAAGGTTTTGCTGAAGCGACAGCCTGTTACTCAAAGCTTGATTGAGCAATTGCCCATCGGGCGAAAGATAGATCACCTGGTCGTAATGGCGTTTTTCTTTCAAAGCGCTGATACAGCGGTCAACCGGTTCAATCATCATCACCATGCCGGCGCCGCCCGAAAAAGCATAATCGTCAACCCGCTGGTGTTTGTCGGTTGTATATTCCCTTAGCTGGTGCAAATGTATTTCGACAAGGCCTTTGTTTAAAGCCCTTTTGATGATGGATTCGGAAAAAGGGCCTTGAAACATTTCCGGAAAAAGAGTGATAATGTCAATGCGCATACTTAGCTTATCCAAATGGTTTTTAAATTCATAAACTCTTTTATGCCGGCATGGGCAAGTTCTTTGCCAAAGCCTGAATTTTTGATCCCGCCAAAGGGTACCCGCGGATCGCTTTTGACAAGGCTATTGATGAAAACGGCTCCGGCTTCTATTTGAGCTGCACAGCGATATGCCCGCTCAAGATCCAGCGTCCAGATGCTGCAGCCGAGGCCAAAAGAGCTGTCGTTGGCCAGTTCAATAGCCTGTTTCTCGCTAGAAAAAGGAATTACAACCATCACAGGGCCAAAGGTTTCTTCATCGTAAACCGGCATGCCTTTGCAAACGTTTGTAAGAAGGCTGGGCAAATAAGTGTTTTTATATTGCGGATGGCGCTTTCCGCCACAGAGGAGTTTAGCTCCCAATTCAATTGATTTATTTACTTGATTATCAAGCGTATCAACTAAGTCAGGCCGGGCTAATGGCCCTAATTTTGTTGCAAAATCAGTTGGATCTCCCACTGTAAGTTGCTTCAGAGCTTCAGTTTGAAAGGCAATAAAACGATCGAAAACCGATTCGTGTACAATAAACCGTTTGGCGGCGATGCACACCTGCCCCGAATTTAAGGTACGGCTTAAAAGCGCCGTTGAGCACGAGTTTAAAAAATCGGCATCTTCAAATACCACAAAGGCATCGGAACCACCCAGCTCGAGTACTACTTTTTTAAGGTATTTTCCGGCTAACGAAGCAACGGCGCGGCCGGCCTTTTCGCTACCAGTAAGCGTTACACCTTTTATAATAGGATTCGAAATCACTTCTTCTGTGCGACTTGAACTCAAAATCAAGCTGTTAAAAACACCATTGGGGAAGCCGGCTGTTGTAAAAAGTTTTTCGATAGCCAATGCACAACCACTTACATTGAGGGCATGTTTTAAAACCACGGTATTGCCGGCAACAATCGTAGGCACGGCAAACCTAAAAACCTGCCAAAAAGGAAAATTCCAGGGCATTATGGCAAAAAGTACCCCTAAGGGCTCGTAAACCAGCTCAACAGATTTTGCTTCAGTTTCAACGGTTTCGGTGGCTAATTGGCTGGGCTGCTCCTTGCTGTAGTGCCGGCACAGCCAGGCGCATTTCTCAACTTCGGCAAGCGATTCGCTAATGGGTTTGCCCATTTCGGAAGTAATGAGGACAGCAAGGCTTTGTTTTGATTCTTCGAGAAGTTCTGCCAGATTAAACGCCAGTTTGCGCCTTGTGGTCGAAGATTTTTGAGACCAAAGCGTAAATGTTTGTTGACTTTGTGTGAGAATTTGACTGATTTCTGCCGGAGTATGTTGCGGGTAAGATGCTATAAGCTCCTGTGTATAAGGGTTTACGCTCTGAAATACTTCGTAGTTTGATTTATCCATCTTATACTCCTCCTACTTTTTTAGAAATCTGTATTTTTACCGTCAAAATTACGTTTTATCGCTCAAAAATCAAGAATGAAAAAGAATCGTTATCACATTGTCCTGATACTGTGTTTGATAGCTCCGCTATTTGCCGGCAGCCAGTCATCCTATTTTATCCCAAAAGAGATGAAGAGGGCATACGCCAATAAAACGCGCTCATTTAGCGGGCAGCCAGGTGCACAATACTGGCAAAACCGTGCTGATTATAAGATGCAAGCCGAATGGGATGCTAAAAAACGAACTGTGGAGGGGGAAGCTTCGATTGTGTATTACAACAATAGCCCCGACACGCTTAATAACCTGATATTCAATATATATCAAGATATTAACCGAATAGGAAACAGCCGCGATTGGGATATTGGCCAGGCCGATATTCACAAAGGCACAAAAATTCATCACCTTCGGGTGGGCGATGTGGTAGTAGATGTAAACGATAAGGCCAAAATAGGCCGGCAGGGAACGAAACTTAATGTGAGATCGGGTTATCGAATATTGCCGTACACGCAAACACCGATTCAAATTGGTTGGACGGTTGAGCTGCCTTCAGAACATCCGATTCGCATGGGGATTTATGGCGATTCGGCTATTTTTGCTGCCTATTGGTATCCGCAAATCGCTGTTTATGATGATGTTGACGGCTGGGATATGATATCATATGGCGGAAGTGTGGAATTTTACAACGAATTTGGCGACTATGATGTTACCATCAAAACACCTGAAAAATTTGCAGTTTGGGCAAGCGGCGAGCTGCAAAATGCTGCCGAACTCTATCAAGCAGATGTGGTTGAAAGAATTAAGCGTGCACAAAAATCAGATGAGATTATTGGTATTGTGGAAGAAAAACACCTTCAGCATGACTTGGTTTTTTTGAAAAAGAGCGATAGAGTGTGGCATTTCAAGGCAAAAAATGTTTCCGATTTTAGCTTCGCCCTCGGAAAGAACTTTTGTTGGGATGCCACGTCAATGCTTGCTGATACCCTTAAAAACCAACGTGTTTTCATCAGCTCAGTCTATCCGGTAAAAGCCAAAGGGTTTGAAAAAGTAGCCGGTTTTAGCCGGCAGTCAATACATTATATGTCCTTTACAATGCCCGGCATTGCCTTTCCTTACCCTTCGATGACCACTTTTTGCAATGGGCTTCCAAACGGCGGGATGGAAACGCCGATGATGGCCAACAACGGAAATCTTGCCGGCGATGCGGCTCTTTTTGGGGTTACTTTTCACGAAATAGCCCATTCCTATTTCCCCTTTTATATGGGCACTAACGAAAAAAAATATGCCTGGATGGACGAGGGATGGGCAGCTTTGTGGCCTGGAAACTTGAGCGATAGCCTTTATCCCAATCACAATTACTTAGAAAATACGGTGAAAAATTATGAAAATTCAGCCGCTAAAGAAACCGACATTCCGCCCATGATACCCAATCAGTTTTTAGCGGCATATTATCCGAGCCTGCGGTTAGCCAGCTACCTTAGGCCGGCCCTTACGTATTATTTTCTTGAAGAGATGCTTGAAACTTCACTTTTCTTAAAGGCTATGCATCAATATGTTAGCAGCTGGAATGGGAAACATCCCACGCCCCTCGATTTTATTCGTACATTTGAAGCCGTTGCCGATCAAAACCTCGAGTGGTTTTTCGGCCCTTGGCTTTATGAGCATGCTTATGCCGATTTGGGCATCATAAAAGTAACCAATAAAGGCGAAATTGTGATTGAAAACAGGGGAGGACTTCCGCTACCGGTGAATCTCGAAATCTTATATGCTGATCAAAAGAGGGAAAGCATACGATTTGGCCCGGAAATCTGGAATGAAAAACAGAAATCGGTAGTTGTGGAAACGGATACCGATAAAAAAATCGCATATATCCGATTGGGCAACAGACTGATTCCGGATGTAAACCGCAATGACAATGAAATGTATATAATGGATTAATTTAAACCTATGAAAATTCGCATTACCCTTATCCTCAGTATTTTGGCAGTACAACTTGCTGCACAAATTGCGCCCGATACCTATTATATTCAGTTTGCCGATAAGGCTAATTCTCCATACACTATTGAACAGCCTTCGGCATTTTTGAGCCAAAGAGCCATCGAAAGGAGGCAAAAGCAAGGCATAACGTATTCGGAAAACGACCTGCCGGTAAATCCGGCCTACCTCGAAGGTGTTGCCCAAGCCGGGGCAGCGCTGCTTTTTCCTACGAAATGGCTCAACGGAGTTACGGCAACAATAACTGATCTTCAGGTGCTTAACGCCATCAATTCGCTGCCTTATGTGCTGTCGGTCAGGCAATTAAGCGATCATTCGCAAGAAATAGTATTCAAAGAAAAGGCCTATTTTGCTAATGAATCCATGCAAATGCCGTCATTTCCCGAGAAAATATCTCCCAGCCAAAGCTTATTCAATTATGGCAACGGTTATACTCAAATCAACCAAATAAATGGAATTCCGCTTCATGAAGCTGGATTTCGGGGCGAGGGTATGCTGATAGCCGTGATTGATGCAGGTTTTGTGGACGCCAATACGCATATTGCATTTGATAGCCTGCGAAATGAAGGCAGGCTGTTGGGCGTAAAAGATTTTGTGCATCCCGGCGGCGATGTATATAGCGAAAGCTCGCATGGCACCAGCGTGTTGAGCACGATGGCTGCCAATGCCCCCGGCCAATTGATCGGAACCGCACCAAAAGCCGCGTACTACCTTTTGCGGTCGGAATATGTTTATTACGAACAAATTGTTGAAGAATACAATTGGGCATCGGCAGCCGAATATGCCGACAGCCTGGGAGTTGATGTTATCAACTCATCGCTCGGATACATTGATTTCGATTACACACAATGGAATCATACGTATAATCACATGGACGGACAAACCTGCCCTGCCACAAAAGCAGCCAACATTGCTGCTTCGAAAGGAATGCTGGTTGTGAACAGCGCCGGCAATTCGGGCTCAAATAATACGTTTCCCTATATAGGCTCTCCGGCCGACGGAGAAGGCGTTTTTTCGATTGGCGCAGTCACAGCCACGGGTGATAGGGCGTCGTTTAGTTCGATAGGGCCAACCTATGATGGCCGCATCAAACCCGATGTAATGGGTATGGGGCAGCAAACAGCTTTAGCAAACGGCAACAATTTTTTTACAACAGGCAGTGGCACCTCATTTTCATCGCCCGTAATTGCCGGAATGTCGGCTTGTTTGTGGCAGGCCCGGCCCGGTTTCACCAATTTTGAGATCAAGCATGCCATTATGATGAGCGCCAACAAAGCAGCTAATCCCGATAATTACTATGGCTATGGAATCCCCGATTATATGGTGGCAGGCGCAATTTTAAGCTCGATTGATACCGGATTGCAAAAAGAAAAGGTTTTGGCAAAAATCTCGCCGAATCCGTTTAACCAGATCGAAAGGATTGATTTGCTTACATTCGACAGACTTGCCATACGTATTTTTGATTCGAAAGGCACATTGGTAAAAAGTTTAAATCTTGAACCCTCTCGCGTTGAAACCCTTAGGCAGATATTAAACGATTTAAATCCCGGCTTTTTTGTGATGGATATCCGTTCAAAAACAGCCGTTCAGGTAGAGAAACTTATAAAGGGCAGATAGCTATTTATTTAAGAATCAGCTTATATAGCCGTTTTTTATGGCAAAACGTATGAGCCCCGCAATGTTGTTGACTTCAATTTTTTTCATCAGATTGGTGCGATGAGTATCCACAGTGCGATGGCTGATGTAAAGCTTATCGCCAATTTCTTTGTTGGACAAACCCGCAGCAATCAGTTGTAATATTTCGATTTCACGATCGGTTAATGTAAACCCCAGATTGGAGTGCTTATCTGCTTCAAAGCTAAGCTGTTGGGCTTTCGAGCTGTTTTCGCCAATCTCGCTACTGTGGTAGATGCCGCCTTTCGACACGATTTCAATGGCAGAAAACAGCTCATCTTTATTGGAATTTTTAAAAAGGAAACCTTTGGCGCCCAAATCCATCATTTTTTTAATGAGAGTAGCCTCTTCGTGCATCGTTAGCACAATAACAGGAATGTTAGGATAAAGCCGTTTGATTTCCTGCATGGCCACCATGCCATTCATCACGGGCATATCAATATCCATTAGCACTACATCAGGTTCAACCAACGAAAGTATCCGCAGGAGATCCTGACCGTTTTCGGCAGTCGAAACCACCTGAAAGGGAAAATTGGTTTCGAGTATTGACTTTAAGCCATCAACAACCATTTTATGGTCATCGGCAATGATGATCCTGATCATAGCGTGTTTTATTTGATGGGAATGCGTATGGTTGCTAACGTTCCGCTGCCCGGGCTTGGTTCAAGGTTAAACTCGCCGTGTATGGTTTCGACCCGGCTTGAAATATTGAGCAATCCGATTCCCTGATTTTTATCTTTCGTTAATTCAAAGCCTTTTCCGTTGTCTTCAACCAAAAGAACAAGGTTTTTCGCGTTTCTTAGAAGCTGTACGCTAATTTGCGTGGCATCGCTGTGCTTGATGATGTTGTTTATTAGTTCCTGCGTGATGCGGAATAGGCCAATTTCGATTTTTTCGTCCAAACGCTCATTAAGCCCAAAATGCTCAAAGTTGTAAGAAACCTTCGAATGCCGGAACGATTTTTCGAGCATATCGTCAATTGCAGGCACCAAGCCGCCTTCCTGCAACATACGAGGCATCATCTGGTGCGAAATGGTGCGCACTTCCTGCACTGCGTTGTCGAGCGTTTGGGATAATTCGGTAAGGCGCGTGCCTATCAAAGGCTGTGAGCTACAGCTTGCCGCTACCGACGAAATGCCTAATTTAACTGCGGCCAGATTTTGGCCTACACTGTCGTGCAGATCGGAAGCTATCCGTTTGCGCTCCTGCTCTTGAGCATCAACTACGGCCTGTAAGTAAGCCTCTTTCTGTTGTAACAAGCGCGCGTTGAAACGTTGTAACTGCTTGCTCTGATGGCGTTTATATAGAAAAATAATGATAAGCGATCCCAACACAATAGCCCCCAACAAAGCCGTAATTTCCGATTTACGTTGCTGAATTTCTAACTCTTTGATTAGTTTTTCCTTTTTAAGAAGTTGAATTTCAATGTCTTTTTGTTTTGCCTCAAAGCGAACTTCCGCCTCCGAAATCAAGCGCTGACGACTTTCGTTTGTCAACGAATCCTGATAGATATTGGCATTGAGTAAATTTTCATAGGCATTCTTGAAATCGTGTTTTTCTTCGTACAAAAGCGAAAGGCTCGAGTAAATTTCAAAAAGCTGCTGATTGGCACGTAATTCATGCGATTTTTTCAATGCTTGCCGGTTATAATACAGGGAGCTGTCGTATTCGGTTGAGCCGATCATGGTTCCGGCAATATTAATAAGCGAGTAAATTTCACCAAATCTGTCGCCTGTTGTCCGGTCAATCGCCAGTGTCTGCCTAAAATAATCACGCGCCATATGGGTATTGCCTTTCGATGCATAAATATCGCCAAGGTTATTAAGTACAATAGCTTGCGCATCTGGAATCTGAAAACGAACGGCATCGGTATAAGCGCGGTTATAATACTCTAAAGCCGACTCATAATCGTCTTTAGCTTCGTATATTGTACCTATATTGTTTAAAGTCATTATGATACCACGAGTTAGTTGAAGTTCTTCTGCTAATGAATTAGCCATCTTATACGAATCCAGAGCTTTATCGTATTCCTTAAGCGTTTTGTAAACAACTCCAATGTCATTATAATTCGAGGCCATTGCCTCTTTGTTGTTTCTTTTCTTATTGATATCCAATGATTTAAAATGGAAATCAAGCGCCGAAGCAAAATCTCCCGCATTTTTATTGAGAACACCGGCAAGGCTGTAAGACAAAGCTAAATGATGATCCATTTTGTACTTGATTGATAGCGCAATGGATTGCTCGATGGCTTTCTGACAAAGAAGCGGATGGCTGCGATAGTTTTTCTGAACAAACTTATTGATAAACTGAATCTTAGCCGTATCGTGCAGTTCTTCATAATGCAGATAGAGCGAATCGGGAAGAAACTGACTAAAGGATTCTACCGGGAATAAAAGGGCAGAGGCAAGGAAAACAAGCTTTATGAATTTCATTTGGAGATTAAATAAGCCAAAAATACAAACATAATGGCATTGAAAATGAGTAGCCAATCATTTGAACTGTTTTTTGTGCAGAAATAAAGAAAGTATATGAGGTTACATTTGTAAGTTACATATGTAACATGAGGAAATGATGTGCTTTAAGTAACTGAAAATAAAGAAAATACATTTAAGCATAAAATAATGTTACAAAAATATATTCGGCTTTAAAAATTACATCAAGAACAATTTTAAAAAACCAATAAAAATATTATATAAATTATTGAAAATCAGAATATAAAAGTTATATATATAAAGTGTTTATTTAAAAATAACTGATTTTCTCTTCACATTTACTAAAATTTTAAAAAACTTTATATAATCTTGATAATAAGTAAATTAAAACATTCTCATAAAGTGATAGTTGAATTATTTTTTAAAATAATGGAATTTACAAACATAACTCCTGAAATGTTACCAATGTAAATTTACAGAAATTACTGCTGTATATATTTTGTGTATATTTGTAGAGCAATAAATGACGGTTGTAAGTACGAATTTTTGTTATGAGAGAGCGCATTCAACAGATTATGAAAATGAAATCGGTAAATGCGGCTGAGTTTGCCGATCTGATGCAGATCAAGCGCCCCGGCCTATCGCACATTCTTACGGGGCGCAATAACCCAAGCCTCGACTTTGTGATGAAGTTGAAGGAAACTTTTCCCGAAATCAATTTGGAATGGCTTTTATTTGGCCGCGGGCCGGTTACTCAGCTTAGTAATGCCAAAGCTCAGCCAACTGATAAAGCGGTTGTTCAGGCCGATTTATTTCAAGCGGTTGAAGAAAGCAAAAATGAAACCGATCAGGCAGTAAATATGACGACTAAGGCTGCCGATTCAAATTTATTTGATCAACAAAGTTATATTTCAGGCAAACATGTTGATTATCAAACACAAAAGTCGCAAACGGAGGCTGCAATCCAAGTTTCTAAAAACGAAAATCCCGCCCTTGAGAGGCAGGATTTTTACCGGAATATACCGGCAAAGAAGGCAGTAAAAACAATTCTAATCTACGAAGATGGCACTTTCGATGCCTTCGATAGGTCGGTTTAGAACTGATTTATCGTATTGAAAAAGAAAGAAGCTTCGATTTGTGCATTTTCGTCGCTATCCGAGCCATGAACGGCATTTGCTTCGATGGAAGTTCCATAAAGCTTTCGGATTGACCCCTCTCTTGCGTCGGCCGGGTTGGTAGCGCCGATAAAATCGCGATAGGCCGCAACGGCATTATCTTTTTCCAAAACAGCAGCCACAATCGGCCCTGAGCTCATGGAGGCAACTAAACTGCTAAAAAAGGGTCTTTCTTTGTGAACAGCATAAAAGGCTTCTGCTTGTTCTTTGCTGAGGCGCGTCATACGTATAGCTTTAAACCTAAATCCGCCTTCGGCAATTTTTGCCATAATAGCGCCGATGTGGCCATTAGCTACTGCGCCGGGTTTAATCATTGTAAAGGTAATGTTTCCGTTCATTTGGAGTTGATTTTTGTGTTTGAGGCCGCAAAGGTAGCTCTTTTCTTTTTTTGAACAATACAAACGAAAATTCAAATTTCTGCGTTATGAAGTATTGTCATTCAGCTTTTTGCGATCAAAATGATGCCGATTCGGCGAATTGCAGTACTTTTACATAAAATTTCCAGCATGGACAACAATACGGCTATTGCTGCATTAAAGGCGTTTTTAAGTGAGCCCCGGCGATTGGCAATGGTAGTTCATAGCAATCCTGACGGCGACGCCTTGGGCGCAGCTTTAGCATTGTGGCAGGTTTTAATCCAACAAGGTCACAACTGTAAGCTCGTCATTCCCAATATGTATCCTTCTTTTTTAGCCTGGATGCCGGGTTTGAGCGATGCCATTGTTTTTGAACAAAATTCGGCCTTGGGCAAAAAAGCGCTGCAAGAAGCCGAAATGGTTTTTTGCCTTGATTTTAATCACCTGAAACGATCGGGCGTGCTTTACGACCATCTGATTAAGCTTCAGCAGCCCCTAACGATGATTGACCACCACCCCGAACCGGATAGCGATTCGTTTGCTTATGTTTTTTCGGAACTCGAAGTCTCAAGTACGGCAGAACTTATCTATAAGTTAATCAAACAGTTGGGTTATTCCAAATACCTTAGTCCCGACGTGGCTTCTTGCCTTTATGTGGGTATTATGACCGATACCGGCTCGTTTAGCTACGCCCTTAAAAACCCCGACACCTTTTTTATAGTGGGCGAATTGGTTAAATTAGGAATTGATGCCGAGCAAATCCATCGTTTGGTTTACGATACCTTTACCGAAAACCGCCTGCGTTTGCTTGGCCATGCCATCAACAACCGAATGACGGTAATTGAAAGTTGTCGTACGGCAATCATATCGCTGAGTTTAAGAGACTTAAATCACTTTAAATATCAAATTGGAGATACCGAAGGCTTGGCAAATTATCCGCTTTCGATGGAAAAAATAAATTTTGCCATTCTTCTTACCGAGCGAAAAGACCAGGTTCGACTCTCGTTTCGCTCTAAGGGAAGTTTTTCGGTCAACGATTTTGCACGTAAACACTTCGAAGGCGGCGGCCATCACAACGCAGCAGGTGGCAGCTCGTTTATTGGATTGAAAGAAACAGAAAAAGCGCTGCTCGATATAATCCCTGCCTATACTAACCAGTTGAATTATACCTGATTAATGCTTAAGATAAGCCATTTTAGCTTGCGTATTATTTTTTCAGCAATGCTATTTTCGTGTAGTAATTCTGCCCCGAAAAGCACGGAAGCGAACAAAGAAGAAGA
>CAYYDS010000069.1:11817-12406 GCA_964470665.1 uncultured Lentimicrobiaceae bacterium
GGAGCAAGCTTTTATCAAATCAAACCGCTATCTGGTTCGAAGCGAAGCCCAAGACATTGCCGATTTTATTGCGCGTTATCAATGGCCGATGAAAACCAGCGGAACGGGGCTGCAGTATTGGATTGAAAACGAAGGAAGCGGGCCAACCGCAAAATACAACGAGAGGGTGAAATTGAATTACACCTTAAAACTTTTAAGCGGCGAAACCATTCGAAGCTCGCAATCCGATGGTATAATGGAATTTACGGTTGGAAAAGGGGGAGTGGCTGCCGGACTCGAAGAGGGGGTTCTCATGTTAAAAAAAGGAAGTAAAGCAAAATTTGTTTTACCTTCGCACCTCGCTTTCGGCCTCTTAGGCGACGGGGATGACATCCCAAGCCGTTCGACCTTGATATATGAGGTGGAAGTTGTTGATATTCAGAGCAATAAATAATTTTTTAATTTTATCAATTTTTATTCCGACAAAAATGAAATCAGGACGAATGGTGGTATTGCTGATACTCCTGTCAGCAATCGGGCTGCCCGCATGCAGTCAAAAAAGTTACGATACAACAGAAAGTGGCCTGCAATACCTCTTTCTGCGTGGCAA
>CAYYDS010000070.1:0-12266 GCA_964470665.1 uncultured Lentimicrobiaceae bacterium
ATCACAATGCAAATTTTGATGAAACTTTTAAACAGCTGACCGACTATTTTGGCGAAAAAGTTACCATTATTCAATATCCGATAAAAACAGGCGAAGGCTTTGACGCGATTATTGACCTCATGCTTATGAAAATGCTTCGCTACAAACATGGCGGCGGCGTTGCCGAGCTACTTGATATTCCGGCCGCCGAAATGCCTAAAGCCGAAAAGCTACACCGCAGCCTAATTGAAAATGCTGCTGAAGGCGAAGAGTCGCTGATGGAAAAATACTTTGAAACCGACACCCTCAACGCCGAGGAAATTAGCCTTGGTATTCGTATGGGATTGATTTCGAGGGGAATATTTCCAGTACTATGCGGTGCAGCTAAGCATGGCGTAGGCGTTACGCGTCTTCTCGACTTTATTGTAAGCACTTGCCCATCCCCCAATATGCTGGCTGGTAAAAAAACGGTCGAAGGAAAAGAATTCAAATCCACAACCACCGAACTGCCCGCACTCTTTATCTTTAAACTATCAAACGAACAGCATTTGGGCGAGGTTGCCCTTATTCGGGTTTACGGAGGCGAAATAGCAGAAGGCCAAGACCTTATAAACTCACGCACCGGAAATAAAGAAAGAATTTCGCAATTGATGATCGTAAGCGGTAAAAACCGCGAAAAAATTGAGAAGGTTGTAGCCGGCGACATCGCTGCTACCATTAAACTCAAAGACGTGCGCAACAACGATTCGCTACTCGACCCCAAACTTGGCGACAACGGCTTTGAACCCACCGAATATCCAAATCCCATTTTCTCGGTTGCCGTTAAAGCCGTGAGCTCCACCGACGACGAAAAACTTGGCAGTATTTTACAGGATATTCACCGCATTGATCCCACATTCCATGCCGGCCTTTCGAGAGAATTGCGCCAGCTCATCATCCAATGCCAGGGCGAATACCACCTCAACACCGTAAAATGGTATTTGGATAACGTATATAAAATTCCTGCCGAATTCTTATCGCCCAAAATACCCTATCGCGAAACCATTACTAAAGCAGCAAAAGCCGATTACCGCCACAAAAAGCAATCCGGTGGATCGGGCCAGTTTGGCGAGGTTCACCTCATGGTTCAACCCTATTTTGAAGGCTATAAAGACCCGACTGATTTTCCTGTTCGCGGCAAAGAAGAACACAACCTCTCGTGGGGCGGCAAACTTATCTTCAACAACTGTATTGTTGGCGGATCGATTGATGCCCGCTTTATGCCTGCCATCTTAAAAGGGATTATGGAGCGCCTGGAAGAAGGGCCGCTCACCGGATCGTATGCCCGCGATATCGTAGTTTATGTTTACGACGGTAAAATGCACCCTGTTGACTCAAACGAAATTTCGTTTAAATTGGCTGGCCGCAATGCCTTTAGCATGGCTTTCAAAAATGCCGGGCCAAAAATTATGGAACCCATTTACGATGTTGCCGTGCGCATGCCCGAAGACATGATGGGCTCGGTAATGACCGATCTACAGGGACGCCGCGCCGTAATTATGGGTATGGACTCCGACCATAAATATCAGATACTGAAAGCTAAAGTGCCTTTGGCCGAAATGGATCGTTACAGCACTTCGCTAAGTGCTATCACTAGCGGACGCGGAACATTTACCATGTCTTTTGCCGAATATTCGCAAGTGCCCACCGACGTTCAAAACAAATTGCTTAAAGAATACGAAGAAAAACTCAAAGAAGAAGAATAGATTTTTTCCAATCCATTTTAAAAACGAAGCCCAAAAAGCTTCGTTTTTTTTATTTTAACCGAAACGGTTCTGCTTTGCCCAAACTGCGAAACTCCCGATACTTATCGCATGTTTGCTTCATCAAATCTACGTCAACCGGCTTTGTGAGATAGGCAAATACGTTGTACCGTGCCGCTTTGGCTGCATACTCGGCATAGGCGCTAACAAAAACAACATCGAACTTGCGAATGGGGAAACGCTCCAGCAAGTCGAAACCCGAGCCCCTTGGCATATCTACATCTAAAAAAAGAAGATCGGGCAAATCGTGTTTTATCAGATCCCAGGCCTGATCAACCGTATTGGCCGTAAAAATAATTTCATAATTTTCGCACAACTCTTCTAGAATAAGTTGAATCGAAATGATGGCATTGGGCTCATCATCAACAATGGCAATTTTTATGGGTTTATCCATTTTCGGGTATTTTTACAATTTTTGCAGGGAGCAAGAGGCTTACCAAGGTGCCGGAAGCCTGCTGCTGCTCGTCGAAAAGATCATGAAAAGTAAGACTTATCGAGCTATTTGAGCGTTGATTAATCAACGAAATACGATTTTGCAGGATGCTCAATCCGGCCGAGGTTTTGCCTAAGGTATTGGCTATTTCGGAGGCCGCTTTGCGGCCAATGCCGTTATCTTCGACTTCACAAAGCAGATCGTTTTCGTTTTTCAACAGAAACCTTACGCCAAGTTTTCCGTGCTTTTTGCTATTCATCAAACCATGCTTTATGGCATTTTCAACCAAAGGTTGGATCAAAAAAACCGGAATAACCGTTTGTTTTTTATCAATGTAGGGGTCGGTCGTAAGCGTATATTCAAAATAATTATCAAAACGAACCGACTCCATTTCAACATAAAGGTTTAATAAATCCTGCTCGCTTTCTAACGAACTTTCTTTTATACGCGCCTGTTCGAGCACCCTACGCATCAAACGCGCGAAAACGTTCAGGTAGCGAATCGAAGCCATTTTATCGTTTTCAAGAATGAACTTCTGAACGGTATTCAACGCATTGAACATAAAATGCGGGTTCATTTGCCCAACAAAAGCCTCCTGCTGATACCAATTTATATCGCTTAGCAGGCGCTGGTGCCGTATCTTACTCCGGCCGTAAAGCCTTACACCTATTACAAAGAGCGCTATTGTTACGATTCCTGCAAACAAAATAAATTCCCATTTATACCAAAATGGTTTCAACACAACAAAGCTAAAAGTGGCAGGGCTTGCGCTCCAATGGCCTTCGGCATGCCTCACCTCAACCTCAAAACGATATGATCCGGCTGGGAGATAAGGATATTGTGCGACAATCTGTTGGTTTTCAACCCAATCTTCTTCAAGGCCGACAAGGCGATGGCGGTAGGTAAGCTTGCCTGTTTTTATCAACGAAATGCCAAAGTATTCAATTGTAATGCTGTTTTCATTATAGGGTATGCGCAAATTTTCCTTCAATCCAACAGGTCGGTTTTCAACAAATACTTCGCGTATATGCAACGGCATTTCAAACGCAGGGCTTGGTTTGTCTAAATTCCGCAAAATACTGATCCCCAATTTTGTAGCCACGAAAACGCTATCGCCACCCACAATAATTTTTTCTATCTGCTTGCTAACAAGCTCTCTGTAGCCCATGGTTTTGATGCCGGATTTGTTTGCTTCGCTAATTGGCAAAGCAAGCAGGGCCAGGCCTTCGTTTGTGCCAACCAATAGCTTCCGGTTCAAAATTCCAATGGCATTTACGGAGTTCGAAGGCAAGCCATCGGTTGTTGTAAACTGCATAAGCGTGTCGCGAGCCAGCATAAACAGCCCATAGCCGCGGGTTCCTATCCACAAGGTATCGGCCGAAAAGTGCAATGCCGTAATCCGGTTTTTCGAAATCGGGTATTTATCGCCATAAAAAAATAAAACACTGTCGCACAGCCGATAAAGCCCAATACTGGTGCCAACCCAAAGGCAATGATCTTGGCCGATTTCTAAAGCTTCGAAACGTTCTTTAAATAAATTGTTATACGACGACTTAAACCTTTGCATCTTTCCGGTATTCTGAATATGAGAAATACCCCCATAGCCCCCAAGCCACAGCTTACAACTTACTGGGTCGAAGTCCATTGATCTGACATCGAAAAAAGACAGGTCGCTTGTATAGCTCGGGTTAACTTCGAAAAACTTTTTTTGCAACACACTGCTATACAGCAGCCTCATATTAGTGCCTAACCATATGCGGCGGTTGCATTCATCAAAAGCCATTTCATTAATTTTCTCGTAAGGACGAAGCTTAATATTCAGTTGGGTGGTTTTATCGTTTTTTAAAACAATTATCTGTCCGTCAGCATATGCAATCCAAAGCTGCGCCCTATCATCGTATTCAATGGTAACTACCAGCTCGTTGGGCAAACCCGCTTCGGCCGAAAGTGCAAAGTGGTCGGTTGTGGGGATATAAAAAAACCCATTGTTGAGTGAACTGAGCCATATGCCGCCTTCGTGATCTTGTTCAAAACCTGTAAACGATTCGCCTTCAAAGTAATGATGCAATAGGTTCAGCTCTTTGTCAAAAATATAGCTTCCGCCACCCAACGTGAGCAGCCAAATCTGCCCGCTCGAATCCATATCGACGCTGACAATATAGTGCGGGCATTTAAAAATCTTCTCTTCGCCCTGAGGTCCGATTAGCAAAGCCGAAAACTGATAACCCACTACTACCTTTTGATCAAGTTTTAGCGCAAAAAGATTTCGGCCAATTCTCAGGTTTTTCTCAATCCCGCTAAGGCTCACTGCTATCCGCGACTGGCCAGATTGAACGACAACACTATCAAAAACCAAATCCTTTGGCCCTTCAAAATAAGCCTTTCCCATGGGATCGAACATGAGCTGTAGGTTTTGATTCGGCGGGTCTTTTTTTTCCGACAGCCGCCCAAGCGAATCCACCTCAATATTGCCCACATTGGCCATAAAAACATGTGCCTGATAGCGGTCATCAACATAATACGACAAAAAAACAGAGCTCCTTGTCGTATTTCTTGCCCGCATCAACGAATCCAGCACTTCATTATAGGCGTAAGGCACTATTTTCCCTTTTTCGATATACGCCAATTTGCCCCCAAAAGAGTTAAACCAGATCCTTCCTTTATCGTCTTTTCTAAAAATAAAAACCGAATTTTCGGGCAAGCCATCTTCAATGCCATAGGCCCGAAACAGGTAACCATCAAAACGCACCAGGCCGTGATCTGTTGAAAACCAGAGATATCCGTCATCGTCCTGAATGCAATCGTATGCTTCGGCAGAAGGAATAGAGTATTTGGTATCATACACACGGTGAAAGGGATTCTGAGCAATGAGAATAACCGGCACAATAAAGAAAAAAAATACCAATGCTTTGATGTTCATCCGTGATTTAAGGGAATGATGCAGGGGGTGAAGGTACAAAACTTTTTCCAAAAAAGAGAATAAAACAAAAAATGGTATTAGTTGTTTAATTCCAAGACTATTTATCAAAAAAAAACATGCACAGCTTTTGGGATGAACGTTATGCCGCCGAAGAATTTATTTACGGAAAGCAGCCAAATTTGTTTTTTGCCGAAGAACTTATGAAGCTGCCTGCGGGCAAGATTTTGCTGCCTGGCGAAGGCGAGGGAAGAAATGCAACTTTTGCTGCCGGCAAAGGCTGGCAAGCCGATGCTGTTGACTTTAGTTTTGCTGCCCGCAACAAAGCGCTGCTTTTAGCAAAGGAACAGGGGGTGGCTTTAAACAGTTACAAAATAGCCGATCTGGGTCAATTTGAGCCTAAAACCGGATTTTACGATGCTGTAAGTTTGATTTTTGTGCACCTTGAGCCCGAAACCCGGAAGCGTTTGCACCAAAGGCTTGCCCAATCGCTCAAGCCCGGGGGAAGTCTGATAGCCGAATTTTTTTCCATACAGCAGCTAAACAAAAAATCGGGCGGCCCAAAAAATCCTTTGATGCTTTACCGGCCCGAAGATTTGCTGGCCGACTTCAAGGCATTGGATATCAAGCACCTTATTGAAGCAGAGGTACACCTCAACGAGAGTCGCTTTCACGAGGGTGTGGCTTCCGTTATCCGGATCGTTGCAACAAAAAAAATAGCTGATCAGGGTGTAGGGGGGTAATCGGCACGCAGCTCTCGCACAACAACATCAAGATTTTTGAGAAAAGCTGCTACAACGGTGTGAATATTGAGGCACATTTCTTTGTCGTGCTGAATTTTTTCAAGAATCCGGACTTGTACGGCTAAATTGTGTACTCCAAAAATATCCAGTGAAGGTTTTAGCTTATGCGCCAGTTTGCCCACAACTTCGGGATTGTTTTGGTGACAGGCCTCCAGCATTTGAATTTTCATTTCTTCGGCCGACTGCAAAAAAAGGGATACCATATCGCGTATGGTTTCGGGGTTATCGCCCACATACTCAAGTAGTTTATCCAACTTATAGCCTTTTTCGCCGTCTTCGGCCATCGCTTAAATTTTTTGCTCTTTGATCATTCTGTATATCGTTGACTTACCGATATCCAATTTTTTCGCTACCAAAACTACATTATTATTGTATTTGTCGAGATAGTAACGAATAATTTTTGACGAATATTCTTCTAAAGTGCTTTCTTCTAACAAAAAATTTGTTGCAACATTGCCCGAGTTAAATGTAATATGCTGTTCGTCAATTAGATCTGTATCGCTCAAAACCACCGCAAGTTCGACAAGGGCTTTGAGTTCGCGCACGTTTCCGGGAAAGGCATATTGCATCAGTTTTTGTTGTGCTGCTTCGGAAATACTCATTTTATGCAGTTTGTTTAATTCGCAAAACTCATCGGCAAAATATTTTGCCAGAATGATGATGTCATGCCCCCGGTATCGAAGCGGGGGCAATTCGATGGGTAGGCCGAGCAAACGATAATAAAGGTCTTCCCTAAAGTTTCCTTTGGTTACCTCTTCGGCCAGATTGCGGTTGGTGGCCACAATCAGCCTCGCATCAATTTTAATGGTTTCGTTTCCTCCCACCCTGTTTAGCTCGCGCTCTTGAATCACCCGGAGCAGCTTAGACTGCATATGCATATCCATTTCGCCAATTTCGTCGAGAAAGAGTGTGCCCGAATGGGCTTGTTCAAACTTTCCGAGTTTGCGTGTTATTGCACCCGTGAAGCTACCCTTTTCGTGCCCAAACATCTCGCCTTCAATCAATTCGCGCGGAATAGCCGAAACGTTCACAGCTACAAAAGGTTTTTTGGCTCTTGTGGAATTGTAATGGATGGCCTTTGCCACCAGCTCCTTTCCTGTGCCTGTTTCGCCGGTTATCGAAACGGTGATGTTGGTTTTTGTGCCTTTTTCGATGAGCGAAAAAACCTGACGGATGGCAGGGCTATTGCCTTTGATGACATTGCGAAATTCGTATTTGCGCCCAATTTCGTCTTGCAGTTTGTTGATCTCGCTTTTGAGCGACAAATTCTCACGAATCTTCTTTATGATGTTCCAAATACGGTCTTTCACATCATCGTCTTTCACAAAATAATCATAAGCTCCCTCTTTGAGCAGGGTTACAGCGGTTGAAACATCTTCCTGCCCCGAAACAATCACCACGGGTATTTCCGGATTGACCTTCTTTATTTGCCTCATCACTTCTAAACCCGACATATCGGGCAGGCTGTAATCGAGGGTTATCAGGTTGGGCATATGATAAAGGTTTTTTAAACATTCTTGCCCATTGCGAAAAAGGTGCACTTCATTGTCCGGATTGAGCAGCAAATGGTATTTGAGCATTTCGCCATACAAGATGTCGTCCTCGGTAACAAAAATCTTAAAGCCATCCATATTATAATGTATTTTTCGGGTTTCCTAATTGGTTTATGCAGCAATACTATCTCTAAAAAGCTAAGCCATTGATTTTCTCAAACTTGGAAGTTGAACAAAAATAAGTTGCAATTTGGGTTTTTGCAAATTATTTTTGGCGTTTTTCCGATTTTTGGAAAAAAGTAGTGAAATTGTAGCATTGCAATCGTTCGTTTAAGGCATGGAATATGCTTTGCTGTTGAAAATAATCAACGAAACCAATCTGATGTTTCGGTAACTTTGTCGGGCATTAAAACCCGTAAAAGATGCTTCAAAAGCAAACAGGATATCGTTGGTGGCGTTTTTTCCTGCATTTTATTTTTGCTATCCCTTTTGTTTTACTTCTTTTTTTTGGAATTTTTTATCTGGCGGCACCCTATTTCGAAATTTCGGAAACCCGGCCTTTTAGCGGAATCTTTTTTTACAATCCATACCAAAATCTGGATTCCGAAAACCAGTTGAAGCTGGAAATTCAATCAAAATCGGCCAATTTTTGGGATATGATTCGCAACCGCCATTATCAAATCCGGTTAAAAGGCGCCGATAGCCTCACGCACGACAATGCCTTGCTGAACACGAGCAATTTCCACGTTTTTCAGCCTTATGTGGATCACAAGGGGCAAAGGCTTCGGATTTACCGACACGGATATGGCACAACAAGCGGCCAACAGCTATGTATCGGTGCACGAAAAATCATTTGGACTGATTACCCCTTTTTCGGCCAACTGAGGCACAAACAGAACATTCTGAATAAGCTAAATCGCAGCTCGGAACTTGTGGCGCTTAGCAAGCCTGATCAATTTTTTACAACTGACGAACTCATCCAATTAATTGGCTATCAATTGATTGAACTCTCAAACACATCGGCAACTTCGATGGCCTGTTGGGATACGGTTTTAAGCCACGGGCAGGCTGTTCACCTATTGCTTGGCAATTTTGCCGAAAATCAGGAGGATGAAACCTTACACAGCGTTTTTTCGACCCGCTTGCTCATTGACGAGCTGAATGTTTCGAACTTGCTTGAAAGCCTGAAAAAAGGGAGTTTTTACAATTTAGAACGTCCGTTTTCGGCCTTAACCGAAGAAGTTCCACAGCTAATAAGCGCTGATATTCTGGCAGACACTTTTCAAATTGAAGTTTGGCCGGCAGCGGTGGAAATAAAACTCATCGGCCAAAACGGGCAAGTTTTGCATCGGGCAGACCATACGCCTCAAACTGCCTATCCGCTTAGCGGTTTCGACACCTATATCAGAGCTGAGATATCTTTTGACGACGGCACTATTCTTTACCTCAACCCTATTGTGCGATCGGGCAGCGCGGCTCTCCCTGTTCGGCCAACTCCAAAATTTGACGTAATACGCACCTCGGTGATGAGGAGTTTGTATATAATTGCTACTGTATTGATTTTGAGTGTTTTAATTTCAACTACCGGCAAAAAGAAACCTCAATGAGTGATAGTCTGCATACCACGCCCTCGTACAGGCGAAAACTTTGGCTGCTTTTGGCGGTAAGCCTCATAGCACGAACTTTTCTTGCTTTTTGGCTCGAGTTGGGCAACGACGAAGTGTATTATTATACGTATGCACTTTTCCCTGATTTGAGCCATTTCGACCATCCGCCCATGATCGGCTGGATGATCCAACTTTTCAGCCTAAATCTGCGTTTCGATAACGAGCTGGCGCTTCGTCTTTCGTCGGTTGTGCTTATGACAGCCAACACCGCTTTGCTTTTTTTCATGGGTAAAAGCCTGCGCAACGAGCGCACAGGATGGTATGCCGCGCTGCTATATACTGCTTCGGTTTATGCTTTTGTGATTACCGGCCTGATGATTTTGCCCGATACCCCGCAAAATTTCTTCTGGATGCTAAGTCTGTGGATGATGCTTACAACCGTTAAAGAAGGACAAGGCACACAAACCATCAAGCGCCTGCTCCCTATCATCGGTTTAAGCATCGGTTTAGGGATGATTTCGAAATACACCTCGGCATTTTTGTGGCTTGGCTATGGCCTTTTTATCCTCTTTAAACGCAGGCAATGGTTGCGCTTTCCTTCATTTTATCTTGCCCTTTTGGTTTCGGCTTTGTGCCTGCTTCCGGTGATGATTTGGAATTTTCAAAACCACTTCATTAGCTTCAGTTTTCATGGAGAGAGGCTAAATATTCTGCACGGTGGCTTGCGGCTCAGCTATTTTTTTAGAGAATTAGCCGGCCAGTTTTTATACAACAACCCCGTTGTTTTTATTTTGGTGTGGGTGGGCGTTGTGGCAGTTATCGGGCAGAAAAAAGCACAACGATTGCCGCAAATCAGCCTGTTGTTGTTTATCGGCCTCCCGCTTATCGGGATTTTTATTTTCTTTTCTCTTTTCAGGGAAACCTTGCCGCACTGGACAGGCCCGGCCTACAATAGCCTTTTATTAGTGGCGGCCTTTGCGCTCGATGGGCGGGCAAAAACGCAGGCACGGCCTATTGCTGCAGCTCTTGCCCTGTTGTTTGTAATCATCGCTGCAGGAAGTCTTCAAGTAAAATTCGGATTGATTCCGACGAAAAACAATCACCCATACCACCTTTTAGGCAAAAACGATGTAAGCCTCGACATGTTTGGCTGGCGAAAACTGAAGCCCGAATTTGAAAAGATCAGGGCCGAAAAAATCAGGCAGGGGCAAATGCAAGCCAATGACGGGCTGCTTGGCGAAAACTGGTTTCCTTTGGCCAACCTCGATTATTATGTTGGCCGTCCATTAGGTTTGAAAACTTTTGGAATGGGAAAACCCGAACGACTACATAAATACCTTTGGATCAACAATATACGTGGCGGTTTCCATTTGGGCGACAGCTTCTGGTATCTCACCAGCAGCAGGGATTACAAAGACCCTTGCGAATTGTATTCCGACTATTTTGAGCAGATTGCAGCTGCCGACACCATCGAGATAAAACGGGGCGGAAAGCCAGCCAAACGCTATTTTGTGTATTTGCTCAAAGAGCTAAAACAGCTGCCTCCCGACTATTTTGCCGCTAAACCATCTGCGCCGTAGCGGATAAATCCACACCATCCGGAAGGGCCTTTTCAGAAAAATGGCGGCTTCTAGATCAACCTTTATAAGCCGGTATTCCGGTAATTTCGTGTCCGGTAATGAGCAGATGCACATCATGTGTGCCCTCGTAGGTAATCACCGATTCGAGGTTCATCATATGGCGCATCATCGGAAAATCGTTGGTGATGCCCATGGCGCCGAGCACCTGACGCATTTCGCGGGCGATATTGAGGGCTATCTCCACGTTGTTGCGTTTTGCCATGCTTATTTGAGCGGGTGTAGCTCTGCCCTCGTTGCGCAATACGCCTAAGCGCCAGGCTAAGAGCTGTGCTTTGGTGATTTCTGTAAGCGCTTCGGCAAATTTTTTCTGCTGCAGCTGAAAACCTCCAATCGGCTTACCAAATTGCTCGCGTTCGAGTGCGTAGCGCAGGGCTGCATCGTAGCAATCCATTGCGGCTCCAATCACCCCCCAGGCAATGCCATAGCGTGCCGAGCTCAAACAGCTGAGCGGCCCTTTGAGGCCTTGTACGTGAGGCAAGAGGTTTTCTTTCGGGATTTTCACGTTATCAAAAACCAGCTCGCCGGTAACTGAGGCCCGCAACGACCATTTGCCATGGGTTTCGGGTGCCGAAAAGCCTTCCATGCCCTTTTCAACAATTAAACCCCGCACAAGGTTGTTTTCGTCTTTGGCCCAAACTACCGCCACATCGGCAATGGCCGAATTGGTAATCCACATTTTGGCTCCGTTGAGCAGGTAATGATCGCCCATATCTTTAAAATTGGTGATCATGCTTCCGGGGTCGGAACCGTGATTAGGTTCGGTGAGGCCAAAGCAACCAATCAGTTCGCCGCTTGCTAATTTTGGCAGGTATTTCCGTTTTTGTTCTTCGCTTCCGAAGCTAAAAATGGGATACATCACTAAGGAGGTTTGCACCGAAGCCATTGAACGCACACCCGAATCGCCGCGCTCGAGCTCTTGCATAATGATGCCGTAGGCGATGTAATCCATGCCGGCGCCACCATATTCTACCGGAATAAAAGGTCCGAAAGCGCCTATTTCGCCCAATTCTTGAATTAATTGCCGAGGGAAAACGGCCTTTTCAAAATTCTCTTCTATCGTAGGTTTTACTGAGCGGTTTACCCAGTCTCTGACGGCTGCCCGCACAATTTTATGTTCTTCGGTAAACAGTTCGTCAACAAGGTAATGATCCGGAGCGGTAAATTGGATTGTTTTTGTCATTGTAAAGGATTGTCTTTAAGGGTTTTGAGTTTTTTAAGTTAAATCAGGATAAGAGAAGAGTAGTATAGGCAAAAAAAGCAATCAATAGCCGCTTTTTAGATAGCATAATATGGTGCTATCTAAAAAGCGGCAAATTCATTATTTCATCAAATGTGTTTTTAAGAATTTTTCCATTGCACGGTAGAAGTCGAAGCGGTTTTCTTCGTTATGAAAGCCATGTCCTTCGTTTTCTTTCACCATGTATTCGACTTCGATGCCACGTTTTTTCATGGCTTCCACAATTTGATCCGATTCGTCAATATTCACTCTCGGGTCTTTGGCTCCCTGAGCCACAAAAAGCGGGGTTATGATGCGATGGGCGTTGAGGGCGGGCGAGGTTGCTTCTAATTGAACCGCATCTTTTTCGGGATTT
>CAYYDS010000071.1:0-8641 GCA_964470665.1 uncultured Lentimicrobiaceae bacterium
CTCCAGACACGCGAGCAGCACATCAAACGCGAAAAAGCAACTTCGAACATCTGTACCGCCCAAGCCCTTCTGGCTTCAATGGCCGGATTTTATGCTGCTTATCATGGCCCTGACGGCCTTAAAGAAATTGCTCGTCATATCCATATTCTGGCCTCGGTACTCGAAATTGAGGCAGAAAAAATAGGGGCAAATCAGTTGAACGAATCGTTTTTTGATACCCTTTTGTTCCGTTTAAGCGGAAAAGCTAAGACCGTTTGCAGGCTTGCTACCGAAAATGGAATGAACTTTAGGCTTATTGACGATTCGCACTTTGGCATCAGCCTCGACGAAACCACTACGCTCGACGATGTGAACCGCATTGCAGCCGTTATTGCTTTGGCAAATGACTACAAACACGAAAATTATGTTTGCGACCCTGCTTATTGCGGCACTCTTTGCAATATTCCAGAAGCTTTGCAACGCAAAACGACTTACCTCACGCACCCGGTTTTCAATACTTACCATTCTGAAACCGATATGATGCGCTATCTCAAGAAGTTGGAAAACAGAGATTTGGCTCTAAACCGAACCATGATACCACTCGGATCGTGCACCATGAAGCTCAATGCGGCAGCCGAAATGTTTTCGCTTAGCTGGCCCGAGTTTGCCAATATCCACCCCTTTGTGCCGTCCGATCAGGCTGAAGGCTATAACGAGCTAATTCGCGATTTTGAAAAAGATCTTTGCGAAATTACGGGCTTTGCCGCTGTTTCGTTTCAGCCCAACTCTGGTGCCAGCGGCGAATATGCCGGCCTTTTAGTGATCAGAGAATACCTTATTTCGAAAGGTGAGGCACGCCGCAATGTTTGCCTCATCCCCAGCTCGGCCCACGGAACTAACCCTGCAAGCGCAGTTATGGCCGGAATGGAAGTGGTAGTGGTGAAATGCGATGAAATGGGAAATGTTGACCTCAATGATTTGAAAATAAAGGCCGAAGCCCATCAAGAAAAGCTTGCCGCCATCATGGTTACCTATCCTTCCACGCACGGTGTATTTGAAAAAGGAATCTCGGAATTGGTTGAGATCATTCATTCGCATGGCGGACAAGTGTATATGGACGGCGCAAATATGAACGCACAAGTTGGATTAACCAGTCCGGGCTTTATCGGTGCCGACGTTTGCCACCTTAACCTCCATAAAACCTTTGCCATTCCGCACGGCGGTGGGGGGCCGGGGGTTGGCCCTATTGGGGTAGCCAAACATTTGGTTGACTTTTTGCCCGGTCATACCCAGCTTAAAACAGGCGGAAGCAAAGCCATTCGCGCTGTATCGGCTGCACCTTTTGGCAGCGCAATGATCCTTCCCATTTCGTATGGATATATCAAACTGCTTGGTGGCGAAGGACTTACATATGCCACTGCAATGGCAATCCTCAACGCAAATTATCTGCGTGTTAAACTTAAAAATCATTATCCGATACTTTATACCGGTAACGAAGACACGGTGGCACATGAAATGATTTTAGATTGCAACCAATTTGTCAAAACTGCCGATGTTGGCGCAATAGATATTGCAAAACGCTTGATGGATTACGGATTTCATGCCCCAACAGTGGCATTTCCGGTGCACGGCACCCTGATGGTTGAACCTACCGAAAGCGAACCGCTTGCTGAACTCGATCGTTTTGTTGATGCCATGATTGCCATTCGCGAAGAAATCCGCGAAATTGAAGAAGGCAAGGCTGATCGCGTCAACAATGTATTCCGTCATGCACCGCATACAGTGGCAATGGTGGTAAACTCCGGTTGGAATTTGCCTTACAGCCGCGAAAAAGCAGCCTTCCCACTTCCATATTTGCAAAACGATAAGTATTTTGCACATGTGAGTCGCATTGACGAGGCTTTTGGCGATAGAAATTTAATATGCACCTGTGCTCCGATTTCGGATTACGAATAAAGTAGCGCGCATACTTCATAAAAAAAAGCCTGAATTCCAGGCTTTTTTTATGTCCACAACGTGGCTGGCGCGCACCTCCGTGCGCGTGCCTTTGTATCTTCCGGCGCCTGATCTGCATTTCCACGTGGCTGGCGCGCACCACAGGGCGCGTGCCTTCGTATCTTCCGGCGCCTGATCTGCATTTCCACGTGGCTGGCGCGCGTCTCCGGACGCGTGCCTTTATGCCCAAGTTCATTTGCACCAAAAAATGCCGGAATTTTTTGGGTTATTTTAAAAAATAAAATTTTTACCGCACGAGTTGCCACAATTCAGGCAGTTTTCAATGCGGCAATACCTAAAAGCAAAAAAGCCACAGAGGTGGCTTTTAAGGATTAAAAAGATCGTTGAAGATTTGTTTAGTCCAAGCAGGCTTTAATGCGTTGCCAGGTGCTTTCGATATCGTCGTCGAGGCCCACGCTAAACCTCACCAAGCCTTCGGATAAGCCCATTTCGCGCTGAATGTCTTCGGGTACTTCGGAGCTTGTGCTTTTGCCGCTATTGCTAAACAGGGTTTTAAAATACCCTAAACTAACGGCGAGATAGCCCACATCGGCCACTTCCATTTTCTCCATTAGTTTATTGGCTTTTTCGGCTGTGCCGAGGTCAATCGAAATCATGCCGCCAAAGCCGTAACGTTCGTTGAGCATTTTTTTGAGTGTTTCGTGTCCTTTATGCTCGGCCAAACCAGGGTAGTTGAATTTTAATCCGGCTTCGCGAAAACGCTCGGCTAAATACATCGCGTTGAAACTATGCTGTTTCATACGGATATGCAGCGTATGAAGGTTTTTAAGGATGCTCGAGCTGCGGTAAGGGTCGAGCACCGGCCCTAAAAGCATTGCAGTACCATCGTTTACATCCACAATATTGTTGATGAAATCTTGGCTTGCACAGATAGCTCCGGCCACACAATCATTTTTGCCGTTGATAAATTTGGTAAGGCTGTAAACAACGATATCGGCTCCATGCTTTGCCGGCTCAACCATCAGCGGTGTAAAGGTGTTGTCAACAACTAACTTTATGCCATGCTTTTTGGTGATGGCCGACAATGCCGGCAAATCGCTGATCTGAAGCAGCGGGTTGGTCATGGTTTCGGTGTAAACCAGCTTAGTATTGGGGCGTATGGCTGCTTTTACCGCGTCGATCTTGGTAATGTCAACAAAAGTTACCTCAATATTGAAGCGGGGTAGCCAGTTTTGCATAAAAGCAAAAGTGCCGCCATAGGTTGTCATGCTCGATACGATATGATCGCCGGCTTTGCAAAGTTGTAATAATACCGTGGTGATGGCAGCCATGCCGCTTGCCGTAACCCAGCCGGCTTCGGTGCCTTCCATTGCGGCCAAAGCATCGGCTAAATATTTGTTGCTGGGGTTCCAATGACGCGAATAGAGGAAACAGCCTTCGGCTTCGCCCTGAAAAGTTTCTGTCATGGTTTTAGCTTGCATGAAAGTGTAAGTGGCAGAGTCGGTTACGGAAGGGTTTACATCGCCAAACTCACCAAATTGCTTCAAATTGAAGATGCGTTCAGAAGGGTTATTTATCATTGTGTTAACATTTTAATTCATTGACAAAATTAAGGAATTGTTTAGAATTGAACAGAACTGATAATAAAATTTTGTTGAAATAATGAAAATATTTAAAAACTTTAATTAAATAGTCTATTTTTGTTTCGAAATGTAAAATTTAAAGATAAATCATGCAATCCGACTTTCATCTTGATACTTTGGATCGAAGAATACTTGCTTTATTGCTTAAAAATGCACGCATGCCTTTTGTGGAGGTTGCCAAGGCCTGCCGTGTTTCGGGGGC
The DNA here is from genome assembly GCA_964470665.1 of uncultured Lentimicrobiaceae bacterium. GTDB lineage: Bacteria > Bacteroidota > Bacteroidia > Bacteroidales > F082 > JALNZU01. Next base: position 3,781 of record CAYYDS010000071.1, read on the forward strand.
GGCCGTGCATCAGCGCGTGGCAAGGCTTACCGAGGCAGGGGTAATCGAGGGGTCGCAGTTTAGGCTGAGCGCAAAAGGTTTGGGCTATATGACCTGCGCTTTCATCGGTATTCAGGTGAATCTTACGGCCACCAGCACCCATAACGAAGTATTTAATAAAATACGCGAGATACCCGAAATTGTTGAATGTCATCACATTAGCGGAAAATACTCGCTTTTGGTGAAAATTTATACTTTTAACAACGAGCATTTGAAACAGATAATCGTCGAACGGATTCAATCCATACCGGAGATTACATTTACCGAGACTTTTATCTCGCTTGAAGCCGGTTTTCAGCGCGAATTGCCTGTATTATAGTCTGTTGCAAAAGAAATAAAGAATAACAAAATGCGAACGTTTATTTTTGGTGGCGCATTGCTCCTTTTTATTGTTGTACAGCTTTTTAGGCAAGGCTCGGCTGCACGTACCATTGATGGCGATGGAAGTGGCTATTATGCATTCAGTTTTTGTTTACCATACCACCGATTTCACAAAAGTTTACGAATTTGAAAAAAGCAAGCGCGGGCCCGATTATATGGCGCATTATTTTTATGAAAAAAATGAAATAATGGCCAACAAATATTATTTGGGAACCGCTTTGCTGATGCTGCCTTTTTTTCTGCTGGCATGGGTTTATTCATGGTTTTTGCATATCCCGGCCGACGGATATAACTTTTTGTTTCAGTATGCTGTATCGTTGGCAGCAGCCGTTTATCTTGCCATCGGCCTTGTGTGCACTGCCAGGCTGCTTCAATCGTTCGGATTTGGAAAAAAGGTGCAAAGCATCGTTGTTCTTGCTTTGGTATTTGCCACCAATTTGTTTTACTATGCTTTTCTTCATCCCTCGCATTCGCATGTTTATTCTTTTGCTGCGATTTCGGTTTTTTTGCTTTATAGCCGGTATTTTTTTGTGCGATTGCAGGGGCGTTTTCTGTTTCTTTCGGCAGCCATGCTTGGCTTGATCACCCTTATCCGACCGACTAATGCATTGATAATGTTATCCTTGCCCATGTTGGCGGGTAGTAAGCAGTCCGTCAAACAGGCTTTCGATTGGCTGTTAAAAAAGGCTTTAACAACAGCTTTGGCAGCTCTTCTTTTGCTTTCGATTATTGCGTTGCAGGCGGTATTTCAGTTTATTCAAAGCGGCGAAATTTTTTACTGGAGCTACCAAAACGAAGGTTTTAACTTTGGGCATCCCGCCATTTTCCGTTTTTTATTTGGCTTTCGCAAGGGTTTTTTTATTTACACTCCACTCATGTTTTTCCTGTTTCCGGGCCTGTTTTTTATGGCTCGTCATTCGCGATACGGCGCTATATGGTTTATGATGTATCTCAGCATTTTGCTCGTTGTTCTTTCGGCCTGGTGGAACTGGTTTTACGGCGATAGCTTTGGCATGCGTGCAATGATTGACCATTATGCCGCTTTGGCGATCCCTCTGGCGTGGTTTGTTCAGCATATGATTGGTAAAAAATGGAGCAAAATTGCCCTTTATTTACTTCTTTCGCTTGTTGTGCTGCTCAACCTCATACAAACGCGGCAATATCAGTCCGGTATTTTGCACCCCGACTCGATGTCGTGGGAAAAATACCGCTATGTTTTCCTAAAAACAGGGCAAAGCTATCGAAATGTACTTGGTGAATACCCGGAAGCGGTTTTTGAAACGCTGAACGAAGAAAAGAAATTGGCGTTTTTTAATGCAATGGACAATCCCGTTGATTGCTGGACAACAAATGGCATACTTAAGTCGGATTTGGCCTTCAGTGGCAATGCATTAGCTGTTTTAGACCGGGAAAATATCTATTCGCCAACGCTCGAACTCCCGAAAATTGACGCTAAAATTACTGAAAATCAAAATTATGTGCGTGTCGGGCTGATGTACAACGAACCCACGCCCAATGCTGCCGCACAGGCTTTGCTCGTTTATGCCGTGAACGACAGTTTAAATCGGATTCATTTTTATAAAACATTTAAAATCAAGCAGATGCCTGATGGAAAAACCGGCCAATGGCGCAAGGCCCGCTTTGGTTTTAGGGTGCCTGCAATTGCGTCTAAACGAAATCAGGTTAAAATTTACATTTGGAACCGAGAACCAAACCGCTTTTTTATTGACGATTTCGATATTTCTATTTATCCGCTTAGCCCATGAAAACACCCCCAGACGACCGTTTTTACCGCTTTAACAATCAGTTGAAAGAAGGCGAGGATTTTTACCTCGAAAATGGAATTCGGGTAATGACGGCTTCTTTTTTAACCCGACGAGGCTATTGTTGCGGAAACGGCTGCCGGCATTGCCCCTATTTTCCGCCTCATATCAAAGGAAATCAAAGCTTAAGGATGGAAAAATAAGGATTTTTTGCGTTTTTCATTACTTCTTGCTAATTTAGCGCAAATTTGAGATTCGAAGACTTAAAGCAACCTTTCAAAACAAAACGGCATGTTGTATTTCGAAAACATTCTTCATTGGCAGCATATTGTGAATGAGACAGAAGATAGCGATATCCCCCTTGTAAATCAATTGCTTAGCCAAGCCTCGGTTGCTTTCTTTTTGTTCAACACAAAGAAAAAACTATTTTGGTGCAACCCAACGGCACAAGCTCTTTTAGGCGGCTGCGAAGATGTGCAAGGCAAAACGCTTGACAGCTTGTTTTCGGAAGCCGGTTTTAGCATGCAAATATCTGTGGATGAGGCATTAATGGAAGCATCGAAAGGGAATAATCAACATTTTGAAGTTGAACAGAATTTAGCCGGGAAAAAGTGTTTCTTCCAATGCGAGCTAACTGCAAATCAGCAGGATACTGATTGGATTCAGTTTCAACTTACCGATCGCACCGTTGATGCGCTTCGCATAGCCGAGGAGCATCAAAAGCGCTTGAAAAGCGAGAAAAACGACCGTTCGAAATCGCTTTTTTTGGCAAGTATTTCTCACGAAATCCGCACGCCTCTCAATTCAATAATCGGCTTTTCCGACTTGCTTCTCGACCAAGATGATGTGGCCGAAGAGTCGCAAGAATATGCCAGAATGATTCAGGCGGCAGGCGATACTTTGTTGCAGCTAATCAACGACATTATTGATGTTTCGAAAATTGAAGCCGGCCAAATCAAAATCTCAAAACAGCTTGTGGACGTAGATAAAACCCTCAACGAGATTTTGCTGATGATACAAGGTCAGTTGAAAAGCCGAAATAAAACGCAGATCGGGATTAGCATTGAAAAACCGGCCTTTGCTGCACCTTTCCAAATTGAAACCGACCCTAACCGTTTTCGGCAAATATTTACCAATCTGCTTACCAACGCCATCAAATTTATCGAAAGCGGCTCAATTCATTTCGGCTATACCGAAATTCATGGCGACTGCGTGCAATTTTTTGTGAAAGACACCGGTTCGGGTATCGAGCGCGACAAAATTCCGCATATCTTCCAGCGATTTGCCAAGTTTGATGATCCCTATGGGATTAACCACGAAGGCTCGGGGCTGGGTTTGTTCATTACCAAGCAGTTGGTTGAGCTGATGGGCGGGAAAATATGGTTCGATAGCGAATTTCAAAAAGGCACTACTTTTTATTTTACCCTCCCGATAATGAAAGGGGAGCAAGTGATAAGTTCAGATTATCACCCACATGAGCCTGAGGCAAGTTGGAACGGTTTAGTTATTTTAGTGGTTGACGATGTGGAAGAAAATTTCCGGTTTTACCAATCGGCCTTTAAAAACTCGGGCGCCGAAATTATTTGGGCTTCCAAAGGAGATGAAGCCATTCGCGTTTGCCTTGAAAACCCAAAAATATCCCTCGTTTTGATGGATATTATGATGCCTTATATGGATGCGTTTGACACCACGAGAAAAATTAAAGCACTATATCCTTCGCTGCCCGTTATTGCCCAAACTGCTTTTTACGACCCTGAGGGCGCGCAAAAAGCATGCAAAGCCGGCTGCGATCACTACATCACCAAACCCATTCAAAAATCTGAACTGGTTGCGATTATAAATCAATTGTTGAAAACAACGGGCTAAGCCTCCCATTTAATCACCTCAAACCACAAAACCCCCATGAGCAGGCAATCACTCGAAATACTGGTCAAACATTGGGGTTATCCTGCATTTCGGCCCAGGCAGGAAGAAATTGTGGATGAGGTAATTGCCGGTCGCGATACGCTGGCACTGCTCCCAACCGGAGGAGGAAAATCCATCTGTTTTCAGGTGCCGGGCATGGCGATGCCGGGCCTTTGCTTAGTGATTACGCCCCTTATTGCCTTAATGAAAGATCAGGTTATGCACCTGAAACAAAGGGGCATAGCTGCTGCAGCCATCTATTCGGGCATGCATCCTAACGAAGTGGAATTAGCCTATAATCATGCCGTTTTTGGCCAGATTAAATTTTTGTATGTCTCGCCCGAACGCCTGATTACCGAACGATTCCTTGCGCTCGTCGAGCGCATGAAAATCAACCTGATAGCTGTTGATGAGTCGCATTGCATCTCGCAATGGGGATACGATTTTAGGCCGCCCTATCTGCGTATAGCCGAAATAAGGCCTTATGTGCCAAATGTGCCTGTGCTGGCCCTAACTGCCACAGCAACTCCGGTTGTAGTGAAGGATATTCAGGAAAAATTGAAATTCAAGCAGCCGCATGTGATTCAAACCAGCTATGCGCGAGCTAATCTCACCTACAACATCATCCATCATCCCGATAAATATGGCACCCTCGAGCGCCTTCTTAGGCGTATGGAGCAGGGCAGTGGCATAGTGTATGTGCGTAACAGGAGGCGAACACGCGAAATATCCGACTTCCTCAACACCCATAAAATCCCCTCAACATGGTATCA
>CAYYDS010000071.1:8651-12218 GCA_964470665.1 uncultured Lentimicrobiaceae bacterium
ATCATGCAGGCCTGGATGCTGCTCTGCGCGACCAAAGACAGGCCGCTTGGATGAATGGGAGGGTAAAGGTGATAGTGGCAACCAATGCTTTTGGAATGGGCATTGACAAACCCGATGTGCGCCTCGTTGTGCATATGGATTTGCCCGACAGCCTCGAAGCTTATTTTCAGGAAGCCGGACGTGGCGGCCGCGATGGAAAAGAATCATCGGCCTGGCTGCTTACCGCCGATCAAGATGTTCAACAATTGAAAACAGGATTTGAAGCTGCATTTCCCGAACTCCAAAAGATTAGGGCTGTTTATCAGGCATTGGGCAATTATTATCAAATACCCATTGGATCGGGTAAAGGGCAAAGCTATGATTTCGACCTGCCGGCATTTTCGCGCGAATATAATTTTCAGATTGTGGAAGTGTTTTCGGCTTTGCAGTTTTTCGAAAAAGAAGGCCTGCTTCAGCTTACCGAAGGCGTTCGCACTCCGGCTCGCCTCTTTGTGCATTGCAGCCGCGAAGACCTCTATCGCCTTCAAATCGAGGTCCCCGCATACAATCTGTTTATCAAAGCCTTATTAAGGTCGTTGCCGGGGCTGTTTACCGATTTTGTTACGCTGAGAATCGAAGAATTAGGGCGTAAAACAAGTTTACAGACCGAACAAGTAGAAGAAAACCTATTGAAATTGATGAAGTTAGGCTTTCTAACTTATATCCCGGTAAAAGAAAAACCTCAAATTATTTTTCTATCGGAACGACAACCGGCCGAAAACGTATTTTTAAGCAAAGAAAATTATTTCGACCGTAAACGGATTGCCGCTCAGCGCTTGCAGTCGGTAATTGATTTTGTTTACAATTCTGACGAATGCCGCAGCGTACAGCTTTTGCGCTATTTTGGCGAAAATCAGAGCCGGCGTTGCGGCAAATGCGATGTGTGCGTAAAGCGCAATAAGCTGCAATTGAGCGATGTAGAGTTTCTGGGAATTAAAAGTCAACTCATTCCACTGCTCAAACAACGTCCCTATCCGCTCTTTGAGGCCGTTTCGCGCATCGAAGGTTATTCCGAAGAGAAGGTATTATCAGCCATTCGCTGGATGATCGAAAACAAGCTGATTGTTAACGATGCTTCGGATAGGCTGTTGATTAACAGTCAGTTAGATTTTAATAATTTGTTTTAAAAGAGAGCATGGAGCAGCATAAGCTGAATTTTTTAAGTACTGAGGTGGTGGAACTTGCACGCTCGTTGATCGGCTGCGAGCTTCATAGCCGGATTGACGGAAAACATTGTTGTGGGCTGATTACCGAAACCGAAGCCTATAAGGGTGTGGCTGATCGGGCATCGCATGCATGGGGCGGAAGGCGCACCGGGCGCACAAGCGTAATGTATAATGCAGGCGGAATTGCTTATGTTTATTTTACCTATGGCATGCATCACCTGTTTAATATTGTTACAGGCCCTGCAGAAGTGCCTCATGCCATCCTTATACGAGCCATTTGGCCTGTTTGCGGCCTGGAGTTTATGCTGGAACGGCGCAAAAAAGCATTTCCGGCACAACTTATTGCCAATGGCCCGGCAAAATTGTGTCAGGCAATGGGTATCAACCTAAAACACAATGGTTTAAAAATAGGAGGGGAGCTCATCTGGATTGTGGAAAAACCCAGGCCTTTGCCTGCCGAAATTCGTGCTACAGCGCGTATTGGAGTTGATTATGCCGGCGATGACGCACTTTTGCCCTACCGTTTTGTATGGGATAAACCCCAATTGTTAAGCTGAAATATGAGCCCGGATTTCTTCAACCTCGGCGGGTATAATAAGTTGAAGTTGATCGAGTAATTCGTTTACGCGGCCCGACTGATAGCTATGACCCAATTGTTTTTGTGCCGAACTGAGGATCGTTTCGGTAAGTTCATCCTGTGTAATGCGCCCTTCGAGGTAAAGCGCAACTTCGGTATGCCAAAACAATACCGGAGTATAAACACTCGAATCAATAAATTTCTTTTCCATCCCTACAAGCTTATAATGCTTGGATAGAGCGATTATCCGGCTGGTTTTGCCGGCATGTAGCAGGGCTTGCAAGTAGGCCGAAAAGAACAAATGCCAGCGTGTTTCAAAAATCTCTTTCCGGTATGCATCAAGAAAAGTTGAAGCGTAACTCACCGCGCTTTTGGCTTTGTTGTTTGCCACAAGCGTGCGGATGTAAAAACTTACAAAACCGATTTTATTGTAAAAACTATTGGTGTTTTTCAACTCCGGTATAGATTGGCTCATCAGTTTGAGAGCTTTTTCATATTTTTTATTGCGCAGCAACACACCACAGAGATTGGCCAGGTAGAAAAGATAGTCGCTGTTTTTCTGCCGGATGGAGAGGTAACCGTATTTTTCGGCTTTATTCAATTCTTTTAATTTGCTGTGCATCATAGCCCGATTGGAATAATAATTGGAAAGGAGCCGTTTGGAATAAAACAATGCAGTTTTAAACTCCTCGTCTAAGGCACTATAGAGCGCTTGCAATTTTTCAAATTCGCGAAAGTTGTAATAATGAAAGGTAAGCCGCACGGCAGCCCTATACCGCGTATAGCCATCAAGCTGTTTGTCGGCAAAGGTTTCGTGCAAAAAGTCGGTAAATTCTAAAGGCGCAAGCATCGGCGTTTCGTGATGCCTTATGATGCCCACAGTGGCTTCATTAAGCCTTTTGTTTACAGCTAAGCTGTTGATATAGAACGGCTCATACTGCATGAGGTAAACATTTGTGGGCCGGTAAAAAAGGTTTCTTACGCGAATGAGCAGATAATCTCTAAAATGCTGAACGAGTTCATAAAAACGCAAAAAGCAATAATGAGTCGGGCCAATGGTCTTTAGGTATGAAATGATTTTGCGCTCCTCATCGGGCGAAATGGCATCGAGCATAACCTGTTTTTCGGTTTTCAGAATCCATTCGTAAAAAAGATCAACATCGGCTTTAGACAGGCTTTCTGCAATCCATTTTTTAAGATAAGAATAGGTGCGCTTGTCAATTTGCGGATCAAAGGGCTTCATCTGCTCAGGATGGTGGCAATTGTGCTGAATAATATGCAGGATTTTTTGATTATCCTCCTTCACAAATTTCACAATACTAATCAGATAATCAGCTTCATGCGGGTAAAGATGATTGGCAAATTCCGTAAACGCAACCAACGGATATTTCATGTCGCACAATTTGGGGTTGAAGGTACTAAATTGCTCCGAAAAAGAACTGTTTTTCATTTGTTTTTAACGAAACGAAAGAGGCATGTAATATTTTTGAAAAGGAAAAGGAGGCCGCTTGACCTCCTTTTTCACTAACCAATTAAAAACAAATCTATTGCAAAAATGCTTTCACTTCGTTGTTAAATACTTCCGCCTTCTCGAACATCATAAAATGCCCGCATTTCGGAACCATTACCAATTTGCTGCCGGCAATACGGGCAGCGCCCCTTTCGGCTATTTGGCGCGTGGTTCCGGGGTTGAGGAAACGGTTGGGGATTAAGTTGTCGTCTTCGCCAAAAAAGATGAGCGTAGGCACTTTGAGATCGCCAAGGTAGTCAAATACAGCATTGTCC
>CAYYDS010000072.1:0-12172 GCA_964470665.1 uncultured Lentimicrobiaceae bacterium
AAGGCGTTTACGCCTTTGGAGCTAACCTTTTGAAATGGGGAGCGCGCTACCAATTTCAGCAAATCAACGACAAACTCAGCGAATGGGAAATGGTTGATTCGGCCGGATTCACCCTGCCACGCCCCTTTGAAGAACCCGGCCTCTCCAACCCAAATCATACCGACTTGATACTAAATCAAGTAGCCAAAGCAAAACACCAGCTTCACTCGCACAATCTGAATGCATATGTGCAAAACTCGTGGAACTTTGCCGATAAAAGCGATGCCGATTGGTCGCTTACGGCCGGAATAAGGACCAATTATTGGGGCTATGGCAGCGAATGGACGCTAAGCCCACGCTTAAGTGCCTCGGTAAAACCCAACTGGAAAAAAGATTTTAATTTCAGGATATCGGCCGGAGTTTATACCCAACCTCCCTATTACCGCGAAATGAGGCTCTTTAGCGGCAATCTGTATGATAAAACGCAATCGCAAGTGTCGTACCAAGCCATTGTGGCTGCCGATTATCGCTTTTTTGCCTGGCGACGCCCTTTTCAATTGACCTCAGAAGTCTATTACAAATATTTCGACAAGCTGATTCCTTACGAAATTGACAACGTCCGCCTGAGGTATTATGCCGATCAACTTTCGACGGGCTATGCCGCAGGTATTGACCTAAAAGTAAATGGCGAATTTGTAAAAGGCGTTGAAAGCTGGGCTAGCCTTTCGCTGATGAAAACCGAAGAAGATGTGATTGGCGACCACTACACCTATTATATTAATACAGAGGGCGAGCGCATTACGCCCATAAGCACAAACCGGGAAATAGCCGACAGCATAAGCGTATTTCCGGGTTTTATCCCTCGCCCTACCGACCAGCGTTTTCAGTTTGCCTTATTTTTTCAGGATTATATTCCTAATTATCCCACTTATAGGGTAAACCTGAAATTGGTTTTCGGCTCGCGGCTGCCATTTGGCCAACCCAATACCGAACGTTATATGCAAACCCGGCGCATGACCGAATACCGGAGGGTGGATATCGGATTTAGTAAGCAAATTTTTGGCGAAGACCGGCAGCCCTCAAAATCGGCCGTCATCCGCCAGATAAAAAACATGTGGGTGAGCCTCGAAGTGTTTAATCTGTTGCAAATTAGCAATACCGTATCCTATTTATGGGTTAAAGATGTGAACAATATCCAATACGGTGTGCCAAATTATTTAACCCCCCGTCAGCTAAATTTGAAACTCGTGATGGAGTTTTGAACCTTTTTCATTCTATTTTGTTTAATGCTTTAATATATCCGTGAAACAGCATCGAAACAGCTGTTCCTCATCACATAAAACATTAATAATTACGAAAATGACAAAAGTTAAAGACCTTGTTTTCCCAAATTTGCCCTATGCTTTCAATGCTTTAGAGCCACACATTGACGCTCTGACGATGGAAATTCATTATACGCGTCATCACAAAGCGTATTTCGACAACCTGCAAGCTGCCGTAAAAGACAAGCCCATGGCCGATCTTTCGTTTTGCGATCTGTTGGGCAACATTAGCAAATATCCTGCTGCCGTTCGCAACAACGGCGGAGGCCATTTTAACCACGAATTGTTTTGGTCGGTAATGTCGCCAAATGGCGGTGGCAAACCAAGCGGCGAGCTGCTGAGCGCAATAGAAAAAAACTTCGGTTCGTTCGAAGCTTTTCAGGAGCTGTTCAACACGGCCGCTAAAACCCGCTTTGGCAGCGGTTGGGCCTGGCTGGCTGTAAAAGACGACAAAAGCTTAGCCGTTTGCAGCACTCCAAATCAAGACAACCCAATGATGGATGTGTCGGATTGCAAAGGAAGGCCTATTTTGGGTTTAGACGTTTGGGAGCACGCCTATTATCTGAAGTATCAGAACAAGCGCCCCGACTATGTTTCAGCATTCTGGAATGTGATCAACTGGGAGCAGGTGGCACAAAACTATGCCAAAGCGCTCTAATTTAATCCATACCACTAAAAACAAAAAGCGCAGCCCTTTTTGAGGAGCTGCGCTTTTTGTTTTTAGCAGGATTCTGCTTATTCAAAAGCTAAAAATGCTTTCTTAATGCGGCCAAGTGCATCCATCAATTGTGCTTCGCTTATCACGAGTGGAGGCGCAAAACGGATGATATTGCCGTGAGTAGGTTTAGCCAAAACGCCCAATTCAGCCATTTTCACACAGATATTCCATGCAGTTTTGCTTTCGGGGCTATCGTTGATCACCACCGCGTTGAGCATTCCTTTTCCGCGCACCTTGGTAATCATCTTGGTTTCGCTCATCAGCTTATTCATTTCGCCACGGAAAACCTTTCCGAGGGCTTCGGCTTTTTCGGCCAGTTTTTCTTCTTTTACTACTTCGAGTGCGGCAATTGCAACGCGTGCAGCTACCGGGTTTCCGCCAAAGGTAGAGCCATGCTCGCCGGGTTTGATAACCATCATAATTTCATCGTCGGCCAACACTGCCGATACCGGATAAACGCCACCCGAAAGGGCTTTGCCTAAGATGAGGATATCGGGGCGAACGCCTTCGTGATCGCAAGCCAAAAGTTTTCCGGTGCGTGCAATGCCGGTTTGAATTTCGTCGGCAATGAACAATACGTTTTTGGCTTTGCAAAGGTCGAAAGCGCCTTTTAGATAGCCGTCGTCCGGAACAAAAACACCGGCTTCGCCCTGAATGGGCTCAACAAGGAATCCGGCAACATTGGGATCTTCCAATGCTTTTTCTAAGGCAGGGAGATCGTTATAGGGGATAACAACAAAACCGGGTGTATAAGGGCCAAAACCGCCGCGCGAATCGGGATCGGTTGACATGCTTACGATGGTGATGGTGCGGCCATGGAAATTGTTGGCGCAAACAATGATTTTTGCCTGGTTTTCGGCTATGCCTTTTTTGGTATAGGCCCATTTGCGGCAAAGTTTCAGGGCGGTTTCGTCGCCTTCGGCGCCTGAATTCATCGGCAACACCTTATCGTAACCAAAATATGAAGTGATATATTTTTCGTAAACGCCCAACACATCATTGAAAAATGCACGCGAGGTGAGTGTAAGCGTTTTGGCCTGATCAATCATTGCATTAATGATTTTGGGGTGGCAATGCCCTTGATTCACAGCTGAATAGGCCGATAAAAAATCGTAATACTCTTTGCCTTCGGCATCCCATACCAGGGGGCCTTCTCCTTTTGACAATACAACAGGCAGGGGATGATAATTATGAGCGCCATACTTGTCTTCTAATTCCATTGCCTGACGGGATGAAATCTTTTCTTTCATAAGCATAATTTTGTGTGAATGAATTTATTGTGAATTTATTAACAATTAACGGCAAAGTTAAACAAAAAAGCGATATAAAAATGTTGTGTTGGGAGTTTTTTAAACAAATCAACCGGCCGGTTTGATTCGATGCTTACAATAAGTGCCTGAAAGGAAGCAACAGCCACTCGAAAAAACGGTTGATGAGCGAGCGGCGTTTCCATTGGGCATAATCGAAATTGTCGCTATTTTCGATCGTTTGCCTGATGTGCTCGTTTACCTGCCTTACAATGGCCGGATCGTCTCCGAGCAAGATAATTTCGTACATATACCTGAAACTGCGGTAATCAAAATTGGGCGAACCCACGCTAAAAATATGATTATCAATAAGCAAGAGTTTAGCATGCAGGTTGTGAGGCACATACATTTTGATGTGTATGCCCGAAAGATGCAAGGGACCTAAATATTTATTTCTAAGAATATCAACCAAATTCACGTCGCTTCGTTTGGGTATTACCACCTGCACCGCTACCCCGCGCTGTGCAGCATCCATAAGGGCTTTTCGCAATTTGTAGCCCGGCAAAAAGTATGGACTTACAATTTCTATCCGCTCTTGTGCCCTATTAATCAAGTAGATGTAGCGTTTCATGATCCGTTGCTTGGTTATTGACGGCATGTCGCGCACGATGGTGAAGTTGGCATAACGAATCGGGCGAAGGTAGTTGTCTTTGGCAAAAACATATTTGTTGTAGATTTCAAAATCTTGCCTAAAAACCCGCTTGAATGCCAGGGCTATATGCCCTTTAATACGCAGCACCGATTCGCGCCAGTTGAGGTTGTATTCGGTAAAATTAGATGATCCGATATAGGTAATTTCGTCGTCAATCAGCAGTATTTTGCGGTGGTTTCGCTTGTGACCTCTCGTAAACATATCGCTGTTGAACTTTATTTTTTCGAAAAAACGAACCTGCGCTCCGTTTTCGATCAGCACATCAAAAAAGCCATCGGAAACAGCCACCCCGCCCCAGGCGTCAACCAACAATTTTACTTCCACGCCTGCCTTGAGCCTTCGCAACAACACATCTCTAACCCTAACGCCCACTACATCGTTGCCGATGCGGTATGTTTCGATATATATATAGTCGTGAGCAGCCTCCATATCGCTCACCATTGCATGATAGTAGCGCATGGGGTCGGAAAACAAATGATAGGGCTCCTCAATGGCAATCATGGCAATTATTTGGTTTCACATTTAAGGTTTGTTTTCAACAAAGATATGCAAAACCCGAAAGTTAAAACTAGGGCTGGGCTTTTGTTTCGGTTTTTTTCAGCTTTAATCTGCATGTTTTTTTTCTTTGATTGAATTCGGAATAGAATGAACAGGAAAAAAACCAGAAATTGCCCCCCTCTGTTTTGAAATAGGCCTATCTTTGTCAGTATAAAAGAATCATTCCGATGCATAGAACGCTTGTTTCGGCAGCTTTATTTTTCATCTTTTTTTTGCCGTCTGTCGGCAATGCGGAACAGCCCGATGAGCTATCGCCCCGCATTGACTCCATGCTTCGGATCGTTTCGGCCAACGTAGCCGATTCGGTTAAGGTGAATACGTATATCGCCCTTTCGAAAGACGTTGCCTTTAGCAACAACAAAGAATCAATGCGCTATGCCGATCAGGCAAGCGAAATTGCACGTCTTTCGGGAAACCGGAAACTGATTGCCAGCGCCTCGTATCAAGCCGGCTTGGCTTGTTTTAGCCTGGGGCTTTTGGAGCAGGCTGCCACCCATTTTTATAACTACCTCGACTTTGCCACAAGCGAAGGAAACCGAAACGAAATTTCGCGCGCGCTTATCAACATCAGCGCTGTTCAGATGCAGATGAATCAGTACGATCGGGCTGAAGAAACCCTGCTCAACGGCCTGAACCATTACCTTCGGATGCCCGACGACCTCAACGACTCGCTTACAAAAGCCATTTTGGCATCCGTTTACAACAACCTTGGAATTATAGCCAAAGAAAAAAACGACCTGAAAAAGGCGGAATCTTATTATCAAAAAGGAATTAGTGCAATTCATATGTTGCAGCCACATCATCAGCTTCATGCAAACCTGATGAATAATTTGGGCATGGTTTATATTCTTCAGGAAGATTTCGACAACGCATTTCCGGTGCTCAACAAGGCTTTGCTCCTACGTGAGGAGAACAACGATATTGGCGGCATTGCGGCATCGCATCGCAATCTGGGCCTTTATTTTGAAAAAACCAATCAATCCGGCGAAGCAAAAAAGCATTTCTACCAGGCCATCAGTTATGCAAAACAAACGGGTAGCCCTACCCTGCTCGAAGGCATCTATTCCAATGTTTTCATGCTTTTTAAAGAATCCGGAAAGTCTGACTCGGCCTTAAAATACCTCATCTTAAAGGATGAACAGGGCGATTTGCTCAATCACGAAGAAACAGCTAAGGTGCTCACGCAACTCGAGCTCAATATGCAGTTTAAGGAGCACGAAAAGCTGCAAAAAATTGAACAGGAACGCAAAGAGCAGCAATTTCTTTTTACAAGCTTGCTGTTGGTATCAATAGCCATCATCATCGGCTTACTTTTCTTTCTTTCGCAGGCCAGGCTCAGGCGTGCCCGGCTCGAAAAAGACAATTCCGAATTGCTCAACAAAAACCTCCGGCTAACAAAAGAAAGACTGGAAATAGAGCTCGAAACAAAAAACAAAGAGCTGGCAACCAATGTGATGTATCAACTTCGTAAAAACGAAGTGGTGGATGGCATCGTTCAAAAGTTGTTGAGTCAGGTGCATCAATTCAAATCGGAAAACAAAGAATTGATCCAGAGCATCATCCATGATTTGGAGAAAACAGTGGACGAAAATGTATGGGACGAATTTGAGATGCGCTTTCAGCATGTGCACAACGATTTTTATCAGAAACTGAACGAAATACGCCCCGATCTAAGCCCAAACGAAAGGCGCTTATGTGCCTTCTTGAAACTTAATATGACCACCAAAGAAATTGCCGCCATAACCGGGCAATCGCAACGAAGCATTGAAGTAGCTCGCACACGGCTTCGCAAAAAACTCGACCTCACCAACTCGGAACAGGGGCTAATCGAGTTTTTGTCGCAAATATAACACCTTGATAATCTGTTTATTATGTTTGCTGTAGCAAAATTGTTGCAGTAAAATTTATGCATTGGTGCAGTTTTGTGCAACCTATTTTTATAGGGCGATATGCAGCTGCAATTTACTTTTGCTTCGAAATATTGATGATCGTTTTTCATGACACCAAACAACAAAAGCCTCAACGAAAAGCAGGAGAATGAACAACTCGAAGAGCGGCTACGAAGCATTGCTGAAAGAAATCAAAGCCTGGATCAAGCATTGAAAAAAATACTTGATGCAGCAAAGGCAATCAAAACGCATAACAATAAAAAAGAAGACTCTAATTAAATATAATCAAAATCAATTATTTATGAATTCTTTTTTCTCATTTAGAACCCTTTTGCTTACTGCCGCACTGTTTATCATATCTGCAGGCGCCGGCATGGCACAAGATTCGGGGAAAGGCACAACCGCTGTATTCCCTTTAATAGAAGATTTCGAATCGGGTGAAAACCTTCCTGAAGGTTGGGCCACTTTTAACGTGGACGGCTCTTTGCCGGAATGGATTATTGCCGAAGGCATTAGCCACAAAATTGACGATATGTATGCCGCGTTCCATAGTTACGGAATGGGCGATGAAGACGGTTGGTTAGTTACACCTCAAATCAGCATTCCTGCAAGCGGGCCGGCAGTTCTCTCATTTTGGAGCCTTTTGGCCGACCCCGAGTACTACATAAAAAGCAGTGTATTAGTGAGTACCACCAGCAACGACCCTGCAACCGGAAACTTTAGTCAAATATGGGAGCCAAGCGAATTTCCCGATGAATGGGCTCAGATAGTTCTAAACCTGAATGACTATGCCGGACAGAACATCTATGTTGCATTCCGCTACGAAGGCAATTATGCACATATCTGGGCAATTGACGAAGTTGAAATTAGCGGCGATTTTAATACCGATCCGAAAATTGAGGTAAGCCCGGCCGTGGTAAATGCCATTGGGCCCATCAACAGCACGATAAACAAAAACTTAAAAGTTAAAAATACCGGAGTAGATAACCTGATCTACAACCTATCCATAACCTACACAGGCAGCGCAACAGGATGGCTTAGCCTGAACGCCGCCAGCGGCAACGTAAACGGAGGAGCCAGTCAAACACATCAGCTCAGCTTCAACCCAAGCGGACTCGAGTTGGGCGACTACACGGCAACTTTGGCAATTAGCAGCAACGACCCCGCAACTCCAACGCTTTCGGTGCCTGTTAATTATTCCATCATTGGCCCTGCAAATGTGGGTATTGATATCATGGTAAACGAATACACCTTCCCATACGACATCAGCGAAAACGGCAAATACGTGGTAATCTCAGGTTTTGGCAACGGTGGCATGTTGTGGGCAAAAGACAGCGGGCTTCATTCCATTGACGGTGAAGAAATTACGGTGATTGCCGTATCAGAAACAGGAATTGTGGGCGGCGATGCCACCAATACAAGCTTAGGCACGCATATGGCCGGAACATGGGATTATCAAACCGGCGAATGGAATTTCCTCGGCATAAATTCTGCCGTTGGCAACCCAAGCGGCACCGACTATAACTCTTGCTGGGGAATGACAGCTGATGGCCAAACCCTTGTTGGGATGCAATATTACCCCAACTACGACTATAAAGCCTTTAAATGGACACAGGCCGGAGGTTACGAAATGATCGGCAACATCATACCCGAATCAAACCGCCCAAATGGCATCAGCAACGACGGAAGTGTTGTTTTTGGCTGGGCCGACTTTCCTAGCGCCTCGCGCTCGCCCGTAATCTGGTACAACAACCAGCTGATTAAAATTGCTCCCAACAACTATGGCGAAGCTTCAGCCTCGTCGAGCGACGGACACTATGTAACCGGCAATATAGAGGGAAAAGGTTTTCTGTGGAATAAACAGGATGGCACTACCACTATCTTTGAAAACACCTTAAACTCGGGCGACCTCAGCACCCTGGGCGTTATGGAAGACGGAACCATTATAGGCTACACTGTCGAAGGATGGCCTCCTTTCCCCGACTCAAGAAGGGCCTTCGTGAGATTAATTGACGGCGAAATGATGAGCTTTAACGAGTATGCCATCAGCCGCGGCATGTTTGATGCCGACGATTGGTTGTTCTTCAGCGTTAACTCAGTAACCCCCGATGGAAACAAATTCATCGGAGCCGCAATTAACCCCGATGGGCAAGCAGTTTCCTTCCTGCTCGACTTTAACGCCGAAATTCCTTCGATTGTTGTAAACCCACTTTCGCTCGACTTTGTGTTGGAAGCCGGTGAAACCCAGAATTCAAACATTACGATTCAGAATACAGGAAGCGGAACATTAAACTACAATACGGTAGTTCATTATCAGCAAGCATCGAGCCTTTCAAACACCAATCTCAAGCCTGTTGCCCCAATGAATACTCGCGAAGATTTCCGCAAAGGCACAGCCGGTTTTCAATCAAAAGGCAAGCATCAAACCCAGCCACGCCATATTAGGCCAAGCGAAAACCCAATGCCTGCTTTACAACCCGCACAAAACCCCTTTACTTCGTGGGAAAAACCAATGATAGCCGTTAACGAAAAACCGGCTGCGCAAAATCTTGCCGGCAAAGGCAATTATCTGTTGCACTACGATGGCGACAATGTGGATGCCATCGGCCTCAACAGCGGCGGATCGTTCTTCATAGCTAGCCGTTTCCCGCAGGCAATTGTTGCCCCATACATCGGCGCAACCCTCACACAAGTGCAAGTATATATTCACGATATGCCCGCTGCAGCAACATTATATGTTTGGGGGCAAGGCACTACCGGAACCCCGGGCAGCGAACTCGTACAGCAAACCTTAACCGTTACGCCTTATGGATGGAATACCATTGACTTGACGAACCCTATTGCCCTCGACGGCAGCGATTTATGGGTTGGCTTTGGCTATACCAATACAGCCGGAACATACGTTGCCGGTGTTGACGGCGGCCCGGTAAACGCTAATGGCGACTTCCTGCGCGAAGCTTCGAGCGATTGGGAGCGCCTGTCGGACTATGGTTTCAATTCCAACTGGAACATCCGTGCCAACCTGCTTCTGGGCGGAGGCAACTGGCTCACGCTCAACCCGGTTTCGGGAAGCGTTGAAGCCGGTCAGAGCCAAAATATCGTTGCAAATGTAAACGGCAACCTGCCTGTTGGCGAATACCATGCCAACATCATCATCCAAAGCAACGATCTGACGCATCCTCAGGTAGTGATCCCTGTAACACTTGGAATCCTGGTGGGGATGAACGAAAACAGCTCAAACACCCTAAGCATCTACCCGATTCCAGCCAATCAGAATATCCATATCAATTCGGAAGTGGAAATGGTATCGGTAAGCATTTTCGATAGCCGCGGACAAAAAATAATGGAACAAAGCATGCATCAAAACCTTTCGGTAAACCTGCCGATTGGCCAGCTCCCTGCCGGCATATATCACCTTCGCATAACTGATATTACCAATAAGATGCATACAAAGATTTTGGTTAAACAATAGTTGAGTTTTTTTAATGATGAAAAGCTGCCTTTTAAACGGGGCAGCTTTTTTTTTAACCGGGCCACAACAAAACACCTTATCACGAACCTAAACTGCCGGCCACACCAAACATTTGGTTAATTTTGCAAGCCACTTATAAAAAATTCACACACATGAAAATATCAGTCGAAATAAGCTTTTATCCGCTCGTCAAACCCTATGTGCCACCCATCAAAGATTTTATTGAAAGGCTCAATCTCCATCAGGGTATTGTGGTGAAAACCAATGGCATGAGCACGCAGATTTTTGGCGAATACGATCTTGTAATGGACATTCTTAGAGCCGAAATTGCAAAATCGTTCGAGCAGCCCTACAGCGCTTTTGTGTTCAAAATAATCAATGCTGATCTAAATCATGCTGATGACTCTCAATGAGTTTTACCGACTGTTTCTCGACAACCTCTACCACACAAGCTGGATTGAAGCGATAGCGGTATTGTTTGGCCTGCTAAGCGTTTGGTATTCGGCTCGGGTAAACATTCTGGTTTATCCAACGGGGATCGTTAATGTGATTATTTTCGTTTACATCTGCCTCAAAGCGGGCTTGTATGCCGATATGGCCATCAATGTGGTATATTTTGTAATGAGCGTTTATGGCTGGTACAACTGGCTTAGGCCCAGAGAAAACAGCAGCATTTTGCCCGTTCGTTTTGCCGGACGGCGCATCAACTTGCTTTGTTTGGCTGCAACTATTATACTCTTTATTGGCATACGCCTGGTTTTGATACATTATACGGATAGCAACGTGCCAACGATTGATGCCACAACAACTGCGCTGTTTATCGTAGGCATGTGGCTCATGGCCACCAAACGTGTGGAAAACTGGATTTATTGGATTGCAGGCGATGTGATTTCGGTGCCGCTTTATTTCTATAAAGGCTTGGTTTTGTCGAGTTTCCAATATTTTGTTTTCCTCATTATAGCAGTAATGGGCCTTTTAGCATGGCGAAAGGAGGCTCTAAATGGCTAAAAATGTGGCAATACTCGGCCCCGAATCAACCGGCAAAAGCAGCCTGGCAGCCGCTTTGGCCGCTCATTTTCACACACTTTGGGTACCCGAATATGCACGCGATTACTTAACCCACAAAGGCGGGAAATACAGCATAAAAGACGTAGAACACATTGCAAAAGAGCAATTTAGACGCAATGAAGAAGCGAGTAAAACCGAAAAAACAATTTGGTTTGCCGATACCGAGCTTTTGGTTTGTGCCATTTGGTGCAGGGTTGTGTTTGGCACAACCCCTCTATCCATCAAGCGACTGCTTGAAAATCAACATTTCGATCTTTACCTTCTTTGTTCGATTGACTTAGCCTGGCAGCCCGACCCCCTACGCGAACACCCTCACCTAAGGCGTGAGCTTTTCGAGCTTTATGAACAAGAGCTCTTAAAATTAGGATGGCATTATGTGGTAGTTAGCGGGCAAGGACACAAGCGTACCAATCTGGCAATCGAAAGCGTAAATTTCCTACTTTTGGACAAATGAAGAAAGAGGCGCAAAACATCCTTTTTTTAGCCCGCTGGTATCCCAACCGCTACGACCCCATGCCCGGCCTGTTTATCAGGCGCCATGCCCAGGCCTTGGCATTAAAACGCAATGTGGCTGTTATTTATCTACATTCCGTGGATGAGCCAAAAGCTCCCAAAACCGAAACTGTGATCGAAAAATCGCCTCAGCTAGTCGAAATAAAGGTGTATTATCGGCAACGAAAGGCCGCAAACAACGCTATTTTCAGGCTTTTGAGCGCCTTTGATTTTGCGCACGCCATGCTTGTTGCAAACAAAGAACTGAAGAAAGAAGGCTTCCGCCCCGATTTTGTTCATGTGCATGTACTTACGCGCTTGGCAATTTTTGCCCTCGGCTATAAAATTTTCAAGAAAATTCCATACGGAATTACCGAACACTGGTCGCGTTATCTGCCATTGCGCAACGAATTTGGCGGAAAACTTCGGGTGTTCGCCACACGGCTTGTTGTGAAGCACAGCGCTTTTGTTACCACTGTAACCCGCAATCTGGCCGAAGCCATGAAGGCTCACGGGCTGCACAACAAGCATTATGTCATCCTGCCCAATGTGGTGGACACCACGCTTTTCAGGCCTATCGAACATAGCGTGGGTGAGCCTTTTACCTTTGTTCACATCAGTTGTTTTGAAGACCGCTCGAAAAACACTTCCGGTTTGCTGCGAGGCATCGCCGAGTTGCAAAAGCAACGCAGCGATTTTCGTTTTGTAATGATTG
>CAYYDS010000073.1:0-12168 GCA_964470665.1 uncultured Lentimicrobiaceae bacterium
CCCTTGTGGATGAGTTTGTTGTGGTTAATGACGCCGAAATGGCACACACAGCCTATCTGATGATGCAGCGCTCAAAAATACTCACCGAACCATCGGGTGTGGCAGCAATGGCAGCTGTACTTTATCAAAAAACCAATGTAAAAGGCCGCAAAGTTGTGGCCATCGTGAGCGGAGGAAATGTGAATATGAGCATATTAGAACAAATCCTCGACAAAGGCGTGATGGAAGAAGGTTTAAGAGCACGTATTCAGGTACTTATCCCCGACCAGGCAGGCATGCTCAAATCCATCATCTCTATCCTCGAAAAAATGAAAGCCAACATCCACGATATTGAGCACGAGCGTTCCACAACAAGTGTTCCGGTTGGATATGTAATGGTTACCATCACTTTTAATCTGCAAGATACCCAACAATTACCGATGATTTTGGGCGAGCTCGATCGGCGCGGAATGCAATATCAGGTTCTAAAATAGACCTGAATTTCAAGGCTTTAAGGGTAATATCCGATTTTAGAGTTTCATAAGCCTTATGGAGCTCATTCGGTATATGCTGCCGCAAAAACCTACAACGTAATTGCCGGATGTTGGAAAAAGGCAAACATAAAATGATGCTTCCATCGAAAGAAAATTCTTTGTATGGCTTTAAAAACACAATCAAAAAAAACAAAATTGAAACAAAAGCATATCGAAACTCGTTAACTTGATAAAAAATCGAAAGCAACAATGTTGGGCTGGCACGAAATCCTTATCCGCTTGCTTTTAGCCTCCTTTTTTGGGGCGCTTATCGGCCTCGAACGCGAGCGAAAAGATTGGGCTGCAGGGCTGCGAACGCATATGATGGTGAGCGTTGGCGCCTGCCTTATAATGATTGTGTCGTCTTTTGGTTTTTCGGATATTCTTAAAAGTGAGCACGTTACGCTCGACCCATCACGTGTGGCAGCGCAGGTGGTTAGCGGCATCGGTTTCATAGGAGCCGGCACTATCCTTTTCATGAAAGATGGTGCCATACGTGGTTTAACTACAGCCGCAGGATTATGGACTGTGGCCGCTATTGGCCTGGCCACGGGGGGCGGGCTTTACTTTGCCGCCAGCGCAACCACCGTTATCGCACTCATTATTTTGTGGGCACTGCAACCCCTCGAAAGATATTATACACGCAGGTTTAAGCACAAAACCCTGAAAATAACTACCGCCTTAAAAGCCGACAACGCCTTGCTGATTCAGGAAATTATTGGAAATAACGAGCTTAAAATACATTCATTTAGCATTGATAGAAGCAAAGAAGATATGGTGATCCAAATAAAACTCGAAAGCTCCGGTCATGAAAAATTCGAAGAAATGGTGGGTGTAATCAGAAATAACCCCGATGTGAAAGAAGTGGTGTGGATTTGATAAAACAGCAGCAGAAGAACCAAAAAGAAATTTCAGCCATTTTTCTTCTTTTTAACAGAATCCCTTTAAATCTTTTATTTTTTTTGTATTTTTGGCTAACTCAACTCCACTTAAAGAAATCTTTTTTTTTGAATGGCTGCATCCAATTCGAAATCGTGATTACAGAACGCATATTATATTGATTTTTAATATATTAACCTTTATTTACCAAATTACGTTATGAAAGAAAAAAGTATTGAATTGCTCAACAAAGCAATTGCCGACGAACTTTCTGCTGTTCACCAGTACATGTATTTTCATTTTCACTGCGACGATCAGGGCTATGAACTCCTGTCGAGCCTATTCAAACGCACTGCCATAGAAGAAATGATCCATGTTGAAACGCTTGCTGAGCGTATCCTTTTCCTCAAGGGCGAAGTGGATATGAGAGTTGGCCACGATGTAAAACGCATTCACGATGTGAAAGGAATGCTCGAACTGGCCGCAGAAATGGAAGAAGAAAGCGCCAGAGACTATAACCAATGGGCTTTGGAGTGCTCTCAGAATGCTGATTCAGCTACTAAAAAAATCTTTGAAGCCCTGGTTGATGACGAAGAACGCCATTTTGACCAATATGACAAAGAGATTGATAATCTCAACAAATTTGGCGATAAATACCTGGCGCTGCAGTCAATTGAGCAAAGCAAACGCATTGCTTCAGGGAAACCCGGCAATTAAAATTTAACCAAAACACTTCATAAAACAAGCGATGGGCAGGGTTGGCACGCTTTGCGGCTAACTTGTGGCTTAAGGGCCAGCTGCCACTCGCTTGTTTTTCTTTTGAAAAAAATGCGGGCAGCAAAACCAAGTCCAAAAGTAGCTTAGGCATTTTCGCTCGCAAAACTTTTTTATTACCCGTTTGGGTAAAAAAACGGACTTAGGCCTTGGCCAAATGTTTGTGGATATTGGGCAAAAAGGCTGTAATCAAACCCATGAGCGGCAGAAAAGCCGTGAGGGAATAAACGTATTCGATACTGGTTTGGTCAATCAACTTGCCAATTAAAGCCGAGCCTAAACCGCCCATGCCAAAAGCAAAACCAAAAAACAGGCCGGACACCAAACCCACTTTCCCCGGAATAAGCTCTTGTGCATAAACAAGAATGGCCGAAAAGGCCGAAGCCAGTATAAATCCGATCAAAATAATGAGAATAGTGGTCCAAAAAAGATTGGCATGAGGCAAAAGCAGAGCAAAGGGAGCCGCGCCGAGGATGGATATCCAAATCACATATTTGCGCCCGATGCGATCGCCCAAGGGCCCGCCAAAAAAGGTGCCCGCCGCCACCGAAAATAGAAATATAAAAAGGTAAATCTGCGACAGCTGAACCGAAACGCTAAATTTTTCCATAAGGTAAAAAGTAAAATAGCTGGTAAGGCTCGCCATATAAAAGTATTTCGAAAAGATCAGAAACAGCAAAATCACCACCGCCCTGATTACTGTATTGCGGGGCAAGCCATGGTTGGATTGCAGGCTCGCATTTTGCCGCGCAATACGGCTGCTCAATACATTTTGCTGATACCATTGCCCTACAAAGTGCATGGTAACGATGGCCATCAAGGCAAGAATCGTAAACCAAATAATGCTTTTTTGGCCGTTAGGCACTACAATCCAGGCAGCTAACAACGGCCCAAACGAGCTACCGGCATTGCCTCCAACCTGAAAGACAGACTGTGCAAAACCACGCCGTTTTCCGGCAGCAGCATGAGCCATGCGCGAAGCTTCGGGGTGAAAAATGGAAGATCCCGTGCCGATAAGTGCAACCGAAAGCAACAGACTGTAAAAATGATGAGCAAATGACAAAAAAATCAGGCCTAAAAAGGTGATAGACATCCCATAAACCAGGGAAAAAGGCTGTGGCCTTTTATCGGTAAACAAACCCACCAAAGGTTGAAACAACGAAGCGGTAAGCTGAAATGTAAGCGTAACTAATCCGATCTGTGTAAAACTTAGGTTGTACGAGCTTTTTACGATCGGATAGATGGAGGGTATGAGCGATTGCAGGGTGTCGTTGAGCAGATGCGAAAGGCTTAACGCGTACAAAATATAGTACGAGGTTTGGCTTTCGTGAATAACGCCTATTTTGGATTGTGCCATAAAAATATTTCGGCAAATATAAAAAACAAGTTATTTCTATAAACAATCATTCATTCACAATTCAGGCAACGGGCTACCTGAATCAATTATCGTCTATTTTTTCTAAAACAGCTTTGTTTTTCTTATTTTTGACTGCTTTTCAAAAACCCTTTTTTTATGAAGCCCTCCCGTTTTTGCCTTCCAATTTTCATTTTGGTGTTGTTTTCACAATGTTCTGTACCGCAGGCCAAAAGCCCAAAACCATTTGGCGCTACTCCTTCCGAGCGTCAGTTGCTTTGGCACCAAACCGAATTTTATGGCTTGATTCATTTTACGCCTACCACCTTCGAGGATAAGGAGTGGGGCTATGGCGATGCCGATCCGGCTATTTTCAATCCATCCAATTTCAATGCCGGCCAAATAGTTGGTGCTGCCAAACAAGGCGGCATGAAAGGCATAATATTAGTTGCAAAACATCACGATGGCTTTTGCCTCTGGCCTACTCAAACCACTACCTACAACATCAGCCGCAGCCCCTGGAAATCGGGCAAAGGCGATATGGTGATGGAGTTTTGCAAGGCATGCGACAGCTTAGGCATGAAATTCGGTATTTATGTTTCGCCCTGGGATCGCAATAATCCGTATTATGGCACAACCGAATACGTTGAAATATACCGCAAACAGCTCAGCGAAATTTATGCCAACTATGGGTCGCTTTTCATGTCGTGGCATGATGGCGCTAATGGAGGCGATGGTTATTACGGCGGTGCTAACGAATTGCGCCAAATTGACCGCACAAGCTATTATGGTTGGGATAGCACTTGGTTTATTACGCGCAATTTACAGCCATTGGCCTGCATTTTTAGCGATGCCGGCCCTGATGTGCGCTGGATTGGCAACGAAGAGGGGATTGCCGGGCAAAGCTGCTGGGCAACCTATACCCCTGCCGGCAATAACGACCCCGAAAAGCCCGTTCCGGGCGATACCCGCTATAAAGAAGGTGTGGAAGGCCATCGCTTTGGAAAATATTGGATCCCCGGTGAATGCGATGTGCCTTTGCGCCCCGGATGGTTTTATCACCAAAGTCAGGATACGCTGGTTAAAAGCCTGGAAAAACTGAAAGAAATTTACCTCAGCTCGGTAGGCCACGGCCAAAGCCTCGACCTTGGCCTTGCCCCCGACAAAAGCGGCAATTTGCACAAAAATGATGTAAAAATCCTTAGCGAATTGGGCAAATGGCTGTCGGAAACTTTTCAGCAAAACCTCGCACAACATGCTGTAATAACGGCAAGCAATACCCGCCGGAACCATCCAGATTTTAATGTGCAAAAACTTGTTGACGACAATCCAAATTCCTATTGGGCAACTGACGACGGTGTTCGTAATGCCACATTGGTTTTCAGTTGGGAAAAGCCCGTAAACTTCCGTTATATCAGCCTGAGCGAATACCTGCAACTCGGCCAACGTATTGATTCTATTGCAGTTGATGTCTTCGAAAATGAATCTTGGGCACAAATAGCGCAAGCAACAAGTATTGGTGCAAAACGCATTATCGAATTGCCCCTAACGCGCTCAACCCAAAAATTACGCATACGCATATTGCCTTCAGCGGCCGAGCCCTGCTTAAGCAGGATTGGCATTTTCGCGGAATAAGAGCAAAATCAGCCTATTGACTCGGCTTTGTATCCGGCCTTGCGGATCACGTCGGCTACTTGCTCCTCGTTGAGGCCTTCGGCATTCACAGTGAGCACTTTGTCTTTGGACGAGGTATCAACTTTCCATTCCTTTATGTGTGTTTCTGCATTTAAGAATGGGGTAACCGTAGCGATGCACCCGCCGCAGTTAATATTGGTTTTGAAACGAAATTCTTTGGTTTCCATAATGATTATATTATTGATTATGTGATTATTATGAATTTTTTTATTTTTTCCATTTTAGGCGCAGGCTGTTGCTCACCACGCTCACGCTACTCATGGCCATTGCCGCTCCGGCTATCATCGGGTTGAGCAGAAAGCCGTTTATTGGGAACAGTATTCCGGCAGCAATCGGGATACCTATTAGGTTGTAAATAAAAGCCCAAAACAGGTTTTGTTTGATTGTGCTAACCGTTTGTTTCGACAATCGCATGGCCGACAAAATTTTCCTTAAATCGGACGAAATGATGGTCATTTTGGCCACATCCATTGCAATATCGCTGCCTTTTCCCATTGCAATGCTCACATCGGCAGTGGCCAGTGCCGTGCTGTCGTTGATGCCGTCGCCCACCATAGCCACAATCTTGCCTTGATTTTGAAGCTCTTTCACAAAATCGGCTTTCTGGCCGGGCAGAACTTCCGCTTTATAATGCCTTATTCCGGTTTGCCGGGCAATGGCCGCAGCAGTAGCTTCGTTGTCGCCGGTAAGCATTACAACCTCTATGTCGTTCTTTTGGAGCTCCCTGATGGCTTCAACCGAGCTTTCTTTGAGTTTGTCGGAAATGGCCAAAACCGACAGGGCCGAGCGGCTATTGGCAAACCAGACAACCGTTTTTGCTTCGCGGCTCCAGGCGTCAGCTTGTTTTTGCAAAGATTCAGGTATTTCTATCGTATTCTCTTCCAGTAGCTTGCGATTTCCGGCATAATAAGCCGTTCCTTCAAAAAAGGCACTTGCTCCCCTACCCGTAATGCTTTTAAAATGGGTGATTTCAACCGGTTCAACATCTTTAAAATACATTACAACTGCCTCTGCCAATGGGTGTTCCGACAGTTTTTCGATGCTCAGCAATACAGGTTTCAACTCATCGCCGGCCAACCAGCTCAGTTGTTCAACTTCGGGGCGGCCTTCGGTTATCGTTCCGGTTTTATCCAAAACAACGGCATTCACTTTTTTTGCCAATTGCAAGCTTTCGGCATCTTTGATGAGGATTCCGTTTTCGGCCCCCTTCCCTACTCCAACCATTATGGCTGTAGGCGTAGCCAAACCCAGCGCACACGGGCAGGCTATAACCAAAACCGTAACGGCGGCCAGCAAACCATAAACCAAGCCGGGTTCGCCACCCAAAACCACCCACAATATCAAAGATAATAGGGCAATAGACATGACGGTGGGCACAAAGATAGCCGCAATGCGATCAACTAATTTTTGAACAGGAGCCTTGCTGCCTTGCGCATCTTGAACCATTTTGATGATGTGTGCCAGCATGGTTTCGCTGCCTACCTTTTCGGCTTTAAAGCGGAAACTCCCTTTCTGATTAATGGTGCCGGCAAATACGGTTTCATTTTCGGTTTTTAAAACAGCTACGGCTTCACCGCTCAACATGCTTTCGTCCACATAAGAGCTTCCGGAAATCACTTTGCCGTCAACGGCAATTTTTTCGCCGGGCTTTACCAAAACTATATCGCCAACCTCGATGTCTTCGATAGCAATTTGTTTTTCCAAACCCTCTGCTAATATGATAGTTACAGTTTTAGGCTGCAAGCCCATCAATTTTTTAATGGCCGTAGAAGTGTTGCCTTTGGCTTTTTCTTCCAACAGCCTTCCTAATAAAATAAAAGCGATGATCACCGAAGCGGCTTCAAAATACACATGCGCTTCGAGGCCCCTTTTTAACCAAAAAACGGGAAAGAGCATATTGAATACGCTAAAAATGTAGGCTATTCCGGTGCTCAGCGCCACAAGCGTATCCATATTGGCCGAGCGATGGCGTGCCTGTTTCCAGGCATTGACAAAAAAGCTTCGCCCCAGCCAAAATACAACCGGGCTTGCAAGTAACCACATGATAAGGTTTGCATAAGGCATATCCATAAAAAACATGCCGATAAGGGCTACCGGCAACGATAATGCAATGGCCCAAATGGTGCGGCTTTTGAGCTGCGCATATTTTTGGGCATGGATGGCCTCTAAGGTGTCTTGCCGGCTTTCGCCCTCTTCGAGCATCAGATCAAAGCCTACCGACTGGATGGCTTTTTGCAATCGAAAAACATCGGTCAGATTAGGTAAATATTCCACACTCAGGTTGCCTGTAGCAAAATTTACCGAAGCATCCACCACGCCTTCGCTATGTTTTGCCATGCTCTCGGCGCTTACGGCACAAGATGCGCACGACATTCCTAAAACCGGAAATACTTTTTTCAGGGTAATGGCCCGGTAGCCCATCTTCCTGATGTGTTGGATGGCATCGGAAAGCGTTTCATGGCTATCGGTTTCCAATACCGCACGGCTGTTGTTGAGCTCAACTTTGGCTAAGTTAACGCCTTTGAGCTGGCGAAGCGCTTTTTCTATGATCTGGGCATCATGCTCGCTTTCAACTCCTTGAAGCGGAACGAAAACAGGCGCTAACGATTGAATTGCTGACATATTTTATTGGGTTGAATTCGAATTGCAAAAATGAGACTTTGCAGCAATATGAGCCCTATGGAATTATGGATAAAAGATGTAACTTTTATACCTTATCGAGCGGTTTGCGGCGATTTTGCCCAATTTTTTTAAAATGACCCGGGGTAAGGCCGGTCATTTTTTTAAACTGGTTACTCAGGTATGCCGCACTCGAATAATTCATCCGGTCGGCAATCTCGGCCAGCGAAAGCTCGTCGTAAACCAAAAGTTCCTTTACCTTTTCGATTTTCTGTGCGATATAGTATTTCTCGATGGTTATGCCTTCCACAGCAGAAAACAGGTTTGAAAGGTAACTGTAATCATGATGTAGCTCGCCGCTGATTACCTCCGAAAGGTTGAGTTTTACTCCTTGATGATCATAATGAACCAGCTCGATTATAAGCGTTTTAATCTTTTCGATGATCTGACTCTTTTTGTCTTCAATAAGCTCAAAACCAAGCTCTATCAATTGCTTCGATAGTTCCTTGCGCGCCGCCTCGCCAAGTTCCGATTTTAAAACTACTTCACCTAAGGTAATGCCCTCAACGTCTAAGCCGCCTTGTTTCAGCACATGGGCAACGGCCATGATGCAGCGGTCGCAAACCATGTTTTTTATGAAAAGCTTTTCCATAAGCCAATGTTGTTTCCATGTTATCAGGGGCAAAGGTATTCTTTGTTTTTAACTTTTTGGGGCGAATTAAAAAGTTTGATTGCTTGGTTTTTGCCGCCTGATGGCTTTTTTCTTTCTTTTATAAATCAGAAATATTTAACTAAACAATTGATTATCAGGCATAAAACAAAGTAATCAAAATAAAAGTATTCGCGCACTTTTATTCTGGAACTTTTGATATCTTTGCCGCACAAATTCTAAACGTACTAAACCATGGAAAACTCATTATTCACTGTCCTTGATGTAACACAAATTGAACCCCGCTTAAAACATCCCACCATATTTGCGCGTTTCGACGCTCTGAAGCCTGGCGAGGGTTTTATTCTTCATAACGACCACGATCCCAAGCCCTTATACTTTCAGTTGATCAATGAGCGCGGCGATATTTTCAACTGGGAATATCTTGAGCAAGGCCCGGAATGGTGGAAAATCCGAATTTCGATAAAAAAAGCACTCGAACAAGAAGAAACGCTGGGCGATTTGGCCGCAAAAGACCCCCGCAAGGTTCAAGTTTTCAAGAAATACGGCCTCGATTTTTGCTGTGGCGGCCATTTAAGTCTTCGTGAAGCCTGCGAAGAAAAAGGCCTCGATCCGGCAAAAATCGAAAAAGAGCTGCAACAGGTTGACAAATATGAGGCCCAGCGCCCCCTCCCTTTTAACGATTGGGGCATTGATTTTTTGGCCGATTACATCGTAAATACGCATCATACCTATGTAAGAAAGAGCCTCCCCGACCTTCTGGCCTATGCCAATAAAGTGTTTCAAGTGCATGGCGACAGGCATCCCGAACTCAATGCAGTGGACGATTTGGTAATCGAAATTGCAGAAGAAATGAGCGCCCATATGCCAAAAGAAGAAAATGTGCTTTTTCCTTTTATCAAAGAACTGGTTGATGCCCGCAACAACAACAGGCCCTACCGCCGGCCGGGCTTCAACACCATTGCAAACCCAATCCATATGATGGAAACTGAGCACGAAACAGTGGGTAAAAAAATGGAGGAAATCAGGCATCTTACCCAACATTTTAGCCTGCCTGCCGATGCCTGCGCCAGCTACGAATTGCTTTTCAAGATGTTGCAAGAATTTGAAGACGACCTCCATCAGCACATTCATTTGGAAAACAACATCTTGTTTCCGAAAGCTTTAGCTCTGGAAAAGGAATTAAGAAAATAACATTAATGGCTTTTTTTGCCTTCATCTTAAACGAAAATAGGGTCAATACATAACATCTGCATCTTCAAAATTATGTCGCAAATAAACGCCGAAACCCGCATTGCTTTTCTTTTGAAACAGCATCCCGACGCACTGGAAACCATCATTGGCATTTCGCCCAAATTTAATAAACTGCGCAACCCGGTGCTCAGGCGGATGATGGCTTCGCGCACCTCTATAGCTATGGCCTGCAAAATTGGCGGCTGCTCGTTAGACGAGTTTTTCGATAAAATGAAGCCCTTAGGTTTCAGCATTGACCACAGCGTAAAAGCCGAAACAACAGAAGAAAATATGCCGGATTTTATGGAGCAACTTGATCATTTTAAAGTTATTGATCTGGATGTGAGGCCTTTGATGGAAAAGGGTGAAGACCCGTTTGGGCTTATCACACAAGAGATCAGGCTGCTTAAGGCCGGGCAGATTCTTAAACTTATCAACACATTTGAGCCTGTACCGCTAATCGAATTACTCGAAAAACAAGGTTTTGAATCCTACAGTCAAGCCGATGGCGAGGATACGGTTTACACCTGGTTTTACAAGACCGAGCATGCCAAAGATCCCGAACCCGAAGCCATTCACGCCGATGATGGTTGGGACGAAGTGATGGAAAAATTTAAAGGTATGATGGTTTATGTGGACGTAACCCAATTGGAAATGCCCGGGCCAATGATGACCATATTGGAAGAGTTGGAAAACCTGCCCAAAAACCATGCGCTTTTTGTTTATCACAAACGCATTCCCATGTTTTTGCTACCCGAGCTCAAAGACAGGCAGCTTGATTACCGTGCCAAAGAGATCAGCGAAGGCGAAGTTCATATGATCATTTTTAAGTTGTAAAATATGTTTGGAAACCTTGCAAACAGTCCGGCCAAAACCACCTCACACAAAGTGGTGTTGCCGTTTTATCTTTACGCTGCCCTCTCTTTATTGGTAGCCAGTATGTTTTTATTTACTTCGGGTCAGGCGTTTTTGCATCATTATTTTCATCCGCAGCTGTTGGCCATCACCCACCTCATGGCGCTCGGATGGGGTACTATGGTTATTTTAGGCGCCAGCCATCAACTTGTTCCGGTGCTGATCGAAGGCAAGCTGTATAGCGAAAAACTGGCCTATGCATCCTTCGTCTTAGCTGCCGTCGGTATTCCATTATTGGTTTACGGATTTTACTATTTCAACTGGGGGCATCCGGCAAAATGGGGCGGACGATTGGTGCTGTTGGCTATTTTGGCTTACCTCATCAATGTTGGGGTGAGCATAAAACAAAGCAAAAAAATCAATGTTCAGGCCGTGTATGTAGCTACTTCGGTTGGCTGGCTTTTCGTTACGGGAAGCTTTGGGCTGATGTTGGTTTACAATTTTACCTTTCCATTTTTGGGCAACGATTCGCTCTTTTTTTTGCCGCTGCACGTTCATGCCGGAGTGGTTGGCTGGTTTTTGCTCTTGGTTTTGGGGGTAGCCTCGCGGCTCATCCCAATGTTTTTGATTTCGAAATATCAAAACGACCGCCTCTTGTGGATCATCTTCTGGCTTATTAATGGCGGGCTTTTGCTTTATATCCTCTTATTCTACTTTGCGCCTTACCGCTTTTTGTCGTTTGTGCCAATCGGCATGATCTTGGCAGCCATCGCGTTGTTTATTCGCCTCAGCCGGATGTACTACAAAAAGCGAATTCGCCGCCAGGTTGATGACCAAATGAAAGTTTCGCTGCTTTCGGTTGGTATGATATTGGCACCGATAGCCCTGCTCATTGGCATTATCGCTTATCTCACCGTTAATGACTATGGCGCTTCCCACGTCACATTAAGCTATGGTTTTCTGATTTTTTTTGGCTGGCTCACCGCCATAATTTTCGGTATGACCTTTAAAACCCTGCCTTTTATTGTCTGGAACAAGGTGTATCACAAGCAGGCTTTTTCGGGCAAAACCCCAAACCCAAAGGATATGTTCGACGCATTGGTTTTCAAACTCATGAGCATAGCCTATCTTCTTGGTTTTGTGATCTTTTTCATTGCCATTCTCGCAAAATGGCTCCCTCTGATACGCATAGGGGCGCTACTGCTTATTGCATCGGCATTTTTATATAACTGGAACGTAATCAAAGTATTAACTCATAAAGCCAAATTACAATGAATGTAAAAACCAATAATCCGGAAAAATGCAATCAGGCGCTTGCCGGCCTTAAAAATGTAATGGATCCGGAGATTGATCTGAATGTAGTTGATTTAGGGCTGATTTATGAAATCAATTTCGATGCCGAAGCGCGTAAGGTACATTGTATCATGACGTTGAGCACTCAGTTTTGCCCTATGGGCGAATCCATTGTTGACTCAGTGAAACATTCTTTGAACACCGATTTTGCGCAAGAAGAAATTGAAGTGAGCCTTACCTTCGACCCGCCTTGGGATGCCGATCGCATTTCGGATGAAGGAAGA
>CAYYDS010000074.1:0-12032 GCA_964470665.1 uncultured Lentimicrobiaceae bacterium
ATCGTTAACCTGCTGTCGGTCAAAATATTTCAGGAAAACCTCGAGTTCATTTGCGAAATTTCGCCCGGACTGCCCGATATCATTATTGGCGATCCGCTTCGAATTCGTCAAATCCTTATCAACCTGTTGAGCAACGCCATAAAATTTACTGAAGAAGGCCTCGTGGGCATAAAAGTGAATATGCTCGACCATATCGAAGAGCAACTTAGCCTTGAATTTTCGGTAGAAGATACGGGCATTGGCATACCGAAAGAAAAACTCAACCGGCTATTTCAATCCTACCAACAAGTTGATATTTCAACAACGCGCACACACGGCGGCACAGGGCTCGGGCTCACCATCTCGCAAAAGTTGGTAAACCTCATGGGAGGCAGCATTAAGGTGGAAAGCGAGCTCGGCAAAGGCAGCCGCTTTTCGTTCAGGCTCAACCTTTTGGCAGGCGACCAGCGCGACAATCCCTGGGAACTTAATTTAGACAAGCCCAATTCGGAATACAATATCTTAATTATTGACGAGCATCAAAAAAGCAAACAAATTCTCTCGGAAATACTGCGCGTTTGGGGCATAAAACACACTTTTACCGACAATTGCACCGAATGTATGGGCCTGATAAAAACCGAAAAATTCGACCTGATATTTGTAGATCATTACCTCAAAACCATGAACGGCTTTGAAGCTTCCGAAATGATACGCAAAGAGTTGGGAGCCGATAACCCCACCGAAATCGTTTTGCTTTCGCCCAGCAAAGCCAACATCGAGGTTCTAAAAGTAAAAAGCAAGGACAATCAGTCGTTTTTAACCAAACCCCTCCTGCAAAGTAATCTGAAAAACTTCCTGATCAGCCGTTTTGGAATGCAAATAAACAAACTCGGCCAAACATTGGGGCAAAGCACTGCAAAAGGCAAAAAAGCCCGAAAACTGATTATCCTGGTAGCCGAAGATCAAGTAATCAACCGCAAGATCGTGGTGCAATTGCTCGAGAAAAAAGAATGGAATGTGAAGATAGCCGAAAACGGACGCATTGCCTATGAATATGCAACAACCCAACGATTCGACTTGATTCTGATGGACGTTCAGATGCCCGAAATGGACGGTTTCGACGCCACGCGCAACATCCGCCTTGCCGAAAAAGAAAAACAGTACCACACCCCAATCATCGCAATGACGGCGCATGCAATGGTAGGCGACAGGGAAAAATGCCTTGCGGCAGGCATGGATTACTACATCTCGAAGCCGGTAAACCCGACCGAGCTCTACGAGGCTATCGAACGATTTACACTTAGGTAGTACCATTGACTTTGGTATTGCGGCAAAGAAGCAACGGCAATAAACAAACCAAAAAACACGGCTTCCATCAAAAACCGGTTTACGGTATCTGAAATAGCAAACTGACAGACTTAATGCAATGGACAACATAGATTACAACAAAGCCTCAACCTGGGAAAAGCTTAAATACTCGTTTCGTTCGTGGCGCTATATCGGGGTTGGAAAATCGCTGCTCATCTGGTTTCTGGCCATTTCCATAATTCCGCTGGCCACCATAAGCTTCATTAATTTTCTAAATGCCTATCACGGACTTACCATTGTTGCCGAAAAATCACTGCAAACCAGCTCGCAGCTCCGCGAAGAATACATCAATACTTTTTTTAGGGAAATCATTGATTTTCTCGATTTTAACGCCACACAAAAAGCCGATGTCAATCTGATCAAACAGCTCAACAGCGAACTTTCGAAACGACAGGGCAATTTCAATGCATTTAAAGCAAGCAACGAATACGAACAAATAACTGCAGCCCAGCGCGATGAATACAAAAATTTAGCAGGCCGTAATGGCTATTACGACATCTTTTATTTGGATAAAAGCGGCAATATCCTATTTAGCATTCGCGAAGAATCCGATTTGGGCACCAACCTTTTCACCGGCCCGCTTCGCTTCACCCGTTTTGCCTCAACCGTGCGCAAAGCCATTGAAAATAAAAAACTGTTGTTTTCGGATGTTGAGTTTTACGAACCCTCATTCAATACCATTTCAGGTTTTTTTACACAGCCTGTTTTCGACGAAAACAAACAACTCATCGGCGTAATCGCACTTCAGGTAACGATGAACCGCATCAACCAAATCATCAGTCAAGAAGCCGGATACGGCGAAACCGGCCAGGCCTATCTTGTGGGCGAAGATCAACGGCTGCGCTCCTCGCTTCGCTTCAGGGGCGAAGACCAGATTTTGCTAACGGAAGTGAAAAATCAAAAACTGAAAGACTGGATTTTCACCATTCAAAACCGCAACAACCCCGCGCTTTTAAAAGAACGTGAGCTCGATCAGGAAAAAGTTTCGACATACGACAGCGACCTCGAAGGCAAATACGTTTTAGGAATATACCGCCACCTCGACCTGCTCGAAAAACTCGGCGTAAATTGGGTGCTGATAGAAGAAATCGAACACAGCGAGGCTTTTGCTTATGCACGGCAGCTCTCTGACATTGTAAAAATCACCTTTATTGTAACCATCATTCTGGTCTTTTTCATGTCAATCCTCATTACACGCTGGTTTGTCAATCCCATCAAGCAACTTTCTTCTTGGGGTAAAGAGGTGGCACAAGGCCAATTGGATAACAAAAACATTAAAGCGCCGGCTAACGAAGTGGGCGAAATGGTGAATACCTTCAACAGCCTGGTTAATGCAATGCAAAAATATGCCCATGTTGCCCGCTTGCTCGCAATTGGCGATTACAGCGAAAAGGTAGATGTGCGGAGCAATAAAGACATTTTAGGCAACTCAATGAATGAACTGGTCGAAAGTTTCCGTCAGGTTGTTACCCAGGCCAACCGCATTGCAAAAGGCGATTATAGTGTAAATGTAGTTCCGCGAAGCATAAACGACACCCTAAACCTTGCGCTTTTTGAGATGACCAAAACCCTTCAGGCCAACAACATCGAAAACACCCGTCAGGACTGGCTTAAGACCGGCATCAACCTGCTCGATTCCCAAATGAGCGGCATATCCAATGTGGCGCTTTTATCGCAAAATACCCTTCGTTTTTTAAGTTCATACACCGAGGCTTTCGTTGGGCATCTTTATGTAGCCGATGAAAATTGCAAGTTGCTCGAGCTGAAAGCCGCAACAGGCACCCTCGCCGATAGCGAAAAGCAGGAAAATACGACCATTCAAATTGGCGAAGGGCTCATCGGTCAGGTTGCAGCCAACCGAAAAGCCATACACCTCGACGGAAACGATAAGCCGCTAAGCATTTATTCGGGCAGCCTGAAGTTTGAAGCACAAAGCTGCTACATCTTCCCGCTGATGCACGAAGACAAGCTTGCAGGCGTCATACAACTGCTGTCGGTTAACCGGCTCGACGAGTTGAAAGCTTTGTTTTTTTCGATGGCCGGCACCAATATTGCCATTGCTCTTTTCACTGCCCACGCTGCAGAAAAAGTAAGGGAATTGCTCAAACAAACTCAGGAACAGGCCAACGAACTGGCCGTACAGCAAGAAGAACTCCGTCAGGCCAACGAAGAGCTGCAAGAGCAAGCCTTAGCCCTAAGAGTTTCGGAAGAAAACCTGCAAGCCCAGCAAGAAGAGCTTAAAGTAACCAACGAAGAACTCGAAGAACGCACAAAGGCCCTTGAAATTCAACGCGATGCAATTCGTGAAAAGAATAACCAGCTCGAAATAGCCCGGCAAGAGATTGAGCAAAAAGCATCAGACCTGGAACAAGCCTCGCGCTATAAATCGGAGTTTCTGGCCAATATGTCGCACGAACTACGCACTCCGCTCAACAGCATACTCGTACTTTCGCAACTGCTGGCCGAAAACAAAAGAAAACACCTCGACGGCAAAGAGCTGGAATATGCCCGAACCATCAACAGCTCGGGTTCCGACCTGCTCGAACTCATCAACGAAATTCTCGACCTGAGTAAAGTTGAATCCGGAAAGATCGAATTGATCTTAGAAACCCTTTATCTTGAAGACATCGGTGTTTTTGTTACAAAAACTTTTGGCCCCTTAGCCGAGAAAAAAGGAATTGAGCTAAATATCAATATATCCAAAAACCTGCCTACTGCCATCACAACCGATAGCCAGCGCGTGTTTCAGATCATTAAAAACCTCTATTCCAACGCCTTAAAATTTACCCACCAAGGCAATATCTCGCTCAACATCTACCGGCCGCTTCCCAAACCCTACATTAGCAATACGGAACAATGGGTGGCCATAGCAGTGCAAGACACCGGAATTGGCATTGCTGCCGAAAAATTAGAATTGATCTTCAATGCATTTACACAGGCCGATGGCACCACCAGCCGCAAATATGGCGGCACAGGCCTGGGATTGAGCATTTCGAAAGCGTTTACCGAACTCCTTGGCGGCCATATTGAAGTGGAAAGCCAAGAAGGCAAGGGAAGTACTTTTACCCTGTTGCTGCCCAGCGGTCAAATAGATAAACCCATAGAAACCGCCCGGAAAACCGTTCAATCGTTGAAGGAAGAAGCCCTCAGCATTGCACCCAAAACCATTAAGGAGCCCGAAAAAAGCATTATCGAACAAACACAAAACGACGATCGCCTGCGCATTACCGAAGGCGACAAAGTGCTTCTGATCATTGAAGACGACACCAATTTTGCCGGCCTTATTAAAGATATGGCCAATGAACATGGCTTTAAATGCCTGATAGCCAGCGACGGAGAGGCCGGGCTGCATTATGCCGACTATTATGTTCCAAGTGCCATCATCCTCGATATCGGACTGCCCGGCATCAACGGCCATGAAGTAATGGAACGTTTGAAAAAAAACAAGCGAACCCGGCATATTCCGGTGCATTTCATTTCGGCCGCCGACTTAAGCCTCGACATTCTCAAACAAGGCGCAATTGGCTATCTGCGTAAACCGGTGAGCAAAGAAGGCCTCGAAACTGCTTTGGACAAATTGGAAACCTTTGCCGAAGGGCAGCCCCGAAAGCTACTCATCGTTGAAGACGACACCATTACGCGCCGCAGCATCGTTGACCTGATGGAGGCCGACGACCTGAGTATTACCGCAGTATCGTCGGGCGAAGAGGCTTGGCAAATATTGCAGGAAGAAAAGTTTAACTGCATGATACTCGACCTTGGCCTACATGGCATGAGCGGCTTCGAATTGCTCGAGAATATTAAAAGAGAAAACCATTTGCGCAACCTGCCGGTAATCATCTACACCTCGCACGAAATGTCGGAAGACGAAAACATCCAGCTTCAGAAACTGGCCGACAGCATCATTATAAAAGGTGCGCGATCGTTTGAAAGACTGCTTTCCGAATCAACCCTATTCCTGCATCAGGTGGAATCGAAACTGCCAAAAAACAAACAACAAATGCTTGGCAAAATCCTTCCGCGCGAAGACATCCTGGCCGGTAAAACGGTGCTGATTGTTGACGATGACATGCGCAATGTTTTTGCCATAACCAGCTTTCTCGAACAATATCAAGTAAAAGTTGAAATTGCCCGAAACGGACGCGAAGGCATCGAAAAACTGATAGCAACGCCGCAAATCCACCTCGTTCTGATGGATATTATGATGCCCGAAATGGATGGATATGAAGCCATGCGCCTGATAAGAAAAGACAAACGTTTTGTAAAACTACCCATCATTGCACTTACGGCCAAAGCCATGAAAGACGACCGGCAAAAATGCATAGCAGCAGGCGCAAACGAATACCTCACCAAACCCTTCGATACCGAAAAACTCCTCTCGTTGCTACGGGTATGGCTCTATTAACAACAAAATGATAACATCACAAAACAAGGAACTTCTGCAAATTCAAGACATCGAAACCGAACTGCTGCTCGATGCCATTTTTAAATGCTACGGCTACGATTTTCGCAACTACAACAAAGCCCACATCAAGCGCCGGATTATTCACCGCCAGCAACAGATGGGCCTTAAAAGCATTAGCGAGCTGCAGCATGGCGTGCTTCACGACAAAGACACCATGAAGCTCATTCTAAAGGACTTATCCATCAATGTTACAGAAATGTACCGCGACCCATCGTTTTACCTAAGCATGCGAAACGAGGTGATTCCAATTCTAAAAACCTATCCCTACGTAAAAATATGGCATGCCGGATGCTCAACCGGAGAAGAAGTGTATTCTTTTGCCATCATGCTTAAGGAAGAAAACCTGCTAAACCGCGCCCAGATTTATGCCACCGACTTCAATCCCATTGCTTTAGAGAATGCCCGAAAAGGCATTTATCCCATCAGCAGGCTGAAAGATTATACCCTCAACTATCAAAAAGCAGGTGGCCGGCAGTCGTTTTCCGACTATTTTATCGCAAAATACGATGCGGCTATTTTCGATAAAAGCCTGAGCCAAAATATCGTTTTTGCAGAACACAACCTGGTAACCGACAGCGTTTTTGCAGAAGTAAACCTGATCATCTGCCGCAATGTTTTGATTTATTTCGATCAAACCCTTCAAAACAGGGTGTTGAAGATTTTTACGGAAAGCCTGGTAAAAAACGGATACCTCGGCTTGGGATCAAAAGAAAGCTTGATGCTTTCGGAAGTAAACGACAGTTATGAAGTTGTGAATGCGAAAGAAAAAATTTTCAGGAAAAAGCTTAATATTTTTAATCATGTTTAGCATCGGCAACGAAAAGATAAAGGCAATCGCCATCGGAACATCGGCAGGCGGCCTAAAAGCGCTTAAAAACATTATTTCGTCGCTGCCCCCCGAGTTTAACCTGCCCATCTTCATTGTGCAGCACCTTGGCCCCCAAGCCAGCAACTTTTTGGCCACTTATTTAAACCAGTTTACACATTTAATGGTAAAAGAAGCCGAACCCAACGAAGCCATTTGCCGGGGTTATGTGTATGTGGCCCCCGCCAACTATCACCTGATGGTTGAAAAAGATAAAAGGCTCAGCCTCACCGTTGATGAAAAAGTAAACTTTTCGCGCCCTTCGATTGATTTGCTTTTCGAAAGCGCTGCCGAAGCCTATTTAGACAGTCTTTTAGGCATTTTGTTAACAGGAGCCAACAACGACGGCTCTAATGGCATCGGGCACATTCATAAGTTGGGCGGCACCACCATTGCCCAGCATCCGCTCTCGGCCGAAGTAAACATCATGCCTCAACAAGCCATCGAAACCGGTGCGGTTGATTGGGTGTTGCACCTCGACGAAATTTCTCTTTTTTTGTCGAAATTAAACTTCGAGCCTTAGTCAGAAATACAAATATCTATATAAACCGGCAGGTGATCGCTAAAACCTCCGATGTAGTTTGGTCCGCTATAGGTTCGAAATAGCTTTCGGCCCAGATAACGATCGTCGTTTTCGAAAAGAAACCCGCCACTGAAAATTTTCGCACTACCCGCGCAATAGCTGCTTCCTGCATCTGTCCGATAAAGCGCCGAAGACACAATAATTTGATCGAAAATTTGCCAATCGTGGCCATGTTTCAACGTTCCTTCAAAACCCAGGCTTACCGAATTGTCGAACAGCTGCACCAAATCGTTGCTGCCCGACAGATCGGCCGGAGAGGTGGCACCAAGAATCTTCAGCACACTCGGATCGGCCGGCGTATCATTAAAATCGCCCATCATCAGCACTTTTGCTCCCGGATTTGCCATTTGCAACGAATCGTAATGCTGGCGCAAAACGCCAGCAGCCAATTGCCTTCTGCTCTCCGACTCCAATTGGCCGCCATAGCGCGATGGCCAGTGGTTTACATAAAAATGCAACATTTCGCCCTGTTTTGTCTCAAAGCCGGCATACAGGATGTCGCGCGTTCGGAATGGGGTATCGGCTTCATCGCCCACACGTATAGGCGCACTGCTAACCAAGGTTAAAAGCTCGGGGCGGTATATCAAACCAACGTCAATGCCACGCCAGTCGCGCGATTCGTAATGAACCACCTTATAATTGGCCCGGCGCAGCGGTGTGCGGTTTACAATGTCGTTAAAAACATTTTCATTTTCGATTTCACAAAAACCAATTAAAGCCGGAAACTGCCCCTGCCCCACTGCCACAATGGTTTTAAACAAATTGTTGCGTTTGGTATAATAGCGCGAATTGGTCCAACGCTGCTCCCCTTCGGGTGTAAATGCATTGTAAGCGCGACTGGTATCTATCTCACAATCAAAAAAATTCTCCACATTGTAAAACATAATTCGCATTGGGCTTGCCCCTTGAGCATTTAGGCGAAGCGAAAACAGTCCGGCAAAAACAATAATACTCAGGAAAAATAAAGCTTTTACAATAGAAATGAATGACCGCATATCACGAAAAATAAAATTGCACAACTTTCACCAAAAGTAACCCTTTTCCCTTTATTATTTCTTACTTTTGCAAAAAACACAACTAAACTCTATCGGCCCAAAAAGCATTTTTATTTTTCATAAAGTGCACACTCAAATGCGGTGCAAAAAAGCGATAGGAATTTGGCCAAATAAAGCATCGCGATGCTTTATTAAAACTATGGCGGCAGTCGGAATTCAACCTAAAACACTAACTCTTAAAACGGCAATCGGCATCATAAAACCACCAGTTTGTAGTTTGCACAGATAGCCTGCAAAACTCCTGAGCTATGTTGAAAACCAATTCAATAAGCACAAACCAAAAGAAAACCTACCGAAGTTTATGGCCTTATGCCGGGCTGTTGCTTTTTATTCTCCTTTTAGTTTTGATTTGGGGCATAATTTTAAACCATTATCTGGCCGGCAATGAAATGCTGTTCAAAAAATACTACAATTCCGAGGTGGATGCCATTGAGTTAAAATCCGACAGCGCTCTGCACCCATCTCGTTTAAATGAGGGCATTCATCTCTTCGCCAAAGGCGACCATCAATCAGCGCTTATCATTTTCGATGAATTTCCGGATCACCCCACGGCTATGTTTTGCCGTAGCCTTTCCCTCATCGAGCTGGGCAAGCCGGCATTGGCCATTAACGACCTGGAAACGTTGATGGCCGACAGCAGCAACTTTTACCACGACCACGCCAAATGGTATCGGGCTTTGTTGCATCTTAAGCTCAACCAACCCACACAGGCCCGCCATCTGCTCAGCAATATGGCCGGCTATCCCAACATCTACAAAACAAAGGCCATGAAACTGTTAGAAGAAATCGAGAAATAACCCATTATTTTTTTCTTTTTGCTGTTTCTTTTACCCTTCAAATCGCAATCAAACTTTTTGGGCAGGCATTTGTTCTATCCTGCAGGCAAAGGCTTTATTTGCTGCAAATCACTATGATTAGGTATTTATTCCTAATCAAAGAGGCCGTACTTTTGCAATCAAATTCATTGAAAAGAAGCATCGTCAGTTAGGCTTCATTTTTCAATCTAAAACACTGTTCATGAGGGTACTATCTGA
Source organism: uncultured Lentimicrobiaceae bacterium (assembly GCA_964470665.1). Classification (GTDB taxonomy): domain Bacteria; phylum Bacteroidota; class Bacteroidia; order Bacteroidales; family F082; genus JALNZU01. The sequence continues at coordinate 9,350 of CAYYDS010000074.1, forward strand.
TCTGAAAGACAACGAAAGCGGGATTATTCTGAAGGTAAAAGGCCGTGGTGCATTTCGGAAAAGAATTATCGAGATGGGTTTTGTGCCCGGCAAACAGGTGATTGTGGTAAAACACGCTCCTTTGGGCGATCCCATCGAGTACAATGTAATGGGATATGCTGTTTCGCTGCGTCGCAATGAAGCTAGCCTGATCGAGGTGCTTTCGAAAGACGAAAAATCTACCAATTCGGTTCCCGGTTTTCACGGCGTACAAGAACTTGAACAGGCTTTGCACCTTAGACCGATTACCGGCAAAAAAATAATTTCAGTAGCCTTGGTTGGCAATCCCAATTCGGGAAAAACCAGTATTTTCAATGTGGCATCCAACTCGCGCGAAAGGGTGGCCAACTACAGCGGTGTTACTGTTGAAGCCAAATCGGCCATCTTTCACTACGGAGGCTATGCTTTCAGGCTTACCGATCTGCCCGGCACCTACAGCATAACCAGCTACTCGCCCGAAGAGGTTTTTGTGCGAAATTTTATCTTCAACGAACTGCCCGATGTCGTTCTGAATGTGGTTGACGGGTCAAATCTCGAACGCAACCTCTACCTCACCACACAACTTATTGATATGGATATCAAAGTGGTGATGGCGCTCAATATGTTTGACGAACTGAAAAACAACGGCGTTGAATTTGATTATGAAAACTTAGGAAAACTCATTGGAATTCCGATCATCCCTACAGTGGGTTCAAAAGGTGAGGGCATTGAACAATTATTCGACAGGATTATATCGGTTTACGAAGACCGCGACCCCGACACACGCCACGTCCACATCCATTATGGCCCCGAAATCGAAAAAAGCATAAAACGGATACAGGCCTATCTGAAAGAACCCGGCAACGAGCATATCATCAACATTATTTCGCCTCGCTATCTGGCTATCAAACTGTTAGAGGCCGACAAAGAAGAACGCAACCGAATTGAAGCTTGCGCAAACTTCAAAGCCATTCAACGGGCAGTGCGCGAAGAAATTGTGAGGATTGAAAGCCTGATGGCCGACGAAACCGAAACCGTAATTACCGATGCAAAATATGGCTTTATCGAAGGCGCTTTGAAAGAAACCTACCACGAAGCCACAAAAGAAAAAACAAGCAAAAGCCGGCGTATTGACGGAATATTAACCAATCAGTTTCTCAGTTATCCCATCTTTTTACTGGTAATTTGGGCCATATTTCAAGCCACTTTCATCCTGGGCGATTACCCCATGCAGTGGATCGAGCAGCTTGTGGAGTGGACCTCCGTTCAGTTGGGCAAGTATATTCCCTCCGGCTTATTGCACGACTTACTGATTGATGGCGTAATTGGCGGGGTTGGCGGGGTAATTGTTTTTCTGCCAAATATCCTCATCCTATTCTTTTTCTTAAGTCTGTTGGAAACAACGGGTTATATGGCGCGTGTGGCCTTTATTGTGGACAAATTGATGCATAAAATAGGTCTTCACGGCCGCTCATTTATTCCTCTGCTGATGGGTTTTGGATGTAATGTTCCGGCAATTATGGCCACGCGTACCATCGAAAACAAGGGCGACAGGCTTGTAACCATGATGATTATCCCTTTCATGTCGTGCAGTGCGCGCTACCCTGTTTACATCCTGATAATCAGCGCGTTCTTTCCTCAATATGGCGGAAGCCTGCTTTTCGGAATTTACCTCATGGGGATTGTATTGGCTGCCTTAGTAGCCTTTATCTTCAAAAAGGTTCTTTTTAAGGCCGAGGAAATGCCCTTTGTGATGGAACTCCCACCCTATCGGATGCCTACAACCAAAGCCATTTTGAGGCAAACCTGGTTTAAAGGCCAACAATATCTCCGCAAAATGGGTACCATCATCCTTCTTGCCTCTATCATCGTGTGGGCATTAGGTTATTTTCCGCAAGGAAGGCATATCGACGAAAAATTTGACGCCACTATTGCCGCCATGCAGCAAAACCAACAAATTGACAATGAAAGCAACATCTCAGCGTTTGATTTGAATTACAGTGCAGATATTGATCGCATTGAGCTGAAAAGGCAACAAGAAAAGCAGGAATATTCGTTTATCGGCAGAATTGGCCATTTTATCGAGCCTGCCATTGCTCCTTTAGGCTTCGACTGGAAAATGGGTGTAAGCCTTTTGGCCGGCTCGGCAGCAAAAGAAATCGTTATCTCTACAATGGGAGTGCTATACCAATCCAACCCGGAAAGCGAAGGCTCTGAAAGCCTCATTAAAAAACTTCAGGATAGTCGTTACGAAAGCGGACCCAAAGCAGGGCAAAAAGTAATGCGCCCCTTAGTGGCCCTAAGTTTCATTGCTTTTGTGCTTATTTATTTCCCGTGTATAGCAGTGTTTGCCGCCATAAAAAAAGAATCGGGCAGGTGGAAATGGCCTCTTTTCACCTCTATTTATACCACTTCACTGGCCTGGATTGTATCGTTTCTTATCTTTCAGATCGGGAGTTTAATGGGCTTTTAAGCTGAAAAGGAAGTTTAGCTATCCTAATTCTTTTTTCATTACTTTTACAGCGCTTTACAGATGAACCGATCACAGTTCAATTTCTGAAGCAGCAATATTTATGAAAGTCATTGACGAAACATCATTTTTTGAAACATTTCAATATTTCGATAAATCCATCCGAATAATACCCGTTTTTTATCCATATGACAA
>CAYYDS010000075.1:0-11877 GCA_964470665.1 uncultured Lentimicrobiaceae bacterium
GAAGTATCCACAAACGAATGAATGATTGTGCGTTTATCGCTCTTAAAATCAGGTATATATGAAAGGATAAAATTTCGTTCCTGATTGTTTGGTAGAGAGTAATAGGCCGGGTCGCCATTGAAAAAGCCTTGTTTGGCAAATTTGATGATTTCAACGATCGAGAGCGGGCGGCTCATCTGTGGATAACGCGCTAAGCTGTCTTGCAGCTGTTCGATTTTTTGGATGGTAGAAGCCCGCAAAATTCCCTTTTTCTTGTGGGTGTCAATGCTGATTTCGAAAGGCATCACGCCCTTAAAATGCTTCTCGAAAAACATCAGGTCTTTATATAATTGCTCTTTGTGCGAAATATCGTCCACCACATTCCCGGTGGTTTTAAGTAGCGTTACTCCAACAAAACCTACAAGGGCCAGTGAAACGGTGATGAGATACACTGCGTTGCGACGGTTTACAACCACAAAGGCAATCTTTTTGAGCACGTGGTTGATATTTCCATCTTCGAAATGTTGATAGTGCTTTGGTTTGGGTGCCGGTAAGTAGCTGAAGATGATTGGAATAAGGAACAGGCTGAGCAAATAGGCAATAAAAATATTGATGGCTGCAACGATTCCAAACTCAACCAACATTTCGTTGCGGGTGATGATAAACGAAGCAAAGCCGGCAGCAGTAGTTGCATTTGTAAGGAAGTTGGCCGAGCCGATGTTGCGGATCACCCTCGCAAGCGCTCGTACTTTGTTGCCGTGCGAAAGAAACTCGCCATAATATTTATTTAGCAGAAAAATGGAATTTTCAACCCCGATAACGATCATCAAAGGCGGGAGAATGCCGGTTAGAATCGTGATTTTGTAGCCAAAAATGCCCAAGAGGCCAAACATAAAAATCACGGTGATGACCACAATCAGGATGATGAAACCCATATTTCGCGCCGACCTGAAAAAGGCGTACAACATCCCAAAGGCAATGCCAATGGCCAAAAAGGTGAACATGACCAGCTCATTTTGCACTTTTTGCGAGGTAACAGTTCGGATATAGGGGAGGCCCGAATAGTGCAGCTTTTGATCGTATGTGGCCGTATAAATATCGAGTGTGTTTTTAATGTTGTGCACAACTCCGAAGCGTTTTTTCGAATTTATCACCGACTTGTCGAGCGTAATCATCATCATGCTCACATTGCTTTGCCGGTTAAAAAGCAGCCCGTCGTAAAATGGAAGGTTGAAAATCAGGGTTTTGAGCGAGTCAAGTTCTTCCTGCGATTCAGGCATATTTTCCATCAATGGTTTGAAGTCAAACTTCTTACGCTCATCATTACGAACTAAGGTAAACATATGCCCGATCGAAACCACCTCTTCCACCCCCTCTATGGTGCGCACTTTTTCGGTGAGTTCGTGCCAGGTTTTAAAGCGATCGAGTTCAAAAAGACGGTCGTCCTGAACGCCGACAAACATCACGCTGCCATCCTGTCCAAAAGTTTCTTTAAACTTCTCGTAAACCACATTTACCGTGTCGTTGGCCGGCAGCATGCGCGCAAAATCATACGACATGCTCACCTGCGAGCCCTTCCATCCCATAAAGAGAGTGAGCAAACCAATAAAGATAAGGATTGCCAAACGGTATCTTAAAATCAACTTAACCAATAAATTCCACATACTCAATCTGTTATTGCGACGAAGATGCGCTCTGTGCTGCCCACAATCGTGTGTAATTATAAAGCTTCGAAATTAGGATATTAATTTTATATATGAAAAAATGGCGCAATCTTTGCACTGAATCATTTGTGCAACAAAAAAAACGCAAAACAAAATGTTTTTAAAAAGAAGTTTCTCCATTCTTTTCTTGAGTTTTCTTCTCGTGTCGTGTCAATCGCCAAAGCAACTCATACAAAGCGGCAACTACGACAAGGCTTTTCGGGTAGTAGCGAAAAAGGCCGCTAATGGCAGCACGCGCGAAAAGACAATTGCATATTTGAAACAGTCGTTTGAAGCGGCCAACGAATCGGATTTGAGCCGCATACGTTACTTAAAAATGAGTGGCGAACCCTCGGCGTGGGTCGAAATATTTGAACGCTATCAATACTTCGACAGCCGCCAGGCGATAGCTCGGAATTTCCCCTCGTCGGTAAAAGAAGCCATTCATTTTCAGCCTGTTGACGTTGTCGCCGATTTGATTTTAGCAAAAAATAAGGCGCAGGAATACCTGTATGCAAAAGCCAAGCAATTGCTTGCAACCAAAGATCGGGCCGATGCTGCCCAAGCCCTTAGCCTGCTTACTCAGCTCAGGCAAATTTCGCCGGATCATCCCGACATTAATATGCTGCTTAAAGATGCTGAATTTCAAGCTACAAAGCGCGTTTTAATAGAGTTTGTAAACCAAAGCGGAGCGCCTTTGCCCAGTGAAATTGTAGAGCGGATCATGCAGATTTCAACTGCCCGCCTTGATGAGAAATTTTTAAGCTTCGATATCAAACAAAACCGGAATATAACCTACGACAGCAAGGTCGAAGTGCTGCTTACAGGCATTGCCGTATCGCCCGAAAGAATTGACCGCAGGCAGTTTGCCGAAAAAAAATCAATTGCTGACGGCACGCAGCCAAAACGCGATGCCCGCGGCAATATCCTTTACGACTCGGCCGGAAAGGTAATCGAAGAAACGCGCTATCGCGAAGTTGAAGCACAGGTTAAAGAGGTTACGATGACAAAAGAAGCCGTGCTTTCGATCAAACTCAGGTTTTTAGAACTACCCGCTAAACGCTTGCTCGATCAGTCGTCAACCGATCTGGTGCAGGAATTCTTTTACCGTTATGCGGTTGTAAACAACGACTTGAGAGCGTGTAGCCCCGAAACCTTGCGATTGAGCAAACTCGAACCCATTCCTTTTCCACCCGATTATCAAATGATTTTCGACGCATCGGAAAAACTCAATCAGTGGGTTGTTGGCGAGCTGCAACGAAAAAAAAGTATGCTAAGGCAAAACCCCGGATAAACGTTAAATAAGGTGAAAAAAAAAGTACTCTTTATTGATTCTGCCCATCCGCTGTTGCAACAAGAGCTGGAGGCTATGGGTTTTGAATGCGATACCCCCGAAGGCTTGTCGTACAACGATTACCTCGAAATAATTGCCCAATACGAAGGGCTGATCATCAGGAGCAAGCTGCCTTTGGATGCCGATTTGCTCAGGCGGGCCACTTTGCTGCGTTTTGTGGCACGGGTTGGCGCCGGCATGGAAAATATTGACGTGGACGAAGCTTCGCGATTGAATATAGCATGCTTGAATGCCCCCGAAGGAAACCGCAATGCAGTGGCCGAACATGCGCTGGGCATGCTGCTGGCAGCGATGAACAAGCTGGCGACTGCCGATTTAGAAGTGCGAAAAGGCATCTGGAAAAGAGCCGAAAACAGGGGCTTTGAGATTAAAGGAAAAACCGTTGGCATTATCGGATATGGAAATACAGGCAGCTCGTTTGCAAAAAAACTGGCCGGTTTTGAGGCTGTGGTTTTGGCCTACGACAAATACAAATCAAACTTCTCGTCAGAAGTTGTAACTGAAAGCACAATGCAGCGTATTTTTGACGAAGCCGACATCTTAAGCCTCCATCTTCCACTCACGGATGAAACTTTAGGCTTGGTGGATAATGCCTATTTGCAGCGTTTCAGCAAGCCTGTCTGGTTGGTGAATACCGCTCGCGGACAAATTGTTAAAACAAACGACCTTGTAGAAAACTTAGAAAGCGGAAAAGTGAAGGGCGCCTGCCTCGATGTGTTGGAATACGAAAAATTTTCGTTTGAAGCGCTGCGCAAAAATGAGCTGCCCGAGGCTTTTCATCGCCTGTTGGCCCTGCCAAATGTGCTGCTAAGCCCGCATATTGCCGGCTGGACGCACGAATCGCACGCCATGATGGCAAGGGTGCTGGCCGATAAGATACGCCAACTCTACGCATAAATGAAAAAAAAGGGGTGCCGCCGGCACCCCTTTTTCATGTCTTTTCCAAAACCGCTAATCTTCCCATTTCAGGATTTTATGGAAGTCGTATTCTTCCGGATTGTTCAGAAAAACACGGGCGGCTTCATAATCTTGCCCGGTAATAAATTGCAGCCCGTTGCCGAAAATCAATCGGGCCTTTTCGCCTTTCATATTTACCAAACGGGGCTTTACCCTGCCGTTTTCATCTTCAACGTCTTTTAGATAAAGGGGCGCGGCATTTCCGGCAGGATCAGAAGTAACCATCGCGCCGGTGATACCCTGATCGAACAGCGCTTTTACGCCATAGCCCAGCAATCCGCAATACATTAAATCGAAGGCGGTGGGCATAACGCAGCGCAGTTCGTAACCTAATTCAACCGGGCGGCTTTTGATGTTGATTCCGAGTTCTTTAAGTTTGTGCTGCACTAACATATTGTAAATGTGTGCCTTGCTAACGTTGCCGAGTTCGGGATGACCGTGTTCGTCAAAAGTGAAATTCACGCCCGAGCCAACAATTTCTTCATCGGTCATAAAATGAAATACCCCTTCGCTTATAATTGCAGCGCCGTATTGAATGCCAAGAATCTTGCGTTTAACCATCGAAGAGATCACTAAACGGGTAATTTTGTCTAAGGTAAGGCCGGTGTTGTAAAACATTTCGGGGATCACGATCATGGGGTAGTGGCAGGCAGCACCTATACCAAAAGCCAAATGCCCGGCTTCGCGCCCCATAGCCGAAACCACAAACCAATTGCCGCTTGTGCGTGCATCTTCGTAAACCGTTTGGGCAATGCGCACCCCCTCGTCTTTGGCCGAATAATAGCCGAAAGTGGGCGAACCTTCGGGCAACGGAAGGTCGTTGTCAATGGTCTTCGGAACGTGAATATTTTGAATGGAAACATCGTTTTCGGCCAGAAATTTTGAGATACGATTTGCCGTGGATGCCGTATCATCGCCTCCGATTGTAACCAACAGCTTGATGTTGTTTTCAGTAAAAAATCGGGTCTTAAACTCGTGATCTTTTGGCTTATACCTGCTCATGCGAAGCGCCGACCCGCCTTGTTTCTGTATGTCGTCGGCAAAGCTAAAATTGAATTCAACCATTTCAGGCTTATCGGCAAAAAGCCCCTTATAGCCACCATGAAGACCGATAACGCGGTAATTGCTTTGTAAAAAAACTTTTGCAACCGTGCTCACCACAGTGTTGATACCCGGGGCAGGGCCGCCGCCGGCAAGAATAACAATTGATGGTTTCATAAGAAAGTGAATAATGTGCAAAGATAACCGATTCGGCAAAAATTCGAATCAAACAGCCCCCTATGGCGATGAAAATAGTATTTCTTAACGAAAATATATTTTTGTTCATAGTTGTAAATGGTTGAAATTTAGTAATATATGCATTAAAAGACTGAATAAATTCCTCAAACGTCTGCGCTGAAGTGCATTTCTCGAAAAAAAACTTATTTTTGTCTGGTTAAACACAACACATAAAAGATTATGAAATATTTATCTTTCAGAATGGCTTTAGGGCTATTTTTGATTTTGCTCTTTGTTCCGGCTTTTGCGCAAGTTGAAACCAACACCAGCGCTTTAAAGAAAATGGAAAAGGAACAAAAAATTGAATGGAAGCAAAAACAAAGGCGTGCAAAGGCTTATGCAAAAGCACATGGTATTGAATTGCGACAGGAATTTGCCGATGGCGTCGTTATTGAACTGGTTGATGTTGAAGACGGGCAGCCGGTTTACTACAAAACGGATAATCTTGGCGCTGCCATCACAACCCGGGCCAATCAGTTGTGGCAGGGTGGCAGTGTTGGTGTTGTTATTGAAGGCGATGGCTATAGCAAAGTTGGCATTTGGGATGGCGGCGCAGTAAGGAAAACACACCAGGAGTTTAACGAAACCGGCACGTCGCGCGTAACTCAGGGGGATAATGCCACCGCAACTTCGGCCCACGCAACCCACGTTGCCGGCACAATCGTTTCGTCAGGAATAAAACCCAACGCTAAAGGGATGGCAAATAAGGCCCAACTGAAAGCTTACGACTGGAACAGCGTTGAAACCGAAATGGCGGCTGCTGCCAACAACGGAATGGAAGTTTCTAACCACTCCTGGGGCATGATTCGCGGATGGAATCAAAATGAAACCACCGGAGAATGGACCTGGAACGGAACCGCAAGTGTATCGCCTGTTGAAGACTATTTGTTTGGATTTTACAATTCGCAAGCCCGCACATGGGATCAGATAGCCTATAACGCACCTTATTTTCTTATCTGTAAATCGGCCGGAAACGACCGTGGCGAAGGCCCGTCAGATGCCGGACAAAATGGAAAACCTGAAAAAGATGGCGGCGCTGATGGCTACGATTGCATCGGAGGTTCGGGTGTGAGTAAAAATATATTGTCGGTAGGCGCTGTAAAAGAAGTACTTAACTATAACGGTCCTTCAAATGTGATCATGAGTAGCTTTTCGGGTTGGGGACCGGCCGACGACGGACGCATTAAACCCGATCTCGTTGGCAAGGGTGTTGATGTTTATTCGCTAAACAGCACCAGCAACACAGCCTATACCACCATGAGCGGAACCAGCATGTCGTCGCCAAACGTTGTGGGCAGCTTAGTGTTGTTGCAGCAGCTATATCAGCAAACTCATGACGGCACGCCCATGCGATCATCAACCCTCAGAGGCCTCGCTATCCATGCGGCTGACGAAGCCGGAACAACAGTAGGCCCCGACTATAAATTCGGATGGGGGCTGTTGAACACTGCCCGTGCAGCCGAAGTTATCATTGACGACCAGGCTCAAAACGTTATTGACGAAATTACCCTGCAAAATGGAATGCCCTATACGCGTGAAATTGAAATTGACGGATCAGAACCGCTGCGGGTAACCATCTGCTGGACCGATAAACAAGGCAATATTCCGGCTACACAGCTGAATAACAGAACTCCGGTTATTGTTCACGACCTCGACCTCAAACTCATTGACGAAAACCTGAACATTTATTACCCCTACAAACTTGACCCGGAAAACCCATCAGCAGCTGCTACCACCGACTCGAAAAATGCCGTGGACAACGTGGAAATGGTTTATCTGAGCGCACCCGCAGCCGGCAAATACACCATCATGGTTGACCACGCCGGAATCCTTACCGCCGATCAGGTATTTTCGCTGATTATCACCGGAATAAACGAATATTATAGCCTCCCGCAATGCAGCGCAGGTATGCTAAGCCCGCTTGATGGCGGCACAGATGCCTTCCTCAACCATCAAGTAACCTGGCAGCCGGCTCCATTTGCTACCTCATACGATGTTTATTTTGGAACGGATGGCGAAGGCCTAACCCCACCTTCCAACATCCTGAACGGCGAAACAGTAAATGCAAACTGGTTCCGCCCGAGCTTGCAGCCCCTTACCACTTATTATCTGATGCTTAAACCCCGCAACTCGTTTGGCGTTACAGATTGCCCCACCATTTATAGCTTTACCACAATGGAAGCTGTTTCGCAGTTCCCCTACGAAATGACGGTTGAAGGCGTTACACCGCCCGAATTGCCCGAAAAATGGTCGTCAATAGACAATGGAAACCTGAAATGGGTAACCACCTCATTAATTGGCTACAATAGCTCTAAAGCATTTGCCTGCTATTCGCAATCCACGCAAGCTCAGCCGCTCGACAATTTGCTTGTTTCGCCTCCTTTTGTTGTTAGCGCCGGAAAAGAATACAGCCTGACCTATGCTTACCGTTGTTTCTTCCCTGCCAATCCCGAATCGCTGAAAGTGGTCTGGGGCTCAGCCGGCAACGAAAACGGACTTACAAATGTGCTGTTTGATAATCAGGAAATCAACGGACAAGAATGGGTCGTAAATAACCACCTCATTCAGCCACAATCCGACGGAGTGATCTTTGTTGGCTGGCACGCATACACCCCTGCCGGTATGGGCCAGTTTATTGATGGCATTAAAATTGAAGATTGGGGCGCTGTTGGCGTTGAAGAAGCCATGGAAAAACAAATCAGCGTAAACTATGCCGATGGAATGCTTCGCATTGATATGAAAGATAACAAAGGCAATTTTGTGCTGAAAGTTACCAATGCTGCCGGACAACTTCTGATGGAAGAAAAATTGCCCGCCACTTCAACTTACCACAAAGCGATTGACCTTAAAAACGGAATGTATGTGATTAGCGTTTCGGGAAGTGATTTTGAGAAAAATACCAAAATCATCCTAAACTAAGCAGGATAAATACGCAACTTACTTTGCAAAAAAGAAGGCTTTGGAATTCTCCGAAGCCTTCTTTTTTTAGTTAATAATATGTTACTTAAACCCTTAACTCTGATTGAGTTTTTGCAGTGCAAAAATATAAGCCCCCAAAGCCACGGCGCGGCTTGTTCCTAACTTGCTCACACCAACGGCATGTTTTTTAACCGGATCGTAAGGGATTTTGTGATCGGTAAACGGAATTGGAATCAGGGCAGGGGAGGAATGTTTTAAAAAAGTCTTTAATTCAGCAGGATCTTCCACGCCAAAAACCGAAGATTCGAGCCGCTTTATTTCAGCGGCAGCGGGTTCTTCAAAAACGCTGTTAAGGCTTTTGATCATTGCCGGGAAAAATAGTTCCCACGAAGCTGCAAGCCCGCCTCCAATCACAACCGGGGCATCCACAATCGTAATCATATTGGCTAGGGCTTCGCCCAGGGCTTTACCCAAATTTTCGAAGGTTTTGAGTGCGGCTTGCTTATTGCCTTTGATAGCGCCGGCAGCTATTTGGTAAACATCGAAAGCTTGAAGGTTTGGGTTTTTTTCGCCCGAATTAAGGGCGTATCCCCGCACAACAGAACTTGCATTGGTGTTGTATTCGGCATAGGTTTTTGGGTTGAAGCCGCAGCGCAGCACCCACACTTCGCCGGCAGCATCGTTGTCGCCTTCGAGCAGTTTTCCGTTCACAACCATTCCGCCGCCAAGGCCCGTGCCTAAAGTAACCCCAATCAGGTTGGAGCAGATTTTTGCTTGTCCGTTTTCGCGTAAAACCTGATTGAGCCAAGGCAAAAAACCAAAATTTGCTTCGCCCAAGGCAAATAAATCGCCATCGTTATTGATGAAAGTTGGAATGCCAAACACATGCTCAAGCATCGGCCCGAGCGCTATGCCGCCCCTAAAAGCCGGCAAATTGCCCAGATCGCCAATAATGCCGTTCTTATAATCCGCGGGCCCCGGAAAAGCAAAGCTGATGGCGTCGGCAGTTTTGCCAAGCAGTGCCTCAACCTCCTTAAAACCGCCGATCAGACCTTCGAGGCAGAGATCCAAATTGTGGGCGTTTGCAGGCTGTTGAATGGGTTTTATGATTTCTTCGCCATTTTGAATAGCCGAAAAAACAAAATTTGTTCCACCGGCATCAAGCGTCATAACAATGGCGCCGCTCTGAGAGGAGGTATTCATCATTTTTTATTTTAAAAATTCATCAAAAAAGAATAGACAACAGATTGTCAATGGTATAAAGAAAAAGTATTGCTCATCGGGTTTGGAAAAAAGAACGAAATGAACCCAACGATTTGGCAAACAAAGGTAGGGAGTTTGCCTACACTTTTTTAAAATTTTAAGAAGAGAATTTTAAGGTTCCAGGCTAAACGGAAATTTTGGCAGGCTTCGGCAAATGAGCGTTTTTTGCGAATGCGCTTTTGTTCCATTCGTTTTATGTAGTTTTGTAAAAATTTAGCTTCAAACCCGACTGGTTCGGGCTCATCTAAGGCAATCTTTCGCGCTTTGCGATTCCGTTTCTCCTTAAATTGTTTGGATAATGAAAAACTTTGTTTTTGCTTTTTTGCTGTTTTTTTTACCAACGTCCCTTGTTTTTTCACAAAAAACAGATGCCATTCGGGTTATGACCTTCAACATCAGGCTCGATACCGAGGTTGATGGCATACATCAATGGCGATACCGCAAAGCAGAAGCGGCAAAGTTGTTTTCGTTAGAATCGGTTGACATTGCCGGCACGCAGGAAGTGCTCAAAAACCAGCTCGACGATCTTTTGGCCGGCGCTCCCGACTTCGCATTTATTGGCGTAGGGCGTTCGGATGGGAAAGAAGCAGGCGAATACGGCGCCATATTTTACCGGAAAGAGCGTTTCAGACCGGAAGAGTCGGGAAATTTTTGGCTGAGCGAAACACCCGAAAAAGCCGGATCGAAAGGCTGGGATGCTGCCTGCGAACGCTTGGTTACCTGGGCTGTTTTTACCGACCTTTCCAACAACAACCGATTTCTTTTTATGAATACGCATTTTGACCATATCGGCGCGCTGGCGCGAAAAAACAGCGCCCTGATGCTGGTTGAAAAAGCTGCCAAACTGGCCGGCAACTTGCCACTTATCATCACCGGCGATTTTAACGGAACAGAAGATTCGGAGCCTGTAGGAATAATTTTGGGAAGCGGATGGCTCTACAACGCAAAATCACTTGCTAAAAGCGTGGAAGGCCCCGAATGGAGTTTCCACGATTTCGACCGGCTTCCGGAAAACGAAAAAGAGTTGATTGATTTTGTTTTTGTCAACAATAAAGTGAAAGTGCAAAGCTATACCAATCTTTTTCGGCGCTTGAACGCTACTTTTTATTCCGACCACAACCCCATTATCGTGCAACTTCAACTTGCCGAATAAAGCCCCTCCCGATTTCTTAAAATTCTGATTATTGAGCAAATAGCTCTTTTTTATCGCGCTTTCTTGCTTGCTTTTTGCAATGGCGATACGGCTTTTGCAGGCGTAAATTTATTTAGATTAAATATAAATTGCTGTTAATCAGTAGAGTAAAGCATTTTTGCCTTAAATAATTCTTACTTTAGTCGCTCAAAAAAAACGAAAGTATGCGTATCCGTAGAATTAGCTCAAAACCAGATCAGCAACAAACCGGAAAGCCCGACATGGAGGCCCTGAAACGGGCAGTGAAGGATTATAAAAACAAAGAGTCGGGGCTGATACCTTTGCTTCAGTTTACTCAAAACCATTATGGTTTTATTCCGGAAGCTGCATTCGGAATTATCTCCGAAGCCACGGCTGTTCCGGTAGCCGACATCTATGGGGTAAGCACTTTTTATGCGCAATTCAGGCTTAAGCCGGCAGGAAAAAACGTGCTGAAAGTATGCCACGGAACCGCCTGCCATGTACAGGGCGCCAACGCCATAAGCGATGCCCTGCACGATACCTTGAAGATAAACAATGGCGATACCACTGCCGACGGCCTGTTTACCCTCGAACAGGTTGCTTGCTTAGGATGCTGCTCGCTGGCACCGGTAATGATGATAGGCGAAAATACGTATGGCAACCTTAGCCCTAAATCAACTGTAAAGATTATAAAAGACATTAAAAACCAGGCGGTTAACGAACCCTTGAACAGCAAGCCATGATGAAACCTTCAACACTAAAGATAAAGGTTGGCTTAGGAAGCTGTGGAATAGCAGCCGGAGCCGCCAAAACCTACGAGCAATTTGAAAACCTGCTGCAAAGCGGCACATACGATTTTACATTGGAAAAAACGAGTTGTATCGGCATGTGTTACAAAGAACCCTTGGTTGAGGTAAACGATAGCAATGGCTGGGCTATTTTTGGCGATGTAACGGAAGACAAAGCAGTAGAGTTTCTGGATGCCCTGCTGTCCAAACGCGGAACTGTGCCTTGCCCTGTTGTGTCTTCACAAAACCACATCGGCGCCGAAGAGTCATTTTTTGACGGCCAGATTCGCATTGCGCTGCGCAATTGCGGACACATTGACCCCGAATCGTTGGAAGAATCCGAGCGCCATGGCGCATATAATGCCATCCGTAAAATTGCTGAACTTCGGATTGAGGCCAATCAGCTTATCCAAACTGTGATTGACTCCGGCCTTCGCGGAAGAGGAGGCGGTGGCTTTGCAACCGGACTAAAATGGCGATTTG
>CAYYDS010000076.1:0-7009 GCA_964470665.1 uncultured Lentimicrobiaceae bacterium
TCAGCGGAAACGTTCTTACCGGTACAAAAATCGAAACAGATGGTTATGTGGGTTTCTACCACAACCAAATATCGGTCATAAAAGAAGGCCAATATCACGAGTTTCTGGGTTGGGCCTTACCCGGCTTTAAGAAATTTAGTTTCAGCAGATCGTTTCCGGCTTTTCTGTTCAAAAACAGAAAATACAGCCTCGACACCAATTTGCACGGCGGCGATAGGGCAATGGTTATGACCGGTCAATACGAGAGGGTTTTCCCTTTTGATATCTATCCCATGCAGTTGATTAAAGCCATTATGAGCGAAAACATTGACCTGATGGAACAGCTAGGTATTTATGAGGTTGACGAAGAAGACTTTGCCTTATGCGAAGTGATAGATACTTCTAAAACCAACCTGCAGGAAATTGTTCGTCGCGGCTTGGATATGTTGCGCAAAGAAATGAGTTAAGAATAAGTAAATCAATACATTATAACAATGAAATTTTTAAGGGATTTTTTAGATAAACAAAAGCCCAAGTTTCAAAAAGGCGGGAAATTTGAGAAATTTCATTCCACTTTCGATGCTTTTGAAACCTTTTTGTTTGTTCCAGACAAAACGACGATCAGTGGCGCTCATATCCGCGATTCGATTGATCTAAAACGCACTATGACCGTGGTGATTCTGGCGTTGGTGCCCTCGCTGCTTTTTGGCATTTGGAATACCGGTTACCAGCACTTCCTATCGCTCGGGCAAAATCCGGGATTCTGGCCAATTTTTGGTTATGGCTTTATAAAAGTACTGCCCATAATTATTGTTTCCTACGTTTTTGGCTTAGGCGCCGAGTTTGTTTTTGCCCAGATACGCGGCCACGAAGTCAACGAAGGTTACCTGGTATCAGGAATGCTTATTCCATTGATACTTCCGGTTGATATCCCGCTTTGGATGGTTGCCGTTGCCAGCCTTTTTGCCGTCATTATTGGCAAAGAAACTTTTGGCGGAACAGGAATGAACGTATTTAATCCGGCATTGCTTGCAAGGGCATTTATCTTTTTTGCCTACCCGGCCAAAATCACCGGCGACACCATTTGGACTGCCGGCCTATCGAACGGCAGCGGCGTTGTTGATGGCTTTTCGGGCGCTACTCCGCTAAGCTATGCAGCAAACAATATGCTTGATAAACTGCCTTCGCTCAACGACTTATTTATTGGCATTATCCCCGGAGCTATTGGCGAAACCTCAAAATTGGCCATCCTTATCGGAGCTGTGGTACTCATCGTTACCGGCATCGGAAGCTGGCGAATTATGTTGTCGGGCTTGCTGGGCGGAATCACCATGACGCTGATATTCAATGTGTTTTCGGCTAATGCATATATGACAATTGACCCGATGACCCAACTTATGATGGGAAGCTTCCTGTTTGGCCTGGTCTTTATGGCCACCGACCCGGTTACGGCAGCACAAACCACAATCGGAAAATACATCTACGGATTTTTAGTTGGTTTGTTGGCCATTATGATCAGGGTTTTCAACCCGGCATACCCCGAGGGAACCATGCTAGCCATCTTGCTGATGAATGCTTTAGCCCCGCTGATTGACCATTATGTGGTGGAAGCAAACATTAAAAAACGTTTGAAAAGGGCCGTAGCAAATTAAAACCTAAAAAACGAAGGAACAATGGAACATAGTAACAAATACATCTTCCTCTATTCGGTGATCTTAGTAGTGGTTGTTGCCATCTCGCTTACAGTGGTGGCCGTCCAGCTCAAGCCTGCCCAGGAAGACAATATCCGTATCGAGAAAATGCAAAACATCCTTGCTTCGGTGAATATTTCAACGGATGGAATTGCAAAAAATGAGGTGAAGGGCTTTTATGATAAATACATCATCAGCTCCGAAGCCGTAAACACAAAAGGTGAAGTTGTGGAAAGCGATCCGGCAAAGGTTTTTGCCATTGATATGGCTTCCGAAATAAAGAAACCCCTCGAAAGCCAATCGTTGCCAATATTTAAGGCATCGTTGGACAGTGGCGAAAGCGCTATTGTTTTTCCTTTGAGGGGCAAAGGATTATGGGGCCCGGTTTGGGGATATATTTCGCTAAAAACCGACTACAATACGGTTGTAGGCGCAACTTTCGACCATAAAGGCGAAACCCCGGGATTGGGTGCCGAAATCAACGAAAAGTGGTTTAGCGATATGTTTACCGGAAAAACCATTTTTGATAACAATGGTAAATTTACCTCCATTCAAATTTTAAAAGGTGGCGCAAAACCCGACAACCCACATGGCGTTGATGCCATTTCGGGCGGAACAATTACCAGCCATGGTGTCGAAAATATGATAAAAGATAACCTGGAAAGCTACCAGGAGTATTTCAAGAAAATGAGAGACCAATAATATTGAGAACAATGAGCGATACAAAATTAAAAGCCGAAAAAGAACCCGTGTTCTCGGCTAAAATACTGAAACTGCTAAAAAACCCCTTGAATATAGAAAACCCTATTACGGTACAGGTTTTAGGGATTTGTTCTGCATTGGCAGTTACCGTTCAGATGAAGCCGGCCATCGTTATGGCCCTTTCCGTAACCATCGTAACGGCTTTTTCGAACCTGATCATCTCTGCGCTGCGCAATACCATTCCTGCCCGAATCCGCATCATCGTTCAATTGGTAGTGGTAGCAGCTCTGGTTATTATTGTTGACCAGATCCTCAAAGCCTATATGTACGATGTTAGTAAAAAACTTTCCGTTTTTGTTGGGTTGATTATCACAAACTGTATTTTGATGGGGCGCCTCGAAGCTTTTGCCATGGGAAACAAACCCTGGCCGTCTTTTGTTGACGGTATCGGCAACGGCTTAGGCTACGGCCTTATCCTGGTTATCGTCGGGTTTTTCCGCGAACTGCTTGGATCAGGCAAAATTCTTGGCCTTTCGGTAGTCCCCAAGGCATTTTATGAGTTTGGCTATGCCAATAACGGGCTGATGATCCTGCCTCCAATGGCGCTGATAACGATTGGCGTTATCATCTGGATACAACGCTCAAAATCACCCGAACTTCAGGAGAAATAATTCACTATTCCAAGTTGAATCCAAAACAAAGACACAATGGAAAATCTGTTTAATTTATTTGTAAGGAGCATTTTCATAGATAATATGATTTTTGCCTACTTCCTTGGGATGTGTTCGTTCCTGGCAGTATCAAAAACCGTTAAAACCTCCGTTGGCCTAGGCATTGCCGTAACCTTTGTGTTGGTGGTTACCGCCCCTGTCAACTGGCTGGTGGATACCTACCTTCTTAAACCGGGTGCATTGAGCTGGCTAAGCCCCGATTTTGCCGATCTCGATTTGAGCTACCTGAGCTTTATGATCTTCATTGCCGTAATTGCTGCAATTGTGCAATTGGTTGAAATGGTGGTCGAAAAGTTTTCGCCTTCGCTCTACAACGCGCTTGGCATCTTTTTGCCCCTGATTGCCGTAAACTGCGCCATACTTGGGGTTGCCCTTTTTGTGCAGGAACGCGACTACCACACCATTTCCGAAGTAACGGTTTATGCTGCCGGATCGGGTGTGGGCTGGTTTTTGGCTATCGCATCACTGGCTGCTATCCGCGAAAGAATAACTTACTCCAATATCCCCAAACCATTGCGTGGCCTCGGTATCTCTTTTATCATTACCGGATTGATGGCCATCGCTTTTATGAGTTTTATGGGAATAAAAATCTAACATAGCTAAAAAATAATGAATATGTCAACACTGTTATTCTTAGGAACGCTCTCCGGACCACTGTTGGTTGGTACAATCGTTTTTTTAGTGATTGTCATCCTGCTTGTGATGATGTTGCTTTTAGCAAAAGCAAAATTAGCTCCCTCAGGACCTGTTAAAATAACCATTAACGACGAGAAAGATGTTACGGTAACGGGCGGCTCATCGTTGCTTACAACATTATCCAACGAAAAAATATTCCTCCCCTCAGCCTGTGGCGGCGGCGGCACTTGCGGCATGTGCCGTTGTCAGGTTGTTGAAGGTGGTGGATCAATACTTCAAACCGAAAAGGGCTTTTTCACACGTAAAGAACAGCTCGACAATTGGAGGCTTGGCTGCCAGGTTAAGGTGAGGGGCGACATGAAAATTAAAGTCCCGGCCGAGATTTTTGGAATCAAAAAATGGGAATGCGAAGTAGTATCAAACCGCAACGTGGCTACCTTTATTAAAGAATTTGTGGTGCGGCTGCCCGAAGGCGAAACCCTCGACTTTCAGTCGGGCGGATACATCCAGATTGATGTGCCAAAGATAGAAGTAGATTTTTCGAAAGATATCTATGTAGAAGAACGATATCACGAAGACTGGGATAAGTTTAAAATGTGGGATCTCAAGATGAAGAATGCCGAAGAGCAGTTTAGAGCCTACTCAATGGCCAACCACCCTGCCGAAGGTAACATTGTGATGCTCAACATACGCATTGCAACCCCGCCATGGGATCGCAAAACCAATTCGTTTATGAATGTAAACCCCGGCGTTTGCTCTTCCTACATCTTTTCGCTCAAACCCGGCGATAAGGTCATGGTTTCGGGCCCCTATGGCGAGTTTCACATCAAACCTACCAAGCGCGAAATGATGTTTATTGGTGGCGGAGCCGGCATGGCACCCATGCGCTCGCACCTGTTCCATCTGTTCCATACCGAAAAAACCGATCGTAAAACTACTTTCTGGTATGGTGGCCGTTCGGTGCGCGAACTCTTCTATATGGAAGATTTTCAGGATATTGAGAAGAATTTTGAAAACTTTAAGTTTAATGTCGCCCTTTCCGAACCCAAACCCGAAGACAACTGGAAGGGATACACCGGATTTATCCACCAAGTGATTCTTGATAATTATTTGAAAAATCACCCCGAACCTGAAGAAATTGAATACTACCTATGCGGACCTCCAATGATGAATGCCGCCATCTTTAAAATGCTTGATGAACTTGGCGTTCCGGCCGAAATGATTGCATACGACGATTTTGGAGGATAAACAGCAAAAAAACGAAGAATAAAAAACGGCTTTATGCCGTTTTTTTTATTTTTGTACGACCCCAATGGCAAATCCGATGAAACTAAAATTTCAATTCCTTGTTGTATCCCTGTTTATCACCCTGTCGGCTTGTAAATCGGGCGACAAAACACAACGCATTAATCTGGCCGGCGAAGCGCAGGGAACCTATTTTGCCATCACCTATTACGATGCGCAAAAGCGCGATTTACGCACCCAGGTAGATTCTATACTGAAAGTGGTAGATGAATCCGTTTCGCTTTGGGTAGAAAACTCGCTCATCAGCCGGGTAAATAACGGCGATAGTGGGGTAGCGCTCGACTCAATATTTCGCTATAACTTTCATAAATCGCAGCAAGTAAGCGAGTTAACCGACGGCTATTTTGACTTTACGATTGGCCCCTTGGCGCAGGCCTGGGGCTTTCACCGCAAACATAAAATGGAGTTGAACGATAGGCAGATTGACAGCTTGCGTAGCTTAGTGGATTACCGAAAAGTTTATCTTCAGGGCGATACCGTGATCATGGACATTCCGCATATGCGCTTCGATTTCAATGCAATAGCTCAGGGCTATACCACAGATTTGATTGCTGCATATTTTGATAAAATTGGAATTGACCACTACCTTATTGATGTTGGAGGCGAGATATATGCCCGAAACCGAAAACCGGATGGCAGCCGCTGGAGGGTTGGAATTGAAAAACCGAGCGAAAACGCCGATGATGCCCGGGTGATACAAGAAATTATCGAACTCGAAAACGGCGCTTTAGCTACCTCGGGCAGCTATCGCAAATATTTCGAAAAAGATGGTAAACGCTATTCACACGCCATTAACCCCAAGACCGGAAGACCTGTCGAACATAACCTCTTGAGCGTTACGGTAATGGCCTCCGATGCTGCTACGGCCGATGCCTTTGCCACAGCTTTTTTGGTAATGGGATTGGAAAAATCGAAAATACGCATTCAGACACTTCCCGGCCTGGAAGCTTATTTTATTTTCTGGACAGCCGATAAATCCTACGGAACCTACGTTACCGAAGGAATGAAAAAAGCGATCGTTGCAAACTAGATGCTAATGGTGGTGATGCGCATGAATGGCCTCAACACCATCTTTTTTGCGATCGCAGCTGCCTTCGCCGCCGCCGCATACGCAGCCCAAACGCTCGCCATTGGGAGCTGTGCTTGAACATGATTTTTTGAACTCGGCCCCTTTTATGAAAAACATTTTAACGGCAAAGCCGGCAATTGCTATTCCAAGTAGAACAACACTCAATAAGATCAGCTTTAAATACATGTCTTCTGAATTTTTTGTAAAAGTACGAAAATTTTAAGCCTCGAAGCCATCATTTAGGGCAAAAATGCGTTAACATATCTTAATATTTCGATATATCAATTTTTTTGATTTATTCGTCGCACTTTTGTGCCTGCCGCTTAAACTCGGCCAGCATAAGAGCCGCTGCCACAGAGGCATTGAGCGATTCGGGTGCTGGCCTGCCATAGGCAGGAAAAGTAAGTTTTTGCTTTACAAAAGGCAAAAGATAATCACGGATGCCGTGCGATTCGCTGCCGATAAGGAGCAAAGCGTTTTCTATTTCGAGTGGCTGAGAATAAATATTTTGCCCTTCGAGCACGGCCCCATAAATGGTAGTATCCTGTTTTATAGCTTGTTGTAAAACTTCAGCAAGAGGCAATTCATGCATGTTCATCCTAAAGAGCGAGCCCATGGCTGCCTGAACCACTTTTGGATGGTAAGCTTCAACGGTGTCGGGGCTGCAGAAAATATTTCTTATTCCAAACCATTCGGCTGTGCGGATGATCGTGCCGAGGTTTCCCGGATCGTTGATGCCGTCGAGCGCTAAGCTAAGTTTTTTAAAGCCATCTTTGGGCAATTGTTTTGACCGCGGTATCCGGCTTACGGCCAAAATGCCGGGCGGGCTTGTGAGCTGACTGATGCGCTCCATAACGGCTTCGCTTATTTCTTCGGCTGCAAAAGGGAAAGTAAAA
>CAYYDS010000076.1:7019-11779 GCA_964470665.1 uncultured Lentimicrobiaceae bacterium
CACAAAATGCTAACTACAGTAATGTAAAGAAAAGAAAGTAAAACCGCTGTTTTTCGCTTTCCATTCTTCAGTATAATATAAGCCTACAACAGTGAGCCTACTGGCAATCAGTTCGCTAACAACCTTTGTGCCCTCGGCAACAAACTCGCCGGCTTCTTTTCTGAATTTGCCTGTTTTGAGGCTGCTGATGTGTTTGATTTGATTTTTTGTGAGCATAAAAAAACCCGGTTTGTGTGTGGAAACCGGGTTAAAAATATCATTTTTTGAGTTCTATTCGGCAAATACTTCAAAATCAATTTCAAATTGAACTTCTTTGTGCAATTTGATTTTGGCTTTGTAGTTGCCTAATTCTTTGATACCATCTTCGTTGAGGTGAATTTTTTTGCGATCCACTTCAATATTTTTGGCTTCTTTAATGGCATTGGCAATTTGAACCGAGTTTACCGAGCCAAAAATTTTGCCCGATGTGCCTGCCTTGGCAGCAATGCGAAGGCTGAGTCCTTCGAGTGCTTTTGCAATAGCGGCTGCTTCGTTTTTAATTTTTTCGGCTTTAAAGGTTTGCTGCTTTTTCATTTCAGCAAGGATCTTCCGGTTGGTTTCGTTGGCAATAATAGCCAATCCCTTAGGGATGAGATAATTACGTGCGTAACCATCTTTTACGCTGACGATATCTTGAGCAAATCCAAGATTATTAACGTCCTGTTTCAGAATGACTTCCATGTGATTTCTCCTCCTCTTTTATTTTAATAAATCGGCAACATAAGGCATTAACGAAAGATGACGCGCTCTTTTTACGGCCTGTGCCACTTTTTTCTGATATTTTGTTGATGTGCCGGTGATGCGGCGCGGGAGTAATTTTCCCTGTTCGTTGACAAACCTAAGTAGAAAATCAGCATCTTTATAGTCAATGTATTTGATGCGGTTTTTCTTGAAACGGCAGTATTTTTTCTTTTTGGTATCTACTGCAATCGGGGTCAAATATTTGATTTCTGAACTTCCTTGTGCCATGATGATAAGTTTTTGAATTAAGGGTTATGAAGCTTATGCTTCGGCTTTTTCGTTAGCGGCTTCTTTTGCCTTTTTACGTTTTTTCTCGTTGTAAGCAACGGCATGTTTGTCGAGCTTAACGGTTAAAAAGCGCATAACGCGTTCGTCGCGTTTAAGCTGGGTTTCCAAATCGGCAATAAGATTACCCTCGGCAGTGTATTCAATCAGGTGATAAAATCCGGTGGATTTTTTCTGGATCGGGTAAGCAAGTTTGCGCATACCCCAGTGCTCTTCGTGCACAATCTCAGCACCATTCTCTTTCAGAAAGTCCTGATGTTTTTTTACCGCTTCCTTCATCTGGTCGTCAGACAAAACGGGAGTTAAAATGAAAACGGTTTCGTACTGGTTCATAATGAATTGATTAATAATTGAAAATTAGTTTACAAAATGGAGTGCAAAAGTAGGAATATTTTTACAACCTGCAAGCAAAATTTTCAAAGTTTTGATTGCGCCTTAGGGGCCGGTTTCGTTTTTATTCGGAATTCGACATTCAATTGTATTTTGTTAGAGCATGCCTTGATCAGCAAAGCTGAAATAGGTGTTTTCGCCGATGATCAAATGGTCGAGCACGGGGATGTTGAGTAATTCGCCCGATTGTGTGATTTTTTCGGTTATTTTTTTGTCGGCATCGCTGGGCATGAGGCTGCCCGAAGGATGGTTGTGGCATAGGATGATGGAGGTGGCGTTGTGTTCGAGGGCTGCCTTAAAAATTTTTCGCTGATCAACCACTGTGCCGGCAATTCCACCCTCGCTGATTTCGACGATGCGAATTACTTTTCTGGGCTGATCGAGCAAAATAGTCCAAAACTTTTCGTAAGGGTGATAGCTTGCATGAGCATAAATTGCTTCATAGGCATCTTTGCTCGACCGGATGATTTTTCGCTCGTGGGCTTCGGCGCTTCGGCGGCGATTGCCAAGCTCGAGGGCGGCAATAATACTCAAGGATTTGGCCTCGCCTATGCCGTTGAATTTTGTGAGATCAGCAAAGCTTAAGCGGCTGAGATTGACTAGATTGTCGCCGCTTTCGCGCAAAATACGGCGACTTAGTTCTACGGCCGATTCTTTGGCATTGCCCGAACGAATTAAAATGGCAATCAGCTCGGCATCGCTGAGGCTGCTTTTGCCTTTGTTTAATAGCTTTTCGCGAGGCTTATCGTCAGTAGCCCACAAACGAATAGGGGTTTTGTTGAATTCTGACATTTTGAGATATTTTAAAACTTAATCCGGAATGTGTTTCGGGCTTCGAGGTCAACGGGTTTTTTGCCTCCCACAGGTTTGCTACGGTTAAAATAGGTAAACGAAAGATCGTAATAGAGTTTTCCTGTAAGCAATGTGCTGAGACTCAGGGTAGAAAAATAACGAAAATTGCTAAAATCGGAAGGGGTTGGCTGGTAATAATTCACAAGGTTGATGCCCGTTTTTGAATTTACAGCCCAAACCAAGCTGAGGTAGCTCGACCAGCGCAGTTTGTGGAAATTTAATTTGGGATCGGTGGAATATCGTTCAAATTCATAGAAGAGCCCGGTTCCGATGTACGACTTGACGATATTTCGGCCACGGCTTGCACTATCGGCCAGGGCAACAGGATCGAAGCGAAAGCCTCCGCCAAACAAAAAACGGCTGCTTAGCAGCAAAAACTCGTTGAATTCGAGCTGCGCATATTCTTCAATCTTAAAAAACTCCTGATCGCCAAGCTGTTGAAAGCTTCTGACGTGCAAAAACCCCCGATTGGCCGCTTTCACTCCTTTAGAGGTTTTGTAGGTGTATTCGGCTATCAGCATATAATCATCGCGATCGCCATTGTAGTCGCCTCTAAATGTGTTGCTTAGCTCGAGGTACTGGGTGTTTCCTGCGGCAAAATTCAAGCCAAAGGCATTGCTAAACATATAGCCTTTTGTGTTGTAGTCTTGAAAATAGCGTTCGGTGTTTACCTGCGATTTAGCCCATGGCGAAATAGCGAAAAAGAATGTCAGGAGCAGGGTTTGCTTCATCGCATATCAATTTCTTCTACGCCGGGATATTGCTTCGCATTGAATTTAAAGAAATCGGCTGCTAATTTGTTGTCGGCAGTCAAATTGCTGAGCTCGTAAACAAATATATTGCCTCCATTATCAAACAGCGATATGGAGTATATTTGTAATTTGGCTTCATTGATTCCAAGCTGAACTTTCTTGAATTTCTTGTCGGTATTTTGTTTTAATTCGATCGTTTTCAGTCCTTTAGAGCTGTTTTCGGCCTGATTTACAAAAGATGCTTTATTTTCTTTCAGGTAGGTGGTCATCAATTTGTTTGGGGTAACCGATTCGTTGTCGTCGCTGGCATTGCTTAGCATTACCTCGTTCGAATCTTCGAGATAGGTCCATACGTTTTTTCCGTCGCTGATCACAAGTTGGCCATCGAGATTGATGCGGTAGGCTTCGCCGTTCATATAAAGGATGCCTCTTTTCGATTCGTTGATGCCGGCCTTGACGTTGATCATCCGGTAAACAAATTCGATTTTTACATTTTTTAAAGCACGTGTTTTTTCAACGACATTTTTTAAGAGGTCGTCTGCTGTTTTTTGTGCAAAGATGTTTCCTGCAAGGAAGAACAGAGCTATAAGGCTCAAGCTGATTTTTTTCATGCGTTATGATTAGATTTTGCGTCGAGATCTTTCAAAAACTGTTCCAAAGCCATTTCGCCGGCTATTTTTACTTCTCTGGCCTTTGATCCTTCGAACGGGCCAACGATTCCGGCGGCTTCGAGCTGGTCAATTATTCGTCCGGCACGGTTGTAGCCAAGTTTGAGTTTGCGCTGCAAGAGCGATGTTGATCCTTGTTGGTTTTGAACGATGATGCGGGCTGCGTCTTCGAAAAGTTCATCGCGCTCGCTGGCATCATACACATCGGCCACTTCGTCTTGTTCGTCGGTATAATCAGGTAAATGATAGGCGTCGGGGTAGGCGCGCTGCGATCCGATATATTCGGTAAGGCGTTCCACTTCGGGCGTGTCAATAAATGCGCATTGCAAGCGGATCAGGTCGTTGCCGGTAGAAAGCAGCATATCGCCTCGGCCAACCAGTTGGTCGGCGCCACCGGTGTCGAGTATGGTGCGTGAGTCAATTTTCGAGATGACCCTAAAGGCGATTCGTGCCGGAAAATTTGCTTTGATGGTTCCGGTGATGATGTTTACCGAGGGGCGTTGTGTGGCAATAATCAGGTGTATGCCAACGGCACGTGCCAATTGGGCAAGGCGTGTTATGGGGTTTTCTATTTCTTTGCCGGCTGTCATAATCAGATCGGCAAATTCGTCAACCACCAGCACGATATAGGGCAAAAAGCGGTGGCCGCCATCGGGGTTGAGCTTGCGGTTGCGAAATTTTTCGTTGTATTCTTTGATGTTGCGTACCTGTGCATCTTTGAGCAGCTCGTAGCGGTTATCCATCTCAATCCCCAATGAGTTTAAGGTGCGCACTACCTTGCGGGTATCGGTGATGATGGCTTCTTCCGAGTCGGGGAGCTTGGCCAGGTAATGCCTTTCGATGCGGCTAAACAGGCTAAGCTCGACCTTTTTGGGGTCAACCATTACAAACTTAAGTTCGGCAGGATGCTTGCAATAGAGTAGCGAAGTGATGATGGCATTCAGCCCAACTGATTTTCCCTGTCCGGTTGCACCTGCCATCAACATATGCGGCATTTTGGTGAGGTCGGCTACAAAGCTTTCGTTGGAGATGG
>CAYYDS010000077.1:0-11546 GCA_964470665.1 uncultured Lentimicrobiaceae bacterium
TTTCCGACATGCGTTGCTTTATGCGCTGATATCTCATCAGGCGGTCGGCATCAACGGCCAAAAGCACAAAGCCGGGTTTTTGCCTTAACGACGCTATTTCGCCGGGAGTACGGATGCTTTCGATGATGGAGTGCCCGCCCGTCTTTGCTGCTTGTTTGTAGAGGCAATCGGTAATATAGCTCGGGCTGTTTTTTGCCCTAAGCTCATTGGCAAGCTGAGTGAGGCTGTCGCGGTTTAGCTCGAGGCCTTTGGCCTTAATTTCTTTTGCCAAAAAAGCCCTCACTGAATAATGCTTAAACCCTTTGTGCCCGACTAAAAAATCAACTATCGTTCCTTTGCCTGCGCCAAGGGTTCCGGTAATTCCGATAATCAGCGTTTTCATCCCTGGCTTTGATTTTTTGCGTTATTGGTTTCCATCAGGATATCGCTGATCCACTTTTCGGTTTCGATGGGCTGCCAGGCTATCATCATTTGCAAAAGCATCTGGGGGTCGGTATGGACAAGGATACTGCTGCGATGCTCTGAGCGGACAAAACCTTCGGCTACAGCATGGTCTATAAAGTGAATTAAGCCGTTGAAATATCCCTTAACGTTGAGCAGGCCTATTGGCTTGTCGTGAATGCGCAACTGGCTGTTTGTGAGCACTTCAGATATTTCGTCGAGGGTTCCGAAGCCACCAGGCAGGGCAATGAAACCATCGCTTAGCGCTATCATTTTTTCTTTGCGCTCCGACATGCTTTCAACAGCTTCGAAGTGCTGAATGCCATTATGTACAATTTCTTTTTGGATGAGCATATGGGGCATGATTCCGGTAACAAATCCGCCGGCGTTGATTGTGGCATCGGCCAATACCTGCATCAGCCCGACAGAGGCGCCACCATAAACCAATTCTATTTTTTTTCCTGCCAAAAAACGACCCAGCTGCAGGGCGGCATCGCGGTAGGCTGTGTGCACTCCCATGCTGCTGCCACAAAAAACACCTATTCTTTTCATTGATTAAAAATTCTATTGGGCTTGCAAAGATAGGAATGCTTTTAGTTTAGCTGCGGCTAAGTTCTTGCAGGATTTTGCTTGCGCTTTGGCCATCGCCATAAAAGTTTGGCTGAATTAGCGGCGTTTCAGGTTTTTCGAGTGCTTGAAGAATTTTATCGCCATCGCTGCCGGTTAAATAATTCCAGCCGCTTTCCACTGTTTCGATCCATTCGGTTTCGTTGCGCAGGGTTATACAGGGTTTTTTCATGAAAAAAGCTTCTTTTTGAACGCCCCCCGAGTCGGTAACGATAGCCTGGCAGCAACTTTCGAGTAAAAGCATGCTCAAATAGCCTGCCGGCTCGGTGATGCGGATATTGTGCTCAACGGCGATTCGATGCCGGTTCAGCATTTTTCGGGTTCGGGGATGGAGGGGCAAAATAATCTGCCTGCCGCTTTGGCCCAGCGCCTGCATGATGGAAGCCAATTTTTTAGGATCGTCGGTGTTTGAAGCGCGGTGTATGGTTGCCAAAACAAAAGGCTGGCGAATGAAATCCTCGTCGAGCCCAAGTGGTTTGAGGATCGAATTCAGCTCGGCTTGCCTCAGTTTCTTCTGATAAAACAGCGTGGCATCATACATAATATCTCCCGTGAGGAATACTCCGCGGCGTATGTTTTCTTTTTCAAGGTTTTGCACCGCCGTTTGAGTAGGGCAAAAGAGCCAATCGGAAACATTGTCGGTGAGCAGCCGGTTTATTTCTTCGGGCATGGCCTTGTTGTAGCTTCGCAATCCGGCTTCGACGTGTGCCACGGGGATTGTTAATTTTGCAGCTGCCAAGGCGCCGGCCAAGGTGCTGTTGGTATCGCCATAAACCAAAACCATATCGGGTTTTTGCTGCATCAGCACTTCTTCAATCTGCGTTAGCATTTGTGCCGTCATAAGGCCATGCCGTTCGCCGGTAATCCGAAGTTGAATATCGGGTTTGGGGAGCTGTAGTTCGCGAAAAAATACAGCCGACATATTGTCGTCGTAATGCTGGCCGGTGTGTAGCAATAGCTCTGTAAACCGGCCTTTCCATTCGTTGGAACGTATTAGCCGGCTCAAAACCGCGGCTTTTACAAATTGGGGGCGGGCGCCAACAATGGTTACGATTTTTTTCATTGTGCAGCTTTTTGTTGTTTCAAGATCCCTCAAAGATAGGGCATTGCGCCGTTATGGGTTTGGTTTTCCATATTGTTTGCCAAAAAGCGCATAATAGAAGATATCGCAGATTCGATTGTTTTTAATGGCGGCTTGCTTCAAAACAGCCTCTTTTTCGAAGCCGGCTTTTTCCAATACTTTTTGCGAGGCGATATTAAAGCTAAAAACGGTGGCAAATAGTTTATGTATCTCAAAATGAGTAAAAGCATAGGCAGCCATTTGCCTTACGGCCTGATTCATAATGCCTTTGTTCCAATACTCGCGGCCTATCCAATATCCTATTTCGGCACTTCCGCTTTCAACATCGCTGCCAAGAATGATTGAAATGGCTCCAACCGCTTCGCCATTGCATTCGATGGCAAAATCAACCGGAAACCCCTCTCTGCTTATTGCCGTCATAATGTATTTTTCGGCATCGGCCAGCGTATAGGGTTTTGGGAAGGTGTCGCGCAGGTAGTTCCATAGTTCAGGATCGTTGGCATGTTTTACCAATGATTCGCTGTCGGATATTTCCCATTCTCTAAGTGTAAATTTCGGTGTCATTTAATGCTTTCCTTAAAAACGTAAGAAAAGATTTGGGCATGTTTTTTCTTGTTAATGAGCTGTTTATCCTTGTTTTATTAAGCTGTTCAGCGCTTTCTGGTAGGCTGTTTTTGGTTTAACCCCTACAAAACGTTCGACGGGTTTGCCGTTGTTAAACAGGATTAGGGTTGGAATAGAGCGGATGCCCAATTGTTCGGCTGTAATCCGGTTTTGATCTACATCGAGCTTGCCTACGGTAGCCTTAGCGGCATATTCGTCGGCCAGCTCGCTCACAACGGGGGCTAGAATTTTGCAGGGCATGCACCATCCGGCCCAAAAATCAACCAAAACAAGGCCTTTGCTTGTGAGTTGGGTAAAATTTTCGTCGGTCAATGTTAGTACGTTGGCGCTGTCGTTAGCCGACGTATAGTTTTTTAGCTGTCTATAGCGGCGGTATCCTGTGTAAAGGAAAAAGGACAGCAACAAAGCCGCAATGATGTAGAATACTAAAGTCATTTAATCGTTTTATTTGAGGTTTTTTCGATGGTATGTTATCGTTGCACAAAAAATATCGGCAAATGAATTTGCGATGGCGCCATATTTTTTTCAGAGTCGGGCATCCACCATTTCTTTTGGTAAAACCCCTTTCACATCGAAAATAATCGTTCCTTTTGCCTTGTAATGGTTCATGTCAATTTGTTTAAACTCGTTGTGTGCCACGGCCAAAATGATGCTGTCGTAGTGGGTTTTTTCGGGGAATTGATTGAGAATTGCGAGGCCGTATTCGAGCTGCACTTCTTCGGCTTTGGCCCAGGGATCGTAGATATCGAGTTGCATGCCGTATGAAAGCAGTTCGTGATAGATATCGGTGGCTCGGGTATTTCGGATGTCGGGGCAGTTTTCCTTAAAGGTAATTCCCAGCATTAGTGCTCTGGCGCCTTTTACGGGTTTACCTGCTTTAAGCATCAGTTTCACCACTTCGCCGGCTACATAGGCCCCCATGCCATCATTCAGGCGACGGCCTGCCAGTATGATTTCGGGATGATAGCCCACCTCCTGGGCTTTTTGGGCAAGATAATATGGATCAACGCCTATGCAATGCCCTCCAACCAAGCCGGGTTTAAAGGGGAGGAAATTCCATTTTGTGCCGGCAGCTTCGAGTACTTCGAGGGTGTCGATGCCAAGTTTGTTGAAGATTTTGCTCAATTCGTTTACAAAGGCAATGTTGATATCGCGTTGCGAGTTTTCGATTACTTTGGCTGCTTCGGCCACTTTGATGCTCGGCGCCAGGTGGGTGCCGGCTGTAATGATTTGGCGGTAGAGGGCATCTACTTCCAGGCCTGTTTGGGGCGTGCTGCCGCTCGTTACCTTTTTGATGTTGGTGAGGGTGTGCACCTTGTCGCCCGGATTGATGCGTTCGGGGCTATAGCCTACAAAAAAGTGCCTGTTCATTTTTTTGCCCGAAACCCTTTCGAGCACAGGAACGCAGTCTTCCTCGGTAGCGCCGGGATAAACCGTGCTTTCGTAAATCACGATATCGCCATCTTTGAGCACTTTGCCCACCGTTTCGGATGATTTAATCAGTGGAGTAAGGTCGGGGCGGTTATTTTTATCGGTTGGAGTGGGCACTGCCACAATGTAGATCTGACAATCGGCAATGAGCGAAATCTGATCGGTTACGATAAGGCCTTTGGAATGAGGGCCGTTTGAGGCTCTAACTAATACCGATTTCAGATCTTCGTCGGAAACTTCGAGCGTAGGATCGTGCCCTTCGTTGAGTTCGTTGATGCGTTGCAGCTTGATATCAAAGCCAACAACCGGGCGTTTTTTTGCAAATTCAACAGCTAATGGCAGGCCAACGTAGCCAAGTCCGATTACACAAATTTTTTTCATTTTAATGGTGTTTATGATAGGGTTGGTGTCAGTTTGTTTTAAGGTGATCATGCTTTCGCAAAAAAGAAGTGTTTTTTACGATACTTTTTGAGTCGCAAATTTACTCATTGCAAGCAAACTTTAATCATAATCCGTTTTAAAAAACAAGTTGTAGCCCCAAATAACTCCTTTTTTAATGGGTCTGTTTCTTTCTTTTTGGGCGATTTGTCTGATAAACGAAAAAAACCGGACTTTTTGCGTATCCGGTTTTTTTCGTTTCTTTAGGGTGTTCGTTTTCGGTTTTATTCGATCGCTTTAAGTTTGTCGCCGGTTTCTTCCACAACTTTGCGCAAAAACTCCTTGCTGTAGCCCGGAAATTTTACGTTTGGATTTTGATGGCCGGGGTTTCGGGTTTTTACGTTGCCATCCATGTATTTCATAAACAACTCCTGATAGAGGGTTTTATACGAATCGAAGGTGCGGTTTACGACATCGGCGCTGTAATCGGTGAGAAAAGCGAGGGCGTTGTCCTTGTTTTGATTGTAGAGTTTTAGCGCGGCATCGTCAACCGAGGCTGTGCGTTCGATAAACAATTTTTCGAGGCCATCGCGCGCCTGAACTACATCGGTCTGAATCATATTGTAACGGGTATAACTCAGATTGGAAACCATATTGGTGATCCAGAACAGCGAGCTTTCCGACCATTCCATCATGGCGCCGTTTCCGCGTTCGATTTGTTTGGGGCTTTTGGTCATGCTGCTGTAGAGCGGCATATATACGCAGGCGTTTGCATCGTCAACACCCCACCAAATGATGCCGCCAATGGCGTTGGGCAGCCACGAGCGCGATTGGGTTACAAACGAGAAACCGGTTTGTTGGGTGGCCGTAGCTCTTTCGTTAACGTATTGTATTCCATCTACTTCCCAGGTAAGGGGTCTCCAGCGATAGGGCAGACCGTAGGGTCCGGCGCCAAAGTCTTTGCTCATATCGAGTTCTGTATCCTGAAGGTAATCGCGCATAAACATCATCATATCGTGAACGCTGATTTTGTTTTCGGGTTTTACCCAAAGAGGCATACGGTTAGTGGCATATTTGTTTGGGTTGGGCTTGCCATCGCTAAATTTTTCGTCGTGCATGATGTGCCCTTTGGCATAATCCCAATATTTGTCCATTCCTTTAGAAACCTTGTTGAACATGGTCCACACCCTGATATCGCAAAATCTGGCTCCCCCAAAATCAACCGGAGCATAGGTGTCGCTAAAGCTAAATTCGCTGTCGGCGCCAACATACCAGCCTTTGCTGCGTGCAAAACTAATCACGTCGCTGGCATAAATAACTTCAACAGAGGGGTTGTTGATTTTGTTCATTTCTTTCGAGCTTATGGATTTGATGCCATCGGCAAGCGGAAAAGTTTGGATGCGTGCCTGATTTGCGTGGCCGCTCACATAACCGTCGGGAATACGCATGGCCACCCATACAGCGCCTTTTACGGCATTAAAGGTGGTTTTGGTTTTCCGGTCGGTTTTTATCTGGGTTCCTTTTCCAATCATTTCGAGTATCCAAACCTCGTCTTTATCGGCAATGCTAAACGATTCGCCCGAGCTGTAATAGCCGTATTCCTGCACCAACGAGGTCATAATGCGAATGGCATCGCGGGCTGAGGTGGCGCGCTGCAGGGTGATGTAGATCAGGCTGCCATAGTCAATAATTCCGGTAGTATCTACCAACTCGGGCCTTCCGCCAAATGTGGTTTCGCCGATAGCTACCTGAAATTCGTTCATATTGCCAACCACATTATAGGTGCGGGGAGCTTGTTTTATTTTTCCAAGATATTGCCCCCCATCCCACTCATACACATCGAGCATGGTTCCGGCAGGGTGTTCGCCGGCAGGCCAGTGATAAAGTTCACCATAAAGCACATGCGAGTCGGCTGCATAGGTAATCATTGTTGAGCCATCAACCGAAGCCCCTTTGGTAACCAAGTAGTTAGTGCAGGCAAAGCTTGCCGGCGGCAATAGTGTGGCAAGTATGAATGCAAGCGCCACCATCCATTTTTTGTTCATCTGATTTGGTATAAATTATTGAATTGCGTGATTTTGTTACAAAAGTAGCTTTTTTTTCGAATTTCTGTTCAACCATTAAGGCAAGGGCTTTCATGCTTAGTTTGTGGCTTAAATTTTTAAGCAAAAGACAACGCCTATGCTTTTTTGATAAGAGGCTGAGAAGATGCGATTACAGAAACAGGTTGTAATCCAGATCGTTAAAGGTTTTTATACGGGGATGATTCCAGTCGTTATAATCTTGGTTATGCGTGTCAACAATAATGATTTTGCCTGCTCCGGCCTTTTCGGCTGCAACAATTCCATTGATAGAATCTTCGAAAATAAGGGTTTCCGAAGGCAAAATCTCCAATCGGCGCATGGCTTCAAGAAAGAGCCCCGGATGAGGTTTTCCGGGAAATGATCCATCGTTGAAGACCACCTTCTGCCTGTCGAAATAGGGCGCCAAAGGAAAAAACTCGAAATAAAAATCTACATTTTCCTTGTCGGAAGCCGTGGCAATAGTGCTTGGAATTCCCTGCTTTTTGAGCCATTCAAAACATTGCACCGCTCCGGGCAGCAGTTCCAGATGAGTTTCGACGCACAGTTGGCGATAAGCGGCTTCTTTTTCCTCGCTAAGTGCATGGGCTTCGCTTTCGCCGAGTTGTCGGGCAAAGGCTAAGCTCAGTATTTCGCGGTTTGTTTTTCCGTGCAGGCCGGCCACCGCCTTTTTATTGTCGGTACGAATGTGGTGTTTTTCCAAAAAAGCTTTCCATGCCATGTTGTGCAAATGGGAATCGCTTACAAGTGTGCCGTTAAAATCAAAAACAACCGCTTTTATTGCCATAATTTACTGGGGTTTAAAGTCGGGGCGCCGAGCAGTTACATAGCGTTTGCGGTAATAGGGTTCTTCCGAAAGCCAATTGGTGCGCAAGCCGTGGCGGGTGCTGTGAATCATTTTCACATCCTTGTTTTCGCCCACCTCAATCACAAGCGCCACATGCCCTATGGTTGGGCTTTTTGCATTCCTCCCTTTAAAAAACAACAGGTCGCCTTTTTGAACCGAGTCGAGCGAAACCGACTTGCCTACCAACACCTGTTCGCGGCTTGACCTTGGAAGCTCAAAGCCCTGTTTTTCAAAAACATACTTGGTAAATCCACTGCAGTCGAAGCCACTTTCGGTGGTGCCTCCATAGCGGTAGGGCAGCCCGATAAAGTTGAGCGAATAATCCACTAATTGGTCAATTTCGGCCGAAACTATTGATCGGGGTTGCTGCAACAGGCGATCGGCAAACACATTGGTTTGGCTTGGATTGGCATAAAGATAAACGCTGTCGCTAAAGTAAAAGTCTGTTTCGAACTGACGGATGAAGGCCATGCTGTCGGACAGGATGGAGCCTGTGTCGGCGCGCGCTTCGAGCAAAAGGCTATCGCCAAGGATAAACGATTCGCCAAAGAGGTTGAAATAAGAGGTGTCGGCACGCAGTGTGATTGTTTGCGACCACAAAACAACCGGACAAAAAACCAATAACAGAGCCAAAAATTTTTCTGTCATATAAGCCACAATATGGTTAAAGCTTTAAATCCAAGTCGGAGCACAGCACAGCTTGGGGGCGACAAAAATAACATTAAAAACCTTTATTTATTGTTTGATTGACGGCTTTGATCTCAGCCAAAGATTCATTTTTTTTGGACTTTGTGCTGTAACTTTTTTTTATCCTTGCGTCAAAAGAGCTGAAAACACAATTATTCACCCTAAAAATCATTTTATTATGGATTTAACACCCGTTTTCGTTGTTGCCATTGTTTTTGGAACCATTTTCGGCTTGTTTTACATTTTTGTACGTCGCCGCGAGCGGCTCACGATGATGGAAAAAGGTTTTGACCCATCGCGTTTTTATACCGAAAAGCCAAGCTCGCGTTTTACCAGCCTTAAATACGGCATGTTGCTCATTGGTTTGGGCATGGGCATATTGATAGGGAATATTATTGCCGCCACTTCTGAGATTGAAAAAGAGGTTGCCTTTTTTTCGATGACTTTTTTGTTTGGCGGTATCGCATTAGTGCTTAACTACCTGATTGAAACGCGCGAAAGAAAATCTGAGAAATAGCCTTTGCCGGTGCGATTTGAAAAGAAAGATTAACCCGAACGGCTGTTGCTTTTCGGGTTTTTTCATTCCGTATAATTTGTCAGGTCGTTTAAGAGCTCCAACGTAGTAATGCGGTCGTTTTCAAGCTGTTGTTTCAGTTCATCAATGCTGCCAAACCTCACTTCCTCGCGTATTTTTTCTACAAAACTAATGCAAAGCCAATCGTTGTAGATTGTTTGGTCGAAATCGAAAATATGCACTTCGGTGGTAAGTTCTGTGCTGCCCGAAACCGTAGGCCGGTAGCCAATATTGCCCATACCCTTATAGCGAACGCCTTTGTGCATTACATGGCAAGCATACACCCCGCTCACTCCGATCACTTTG
Source organism: uncultured Lentimicrobiaceae bacterium (assembly GCA_964470665.1). Classification (GTDB taxonomy): domain Bacteria; phylum Bacteroidota; class Bacteroidia; order Bacteroidales; family F082; genus JALNZU01. Next base: position 9,078 of record CAYYDS010000077.1, read on the forward strand.
TATTCGTTGGCGATATCAATGTTGGCCGTTGGGAAACCTAATTTTCTGCCTAATTCGTTGCCATGAATAACTTTTCCGCAAACCGTATATTCGTATCCTAAGAGTTTATTGGCTTTTTTAACATCGCCGTTTTCGAGGGCTTTGCGTATTTTGGTTGAGCTTACGGCTATATTTTCGACATCTAATGCCGGAATTCTTTCCACCTTAAAATGATAGCGCATACCCAAATCAAAAAGCAGTTTGAAGTCGCCCATGCGGTTTTTCCCAAAATGATGGTCGTATCCCACTACCAAGCGGGCCGGTTTTATTTTGTCAACGATATAATTTTTAATGAAAATTTCGCTTGCCGTGCGCGAAAATTCTTTTGTAAACTCAATAACCACCACATTATCAATGCCGGTTTGCTCAAAAATCTCCATCTTTTTTTCCTGTGTGGTAATAAAGCGGAGGTTGCTGCTGTCAATGTTTAGAACCTGCCGGGGATGAGGGTGAAAGGTGAGTACCACAGTTTCGCCGCCAATTTCGCGCGCATCGGCAGTCATTCGCCTAAAAATAGCCTGATGGCCAAGGTGAACCCCATCGAAAGTGCCCACTGTAACGATGGCATTTTTTACAGGTTTAAAGTCGTTGATGTTGTAATATATTTTCACTTAGCGCTGATGTAATGGTTTTTAAGCAGCCACTCGGCAATTTGAACGGTGTTGGTGGCGGCTCCTTTTCGCAAATTGTCGGCCACTACCCATAGGTTTAGCCCATTAGCAATGCTGTGGTCGCGCCGCAAGCGGCCCACAAACACTTCGTCTTTTCCGGCAGCCATCAAGGGCATGGGATACAAGCACCGCGAGGGTTCGTCGTATAACGCCAAGCCTTCTGACGCAGCCATAAGTTTCCGAATGTCGTTTAACTCAAACGCTCTTTCGGTCTCAATGTTCACACTCATTGAGTGGCCTCCTGTAACGGGCACGCGCACAACAGTGGCTGTGATGGCCATTTGGGGTGCTGCCAATATTTTCCGGCTCTCAAAAATTAGTTTTTCCTCTTCTGAAGTATAGCCATCTTCGGTAAAATCGCCTCCGTGCGGTATCAAATTTAGATGGATCGGGTGCGGATAGGCCGGCTGTTGGGCTTGTTGGCCAAGCTGTTCGGCCTCGAGTTGGCGCAAACCTTTTATGCCGCTGCCGCTAACCGATTGATAGGTTGAAACAACCAAACGACGAATACCATAATACCTGTGGATAGGCGCAAGCGCTGCCACCATTTGAATCGTAGAGCAGTTGGGGTTGGCAATGATGCGGTCGTCTTTTTTGATGACTGCGCCATTTACTTCCGGCACAACTAATGGAATAGAGGGGTCTTTGCGCCAGGCCGAGCTGTTGTCAACCACTGTGATTCCATTTTTGGCAAAGAGGGGGGCTAATTGCAACGAAGCAGCAGCACCCGCCGAAAACAAAGCTAAGGAAGGCTTTCGGCTCACCGCCTCTTCGGCCGGAATCACCGTATATTCCTTTCCTCCAAACGAAATCTTTTTCCCGACCGAAGCTTCGGAAGCCACCGGAATAATTTCGCTTAACGGAAATGAGCGTTCCTCAAGCACTTTCAATATTACGCCGCCAACCAAACCTGTGGCGCCAACAACTACAATCTTCATCTTTGGGAGGCTGATTGAATTATTTTTCTAAATTTACATTTTTAAATGCGGTTGCAAAAATATAAAATAATGAAGCGTGTTATTCTTCTTTTGCTTTTTCTTCCTTTGGTTGCCGGTGCACAGCTTATCGAAAGTTTCGACGACGGCGATTTTACCTCAAACCCTGTTTGGTCGGGTACGACAACCAAATACATGGTGAATCCCAATTTGCAGCTGCAGCTCAATGCCGGCGAAGCCGGAAAAGCCTGGTTGACAACGCCGCTGTCGGCCGTCAATGGCAATATGGAGTGGGATTTTTGGATCAAGTTGGCGTTTGCGCCTTCCTCGGCAAATTTTTGCGACGTGTATCTTTTGGCCGATCAGGCCGATCTCAGCCAAGCCCTCAACGGGTTTTTCCTTCGCTTTGGCGAAGCCGGCAGCAACGATGCCATCGAGCTTTTTCGGCGCACAGGAAGCAGTATCGCCAGTATTTGCAGAGGTACCGATGCCCTTATTGCTTCCTCTTTTGAAATGAACGTTAAAGTTGTGCGTACAGAACAGGGACTATGGTCGGTTTTTGCCGACAAAAGCATGAGCGGGGCCTACAGTTTGGAAGCCAGCGGACAGAGCAGCCAGGCACTTCCAAACGGCTTTTTTGGAGTTTACAGTCAATTTACAGCCAGCAATAGCACCAAAATGTATTACGACAACATTTATGCCGGCCCGGAAATTGTGGATACCGAAGCTCCACTGCTCATCGGCTCTACGGCTGTAAATGCCTCTACCATACGCCTCTTGTTTGATGAAGCCATTAGCAGTGGAGCTTCGGTATCCACAATTTC
>CAYYDS010000078.1:0-11506 GCA_964470665.1 uncultured Lentimicrobiaceae bacterium
TATCTTCCAACGTCTTTTGGATGTTGGCCACGGTTGATCCCTTCTGGCCGATGGCTACATAAATGCAATATACCGGCTCACCTTTTTCGTAAAATTCTTTCTGATTGATGATGGTATCAATGGCGATGGCTGTTTTGCCTGTTTGGCGGTCGCCGATAATGAGCTCGCGCTGTCCGCGGCCAATGGGAATCATCGCATCAATGGCTTTGATACCGGTTTGCAGAGGCTCGTTTACCGGCTGACGGAAGATAACGCCGGGAGCTTTGCGTTCGAGAGGCATCTCAAAGGTGGTGCCTCCGATTTCGCCTTTGCCATCAATGGGCTGGCCCAAAGTGTTGATAACGCGCCCCAGCATGCCTTCGCCAACCCTGATAGAGGCGATGCGTCCGGTACGTTTCACATTGTCGCCTTCGTGTATGCCGCTGCCGCTTCCCAACAGCACTATCCCCACGTTGTCTTCTTCGAGGTTAAGTACGATTCCTTGAAGTCCGGTTTTATCGAACTCGACCAATTCGCCCGATTCGGCGTTGCCAAGGCCATAGACACGGGCAATGCCGTCGCCGATTTGTAATACGGAACCAACTTCTTCCAAAACAGCATCGGTCTTGAAACCGGCTAATTCTTTGCGCAGTATTGCTGATACTTCAGCGGGTTTAATTGCTGACATAAAAATATTGTTGTCGTTTAGAAACGTTTAATATACAGGTTTTTATCGAATTCTTTATGCATTTCGGCCAACACTTTGCTGATGCTGTTGTCGAGCAGGTAGTCGCCCATCCTAAGTTTAAAACCACCAATAAGGCCGGGGTCGGTATGTAAGGTAAATCGCAGGCTTTTATCCGTTTTTTTGTGAATTAGATCGCCAATCTTTTCTGACAGCGACTCGCCTGCTTCATAAGCCGTTGTCAGGTCAACAAGAGCTATGTTGTTGTATTCTAAAAAGATATCCTGATATTGGGCGGCAATTTCAGCTAAAAGCTGTTCGCGGCTCTTGCGTATCAGTATATGAATAAATTTGATGCTCAAGGTGTCGAACTGTTTGCCAAACAAGGCGCTCATAAGGCTTTTTTTGCGTGCCGGAGTGATGAGTGGATTAGCCATTACCCTGCGGAGTTCCCGGTTTTCGTTCATCACCGAAGCTAAAAGCTCCATATCGGTGTTCACACGGTCGGAAACCTTTTCGCTGAGAGCCAACTCGAAAAGAGCTTTGGCGTAACGTTTGGCTAAGAGTGTCTGCTTCATGGTTTGGCAGTGGGTTTAGTTCAGTTGTTTGTTTTCGAGCAATTTATCAATGTATTGTTCGTGATCTTTGGGTGTTTGCAGCTTTTCGCGCAGAATTTTTTCGGCAACTTCGATCGAAATCTCCGCTATCTGGTTTTTTATGTCAATGAATGCTGCTTTGCGTTCGTTTTCAATCTGCAAGCGCGTGGCTTCCATAATGCGTTCGGCTTCGGCGGTAGCTTTAGCGCGGGCCTCGTCGAGCATTTTTTCTCTTATTTTGCGGGCTTCGTTCATCATGGCCTCGCGCTCTTCTTTGGCTTCTTTAAGCAATACTTCGTTGTCGAGCTTTAGCTTTTTCATCTCTTCGCGAGTGAGATCGGCTAATTGAAGCGACTCTTCGATGTGCTGCTCCCTGTCTTTGAGCGACTGCAAAACAGGAGGCCAAACAAACTTTTTCAGAATGAAAAAGACGATACCAAAGATGAGTATCATCCAGATAAACAAACCTAAGCCGGGACTAATTAATTCCATAATCTAATTCCTGTATTTGGAGGTTTTGTGTTGAAATCAAATGAAACCTGAGCTGCAAGTCAGCGCCTTGCAACTCAGGTAGATGAATTAGTGCTATGCAGCAAACACGAGCAGCAAACAAACAACGATTGCAAAGAAAGCTACCCCTTCGATAAGAGCAGCCGAAACAATCATGCTTGAGCGGATATCGCCTGCTGCTTCAGGTTGGCGGGCAATTGATTCCAAAGCGGTGCGGCCGATTTGGCTAATACCCATACTGGCTCCGATAACCGAAATGCTGGCGCCTAAGCCGGCTGCCATTTTGGCGATTGGTGACAGGTCTGTTGCAACTTGCAATAAGATGGCTAATAATTCCATGGTTTTAAGGTATTTGGGTTGATAATGTTAATCAATTTGTTTTATTAATCCGTTATTTAGTTCGTTTTTACTGCTTAATGTGCGCTTTCGTGCCCTTCTTCATGTTCGTGCTCTTCAACGGCCATGCCCAGGAAAATGGACGACAGCAGGGTGAAAACATAGGCCTGAATGAAGGCAACCAACAGCTCGAGAAAATTCATGAAAACCGACATGATGACCGATAAGGCCGACATGCCAAAGCCCGCTGCTGCACTGGTTTTGCCAAAGACAAAGATCATGGTAATAAAACCTAATATAATGATGTGGCCGGCTGTGATGTTGGCAAACAAACGAATCATGAGCACAATAGGTTTGGTAAACATCCCCAGCAATTCGATAATGGGCATGAGTGGAAGCGGAATCTTGAGCCACCACGGAACACCGGGCGTGTTGAAAATATGAGCCCAGTAGTTTTTGTTGCCCGAAAAAGTGATCATGCCAAAAGTAAACAAGGCCAAAGCCCCCGTAACGGCAATATTTCCGGTAATGTTGGCGCCTAATGGAAAAATAGGGATAAGCCCTAAAAGGTTATTAAAGAAAATAAAAAAGAAAATCGTGAGAAGGTAGGGAGCAAAACGCATGTATTTATCTTTACCCAATGTGGCAATGGCAACTTCATCGCGCACAAACAAAATAATAGGTTCTATGGCCGACTGAAACCCTTTGGGCGCATGTTTTTTGGTTTTTTCATATGCTTTGGCCACATATAGCATGATGAGGACGAGCAAGATAGACGAAACCATGACGCCAAACACATTTTTGGTAATCGAAAAGTCCCAGGGCCTAACCGCAACGCCATCGGCATCGTAACGGACAATTTTTCCTTTGATAGCCCCTTCTTTAGCCAGCTCATAGCCTTTGTATGATGCGTGCCCGTGCTCAAAACGGCTCGACAAGAAAAAATGCCACTGCCCCTCGTCGTAGAGGATTACGGGAAGCGGAACCGAAATATGAGTGTGGCCAACACTCATAATGTGCCAGTCGTAGGCATCCACAATATGGCTGATGATCATATCGCCCGGCTTAAAATCGGCAGCTTCGTGAGCCGGATTATCTTCGTGCCCGGCTTCTGAAGCAAAGGCCGGCAGGGCAAAAAACACGAAAAAGAAAGCAATGAAAACCGGGTAAATATGTGCAGTCTTGAATAATTTCATGATGGTCTATTCTAGTAGATCGTGTGCTTTGTTGAAATTGGCTGCAATTTTACGAAAGAATCCCCAGATAGGAAAGTGTTTTGATAAAAATTTAGCTGATTTACTGTTTGTTTAGCCTTTTAAGCCTTTTTTCATGCAGCTTTGATAAAATTATTCTAAATAAGTTGACCGGCGGTAAAACGGCCTTTTTATATCGTATCTTTGAACAAGGTTTAAAACGGATAATTTGTTTTTTTAAAATATGATGCCATGAAAACAAAACTGTTTGTTTTTTTTATCAGCCTAACATTGCTTTCGGCTGCCTGCAACCGCTGCCCTCAAAAGAAAAGCCTGAACGAAGAGATGGAGGTGGTTGAAAATGTACTCGAAAAGTACATGATTGCGATCGAGAATAAAGATTTTTTGGCCATCGAAAACATCTGGGAACCCGGCGATAGCACCATTATGCTGGGCACCGACTCACTCGAATTTCTTGTGGGCTGGAACAAAATACAGCAGGCCTATAAAAATCAATTCGACCTGATTAGCGATGTCTTCATCTCGGTTCAAGATCAAAAAATAAGGCTTAACCACTTGGGCAATACGGCCTGGTTTGTGCAACGGATGACCTACAACTTTATGTATAAAGATGTGGCAAAAGAATTTGAATGCGTTCGCTTTACCGGGGTATTGCAGAAAAATGCCGATGGAAGATGGAAAATGGTGCAAGGCCATATGTCTATGCCGGCACACGTAAATATCGGAAGGTAAAAGCATGAAGCATACGCTTTAAAAATTTCGATTGGCCTTTGGCCGGATTTTGGGCTGTGCTGGGTAAGCCTTCATATAAGCTTTAGGTGAAGCGATCTTTTTTTGCCGCAACCAAAGCTAACGAACCGAAAAGCAGTAGATTTGCAGCATTATTTCTCAAACCACAAAACAAATTAACGCATTATGTCGAAAATTATGGACCCCATTGGCAGGCTGATGGGTTTACGCTATAAATCACATCCCTGGCATGGGGTTGAAATCGGCTCAGAAGCACCCGAAGTCATTACCTGCTTCATCGAAATGGTGCCTACTGACACCGTAAAATACGAAGTGGATAAAGTTTCGGGCTACCTCAAACTCGACAGGCCACAGAAGTATTCCAATGTAGTGCCTGCGCTTTATGGGTTTATCCCCCAAACTTTTTGCGCAACAAGGGTGGCAGAGTTTTGCAATACGAAAACAGGACGAACAGATATTCTTGGCGACCGCGACCCCCTTGATATTTGTGTGCTCACCGAAAAAGACATCACGCATGGCGATATCTTAGTGAGAGTGAGGCCAATAGGAGGCTTTCGGATGATTGACGGGCAGGAAGCCGACGATAAGATTGTGGCCGTACTGAACAACGATGCCGTTTACGGCTCGTATAAAGACATTGCCGATGTGCCCGAACAGGTTGTCAACCGTTTAAAACATTATTTTTTAACCTATAAAGATATCCCCGGTAAAGAAAGCCAGGTTGAGATTACCCATGTTTATGGCATCGAAGAGGCGCACGAAATTATCCGCCGTTCGGTGGAAGATTATCACCATAAATTCGACAACTTAGACGCCTTCCTTTCGGAGGTGTAAAAGAAAAACCAAAGCAAAAAAAAATCCTGACAACCATTTGATTGCCAGGATTTTTTTTATTCGTTTGGAGTTGAATTATTCAGCAGTTTTGATATTTACTTCAAAGCTGATTTCATCTTTTATCAGGTTGTTTTGCAGCATTTCTTTAATGCTCTGCTCGGTTTTAGAACCACCCCAAACCACGTCCCACTCGTTGCGGTTGATCTGGAAAGCGGCCGATGCTTCGACGCCCGAATCGCTTACGCTAACCATTGCCGGGAAGCTGATGCCCTTTGTAATATCTTTAATCGTAAGGTTTCCGCTGATTTGTGTGCTGCCGTCTTCGTTTTTTTCTACTTCAGTAATTTCGAAACGGGCTGTTGGATAGGATTCAACATCAAAAAAATCAGCGCTTTTTAAGTGGCCTTCGAGTTTGGCGCGATAGCCTTCATCTTCGAGGTCAATATCCTGAATGCTGTTCATATCAATTACAAAGCTGCCGGCTTCGAGCTCGCCATTGTGTACGGCTAAAACGCCTTCGCTGATATTAATGATTCCGTGATGCACAGTTTGCGTAATTTTGGCGCCTTCCCAATTTACCGAGCTGGCTGCAAGGTCAACGCTGAAGGTGTGAGCCGATTCGGTGGCAGATTTCACTTCCTGAGCCTCTTGAGCGGTTTTGGGAGCATTTGTACAGGCGGCAAAAAAGATGAGAGTTGAAAAAGCAAGGATTAGTTTTTTCATGTTTTTAAAAATGTTTAATGATTAAATTAATTTTGTTCTCTTTAATAAAAAAAATGAGTCTGGCTTAGCAGGAACGGAAAGTCAGACTTCATGTCAACCTTACAAACAAAAGCGCGCTAAATTTGTTCAGTTGATTGAAAAAATTATGTCAGGTATTTATATTCACATCCCATTTTGCCATCAGAAGTGCCACTATTGCAACTTCTTTTCGGTAGCTTCCTCAAAGCATATGCCGGCCTTTGTTGAAGCGCTGTTGAAAGAAATTGAACAGCGTAAGGGTTATCTCGATAGCCCGAAAATTCAAACCGTGTATTTTGGCGGTGGAACTCCTTCCATGCTTCAGCATGATTTTTTGCTTCGAATTTTCGAAAAATTATACCAACATTTTGAAATTCATTCCGAGGCCGAAATCACTCTTGAAGCCAATCCCGACGACATCAGCCCCACTTATCTCAGCTTGCTGAAAACCACACCTGTAAACCGCCTGAGTATGGGTGTTCAAAGCTTTTTCGACGACGATCTGCATTACCTCAACCGCAATCATAATGGCAAACAAGCGCGCGATGCCGTTGCCCTAGTGCAGGATGCCGGCTACGAAAGGCTTACCATTGACCTTATTTACGGCATTCCGGGGCTAACCGAAGAAAAATGGAACGAGAACATCCGTGTTTTTTTGCAAACAGGCATCCGTCACCTATCGGCTTATGCGCTTACCGTTGAGCCCAAAACAGCCCTTGCACAGCGGATTGCAAAAGGTTTGCAGCGCCCTGTAAATGAGGTTGAAAGCATACGTCATTTCGAGCTGCTCCTTGCGGCTTTGGAACAGGAAGGTTTTGTGCATTACGAGATTTCGAATTTTGCCCTGCCCGGTTATTATTCGCAGCACAACAGCTTGTATTGGCTTGGCGGCCACTATTTAGGCCTTGGCCCCTCGGCACATTCCTACAATGGGATTTCGCGGCAGTGGAACGTTTCCAGCCTGGGCCCTTACCTGCAACAGGCCGGCTCTGAACGCTGTGTCGAAGAAAAAGAGATTTTAACCATTGTGCAGCGGTTTAACGAATACGTGATGACCTCGCTTCGCACTTCATGGGGCTGCGATAGCGAACATATTCTAAACGGTTTTGGTGCCCGCTACAAGCACTATCTTGCCGAAGCGACAGCCCCATTTGTTTTGGCCGGCAAAGTCCGTTATGATGGGCAGCGTTATTTTCTTACCAACTTAGGCAAGCTCTTTGCCGATGGCATTGCTTCGGAGCTGTTTCTCGAAGACGAGCTGCCCTGATAGGCCCGAAAAACGGAAAGCCGGAGCCTTTGCGCCCCGGCTTTCCGGATATTGAAGCTAAAAAACGCCCGGAATCTTGATCCACTCGCGCATTTGAGCTGCTGTAGTTTCAACTTCCGAAACGGTTTTAGGAATGGGTTTACCCAGAATGCGGTAAGCCGTATCGGTTACCAACACATCGTCTTCGATGCGTATTCCGCCAAAATTTTTATAGGTTTCTACCTTATTATAGTCAATGAAATCGGTGAATTTCTTTTCGGCGCGAAACATATCAATGAGTGCCGGGATGAAATAAATGCCCGGCTCGTTGGTTAATACAAATCCGGGTTTGAGTTTTTTTCCAAGCCTGAGGTAGGCGGTGCCAAAACTGGCAGATCGTTGGGTATGCTCGTCGTATCCCACATTATTTTCGCCAAGGCCTTCTAAATCATGTACATCCATTCCCATCATATGGCCTAAACCATGGGGCATAAATAAGGTGTGTGCGCCGGCTGCAACTGCTTCGTCCACGTCGCCTTTCATCAATCCGAGCGCTTTGAGGCCTTCGGCTATGATGCGTGCGGCAAGGAAGTGATTGTCGCGGTATTCTTTGTTAGGCCTTATGGCGGCTATGCTTTCGGTATTGGCTTTGAGCACAATTTCGTAGATTTCTTTTTGCCGCTGATTGAATTTGCCGCCTACGGGAACGCTGCGCGTAATATCGCTCGAGTAGAGCGAACCAATTTCAGCGCCGGCATCAATTACCAGCATCCTGCCTTCCTGCAACATATTGTGATGGTGATGGTTGTGTAGCGTTTGCCCGTCAACACTCAGAATGATGGGAAACGACACTGCGCCTCCGAGTGCAATGGCGATGCCCTCGATGGTGCCGGCAATTTCTTGTTCTTTCATGCCGGGTTTGGCCATTTTCATGGCTGTTGTGTGCATGAGCCAGGCAATATCCACTGCCTTTTCGATTTCGGCAACCTCGAGTTCGTCTTTCACTTCTTTGAGTTTTATTACAGCTTTTACCAGTTCGAGGCTCGAGGCGGCCTTTAGTTCGCTAACGGGGATCTGAAGCAGTGCAGCCAACTCTATCATCACTTTGCCGCGATAAGCGGGCAAAAAGTGAACCTTTCGGCCTTTGGCAAGGGCCTCGGCGATATAATCGGCTAATTGGCCATACGATTTACTTTTGCCAATTCCTACGCGTGATGCCAGTTCGTTCACTGATGGTTGTTCGCCCATCCAGATAATGTCGTCAATTTCGAAGTCGTTGCCGAAAAGTATTTCTTCGCCGCTTTCAAAATCAATACAGCCGGCAAGATCGGGCAGGTTAAGCCCGAAAAAATAAGAGAAATGGCTGTCCTGGCGATAATAATAGGTGTTTGCCGGATAATTGAACGAAGCTTCCGGGTTGGCTAAAAAGAGAGCAATGCCGCTTTTCAACTCATTTTTGAGTTTATTCCGGCGTTCGATATACACTTTTTTATCAAACATAATTGTAAAGAATTATAGAGTTATTATTTCATAAGAGATTCAATTTCAGCTACTTCAATTGGGATGTTACTCATTAGGTCAATGGGTTGGCCGGCCGTGATGAGGATGTCGTTTTCGATGCGAATGCCTATCATTTCTTCGGGTATATAGATGCCCGGTTCTAATGTGAGCACCATTCCGGGAGCAAGGGGTGCATATTTCGATCCAACATCGTGCACATCGAGGCCAATATGATGAGCCACGCCATGCATCAGGTATTTTTTGTAGAGTGGGCTTTCGGGCGGTTGTTTTTCAACTTCTTCTTTGCTGAAAAGGCCTAAACCGATCATTTCTTGCTCCATCATTTTCCATACGGCTTCGTTTATTCCGGCTATGGTGTTTCCTGCACGATAAAGGGGGATGGCTTTTTTGAAAACCCTTAGCACTGCTTCGTAGCATTGTTTTTGCCGTGGGCTGAATTTTCCGTTTACAGGTATGGTGCGGCTAAGGTCGGCAGAATAGTTGGCATATTCGGCGCCAAAATCGAGCAAAAGCAGCTCGCCATCGGCCAAAGCGCTGTTGTTGGCATTGTAATGAAGGGTGCAGGCGTTGATGCCACCGGCAATGATGGGATAATAGGCATGGCCGTTGCAGCGGTTTATGGCAAAAAGATGGCTTAGGTCGGCTTCCAGCTCAAATTCATAACGTCCTGCTTTGGTGTTTTGCAAAATTTTATGGAATCCCAAAGCGGTAATGCGGCAGGCTTCCCTTATCAGTTCAACTTCGTGTTGCGACTTTACCGGCCGCAGCTCGTCAAGCAAAGGCGCTGAGCGCTTGTAGCCGTGCATCGGGTATTTCACCTGAATATCACGGGCAAATTTGAGCTGAATGCTTTCGGATTCGGGAAGAAAACGCGGATATTCATATGCATACAGATACACATCTTGTGCGTGACTCATGGCTTCGCGCAGGATTGCCTCAAAATCGGCATGGGTAAGCACTTTGTTGATTCCCGAAATCCGGCCGGCATCGCTGGCCGAAAGCATATAGCCTTCCCATTGTGCCTTGAGGGCCGAATAGGATTCAATAAACAACACTTCGCGCATGAGCGGGTCGGGGCTGTCCGGAAAAAGCAACAAAATTGCTTTCTCTTGCGAGATGCCGGTGAGGTAAAAAAAATCGGATTGTTGCCTAAAAGGAAAAAATTGGTCGCCGTTGCGCAACATTTTTTCGTTGCCGATAAAAAGTGCGAGGCTTTTTTTTGGCAGTAATTTACTGAAATTTAGCCTGTTGTGAATAAACAACTCCTGTGGTAGATCGGGGTAACGCATAAAAATGAACTCGGAGGGGTTAATTTAGAATGATTTTAAGTATGGAGAAAACAAAATATATCCCTACATTTGTCCAATACACTGCAAAAAAACAAAAGAAATGCTAATAGTTCAACCTTTTTCTGTTAAAGGTATGCAAAGTATCCATTTAAAATCAAATCGCACGTTATGGCAAAGGTAATGTATGCTTCGATCACTAAAAAGATAGTGATGTCGCTGATGGGGCTTTTTCTCATCACTTTTCTCGTTGTCCATCTGAGTATCAACCTGTTGATTCTTTTTGATGATAGCTTGTTGATGTTTAATCAGGCCGCCCATTTTATGGTCACCAATCCGGTGATTCAAGTTTTACAGTGGGTGTTGTTTTTAGGTTTTGTGATTCACATCATTTTGGGTCTTGTGCTTCAAATTCAAAACTGGCTGGCACGTCCGATACGTTATGAACGCAAAGGCTCGTCGGAGCTGTCATATTTCTCCAAGTATATGATTCACACCGGTGCCATTGTTTTCATTTTTTTAGTGATTCACTTTGCAAACTTCTTCATCAAAGCCAAATTTGGCCACATTGGTGAGATTGAGTACGAGCAGGGTGCTTACGAAAACATGGGTCAGCTTGTTGTCAACCTGTTTAAAGATGGCTGGTATGTTACTTTTTATATAGTTGCATTGTTGCTTCTTGGTTTTCACTTAGAGCATGGCTTTCAATCGGCATTTCAGTCGCTGGGGCTCAACCATACCAAATACACCCCTATAATTAAAGCGGTGGGCACCGTGTTTTCGATTGTCCTTACGCTGGGCTTCATTGCAATTCCTTTAGTCATTTATTTTTTTTAAGCTGAATGAGATATGGGTAAGTTAGATTCAAAAATTCCGCAGGGGCCATTAGCCGAAAAATGGGCATACTACAAATCCCATCAAAACCTGGTTAATCCGGCCAATAAGCGTTGCTTGGATATTATAGTGGTGGGTACCGGCTTAGCCGGCGCTGCTGCTGCAGCCAGTTTTGGCGAGCTGGGCTTTAATGTTAAGGTTTTTGGCATCCACGACAGTCCGCGCCGTGCACACAGTATTGCTGCCCAAGGAGGCATCAATGCGGCTAAAAATTATCCCAACGATGGCGACAGTATTTTCCGTCTGTTTTACGACACCGTAAAAGGGGGCGACTATCGTGCCCGCGAGGCGAATGTGTATCGTTTGGCCGAAGTAAGCAACGACATTATTGACCAATGCGTGGCACAAGGAGTGCCTTTTGCGCGCGAATACGGCGGCCTGCTCGACAACCGTTCGTTTGGAGGGGCGCAGGTTTCGCGTACTTTTTATGCTCGCGGCCAAACCGGCCAGCAGCTGCTTTTGGGCGCCTACAGCGCCTTGAGCAAAGAAATAGGAAAAGGAACCGTTAAAATGTTCACCCGCAGCGATATGCTTGAGCTGGTTGTGATTGATGGCCATGCGCGTGGCATCATTGCCCGCAACATCGTTACCGGGAAACTCGAACGTCATTCGGCTCATGCCGTTGTACTTGCAACCGGCGGATACGGCAATGTGTTCTTCCTTTCAACCAATGCCATGACCTCCAATGGTAGCGCCGTGTGGAAAGCCTACAAGAAAGGCGCTTTCTTTGGAAATCCTTGTTTCACTCAAATTCACCCAACCTGTATTCCGGTAGCCGGCGATTACCAATCTAAACTCACGCTCATGAGCGAGAGCCTTCGAAACGACGGCCGTATCTGGGTGCCAAAATTTGCCGAAGACGCCGAAAAAATCCGCAAGGGCGATACGGACGATACGACAAAAACGCATGTGCC
>CAYYDS010000079.1:0-11355 GCA_964470665.1 uncultured Lentimicrobiaceae bacterium
TAAGAAGAAAAATGAAAATGGTGCAGTAAGCATGCTCCAGGCCGGCTTTCGTTTACTTACTACCAGCAGCCGCTGATCGTTGATCTTTTGAACAATGTTTTGATGAAACTTTGAGTTAAATTCCATCTTATTTTCAGGGTTGAACAACTTATAATTGACAGGGAATAAACGATTACCGGTTTTGTAAATCAATTCATTACTCTGGTAAACAGCTATGGAATATTCTGAAACATCTTTTGGCAAACCGGAAAATTGATCGGCAAGTAGCTCGATATAACCCAAACCCTTTGGCGCCAATTTTTGATAAAACTCGATGATGATATAAAGCGAGTCGTTTCTATTATTTTGATTTGAAAGCTGCACAGGAATATTGGCCAGATAATATAAGCCTTGTTTGACATCTTCGAGTAGATATAGCCCGGGGGCCTCGGTTGTCTGCCCTTGCTGCTCCACAAGTGCTTTGAAATAGTCGTTGCAACCCACTGTTTCGTTTAGCTGTGGGAAGTAGAGTTGGCTTTCGGGTCGGCACAACGAAAGCCAAACATCAAATTTTTTAAAATAGTCGGGAAAATACTTCTTTTCGAAATAACGCATCAGCTTCATTTCCAATTCGTTATCTTCAATTCCCGGCATTGCTTTAAGCAATTCTAAAAGGTAATTATCTTTATTTATCTGACTATAAGCCGAGCGCCATAAAAACTCAAATAGCGGGTCTTTTTCAAAACTCAATTGATGTGCCGTGAGTTTAAGATTTTGAATTGTTTTTCGTTCGTTTTCTTTGACAATCACATAAGTAAGCTGGCCCGACATTAAGAAAGCCAACCCTATCAAAAAGATTCTTCTCTTTGCAATAGCACTCGACATGCTAAGCTGAACAAGCAACGCTAAAATTATTACCCCATATATAAAAGCAGCGAGCGAGCAAAACTCAGGCTGTCCGAAATAAAAAAGAGCAAGGGCAGGGATTGTAAAAAGAGTCAGCAAAATCCAAATTATTGGTCGTGGCAGATTCATCCGGCTCAAGAAGAAAACAACCAAACTCAACAGATAAATTGCTGCTATAGAAACAGCAATCAAATAAAAGAGCGCGAGAAGCTCATTCCAATCAAACGAAGCTAAGCGTGATATTTCAATGATTCCATTCGTATATTCAGAAATAGAAACGAGCAAATATTGGTAAAGAATAAGTATGCCGGCAATAAATCCTAATCCCACAAATGAAGAAATGCTTGTGCGCGTTTTGTTCAAGTGCTGAAACCAATCAGCCGGAGCCGCATACATTAATGCAATACATAGCGAAACGACGGCATGTAAAAAGTAGAGCCCGATACCCCCGTTAAAAAAATGAATTTCGTTGAAATAATCAGCAAAATTTGCATCGTTCAAAAAGCCTTCGTGTTGATTTAAAAAGGGTTCGAGTAGGATAAGTAGAACAAAAACAAATGCAACAAAGATGGAAAATAAAGAAAAAACTCTTAGCGATTGATTCGCATATTTTGCTTTTAGTAAGCTAAATATGAATATATAAAGCAGGCTCAGATTAAGGGCAATCATCAGGATATTCCAAAACATGAAAGTTGTAGCCTCTTCATTTTGGAATTCCTCGGCGCTTAGCAGCCCGAAAACCTTTCTTCCACTATGGTCCAAGATAAGGTGGTCGCTATCGTCATTCAGGCTGAGTAAAAATTTTCCTTTAAAAGCGTTATATGCATTAGTGAAGCCCGTTCGGATGTAGCGATTGGTAAAACTGTGATCTTCGTAAATGAGATCAGACACCCATACCAAAAGATTCTCCTGCTTTACAATCGTTAGGTAAAAGATATTCCCCGTGGCTGCATCTTTTATCAATCCGGTTTCGAGTGAAGCTTTATAAGCCGGCACTACGCGCTGGTCGTTCCAAAACAGGAGTTTCTCCTTTTCAAAAACCCGGATGCTAAAATCGGGTGGATCATCCTTAGCTGTAGCAGTAGCAAATAATTGTTCCGCATTTCTTCCTTGATTAGCTACTTCTGAGAGTATTTTGTTTGCCAATTGCTCGGCCAGAATTTGTCGTTGCAGAAATATGTTGTTAATTGAACCGGCCGCCTTGTCGGCATTGGTAAAATTGTCGGCCTTAAAAAACAAAACCAGATAAGCGGCAATACCTGCTAAAAGCAAAGCACTTATTATTTTGATTTTATTTTTCATGGCAATAGGCTAATCTACCCTAATTTTAACTTTCGGCGTAAAAGATATAAATATTACTTGAATATTCGCGGGTTTTTTTAGCCTGCAAATTAGAGATCAAACCTCTTAAGGCTGCAAATAATGGCCGTTGTTTGCCGTTTTTATACCTCTCGCTCAGCAAGGCTATATAATAGGCGTCCCATTTCAATGGTTCTCTTTTCAGGAAACGAAATTGGTGTTTTTGCATGAGTTCGCGTATGTTTTTAAACGAAAAATGATACAAATGCCTGGGGACGTCATAGGCCGCCCAAAACTCGCGATAGTGGTGTGCATCGGCCGAATTTAAATTTGGTAGGGCAATAATAACCCGCCCTTGCGGTTTTAAGATGCGTTTTAATTGGCCGATTTGCTCATTCAGGTCCTCAATATGTTCAAGTACGTGCCAAAGCGTAACCACATCAAAAGTGTTGTTGTTAAAATTAACTATTTCCTCCGGCTTAAAGATTTTGGCGTTGAGTCGCTTTTCGGAATGTGTTTTTGCCTTTTCATTTGGTTCAATTCCACATACCTCCCAGCCCTTTGATTGCGCATAAGTCAAAAAATCGCCCGCCCCGCATCCGATATCAAGAATGCGCCCCGGATTCAAACCCGAAGTAGCCTGTCGGTATTTATATTTGATGTTTCTTTGCTTTACCCAATCGTAAAGTGCGGCAATTATATTCTTTTTCTTTTCGGGGTGGCTGAAATACTCATCCGATTGATAATACTTTTCGGCATCCTTTTTATATGGGAATGGATGAGTAATTACAAGACCGCATTGACTGCATTTAAAGAGATCGAAATTTTCTTTCGTCAGAAAATAATCTTTGGTTTTAAGCCATATTTCGAATTGACTATTCGCGCAAATGGGGCAATTTTTAACTGTGTTCATTTCGTTGGTTTCACGTGGAACTATTTCCTAACGATCTAAAAATACGGCTAATACGGATATATCGGCCGGGCTTATTCCGCTTATACGCGCCGCCTGGCCTAAACTTTCGGGTTTAATGCGGCTTAGCTTTTCGCGGGCTTCAAACGAGAGTGATTTCAGGGCTTGATAATCGAAATCGGATTTTAATTTTACCTCATCCAAACGTTTTAATTTATCTGCCAACTCTTTCTCTTTTTCAATATAGCGCTCGTATTTTATCATGATCTCGGTTGCCTCTATGATATCGGGGGAAATTTTTTCCAATATGTTTTTTCCTTCGGATTTTAATGCTAACAAATCGAGGATATTCAGTTGAGGCCGCAAGAGAAGTGTGGCTAGTTTTTGTCGGAAGCTGATTGGGCTTGAATCAACTTTTTCGAGCAGGCCATTGATCTCATCCGGATTAACGCTTGTTTGATTGAGAAATTGAACAATTTCTTGTATCTTCTTTTTCTTTTCTAAATATTGTTTATAACGCTCTTCGGAGGCCAGCCCGAATTTGTAAGCTTTTTCGGTAAGCCTGGCATCGGCATTATCCTGCCTCAACAAAATGCGGTATTCTGCCCTACTTGTAAACATTCGGTAAGGTTCATCCACACCTTTTGTAATCAAGTCGTCAATCAATACTCCGATATACGCTTCTGATCGGCCAAGAATCAAAGGTTCGCGTTCGTGTGTGTTTTGATGTGCGTTTATACCGGCCATCAATCCTTGTGCTGCTGCTTCTTCGTAGCCCGTTGTGCCATTTATTTGGCCAGCAAAATACAAGTTTTTGATCAACTTTGTTTCTAAACTAAGTTGGAGCTGCTCCGGCGGAAAGTAATCATACTCTATGGCATAACCGGGGCGAAAGATTTTTGCGTTTTCGAAGCCTTCAATTTCACGAAGTGCTTTTACTTGAATATCATCGGGCAAAGAAGAGCTAAATCCGTTCACATAGTATTCTACGGTGTTCCAACCTTCGGGTTCAACAAAAAGCTGATGGGCATTTTTTCCGGCAAAACGATCAATTTTATCTTCGATGCTGGGGCAATACCGAGGTCCTATTCCTTCGATGCGGCCCGAAAACATTGGGCTCAGATGAAAGCCTGTGCGTAGGATGTCGTGAACTTTTGTTGACGTATAGGCAATCCAGCAGGATCGCTGTTTTGGTAAATGTGGTTTTTCGATATATGAAAAGCCCTGCACTTCTGCATCGCCCGGCTGCTCGGTCAAACGCGAAAAATCTATGGTTCGCCCATCCACCCTCACCGGGGTTCCTGTTTTCATTCGGCTTGCTTTAAAGCCTAATTCTACCAATTGTTCGGTAATGCCATGGCTTGCTTTGTCGCCCATGCGGCCACCGCCGAAAGATTTTTCGCCAATATGAATTAATCCGTTCAGGAATGTTCCGTTGGTAAGTATAACCGACTTCGACTCGATGGTCACTCCCATGCCTGTGCGAACGCCACATACTCTGGCCTCCTTTACAATAATTCCGGTTACGGTATCTTGCCAAAAATCAATGTTCGGGGTGTTTTCGAGCATTCGCCTCCATTCGAGCGAAAACAACATTCGGTCGCTTTGCGCTCTGGGACTCCACATAGCTGGCCCTTTCGATCTATTGAGCATCCGAAACTGAATCATGGTGCGATCGGTTACAATTCCCGAATACCCCCCCATCGCGTCAATTTCGCGAACAATTTGGCCTTTGGCTATACCTCCCATTGCCGGATTGCACGACATTTGGGCGATGGTTTGCAAATTCATCGTAATCAAGAGAACCTTGCTACCCATATTGGCTGCAGCGGCGGCTGCTTCGGAGCCCGCATGACCCGCTCCTACTACAATAACATCATATTTTTCGAAATACATATTTTAATGTTTCACGTGAAACGAGGGTTTAACTAATTGATAGTTAGGTCATAAGGCCTAATTGACAAACAAAAATCCTCCATTTTTCGCATTTCGGATATTTCAAACTCGCTTTTATCGCGAAAGCCAAGCAAATGTAATATACCGTGGCAAAGTACGCGATCTAACTCATCGGCAAAAGTATGACCGATGGCGGCGGCATTCTCTCCTACTCTTTCGGTACTGATATAAATCTCGCACTGCACAAATTCGGTGTTTTCACTTAAATCAAACGTAATAATATCGGTTAAGGTATCGTGATTTAAAAAGCCCAGGTTTATTTTATGCAGATAGGCATCGCTACAAAACAAAAAAAAGACTTCGCCGGTCTTCTTTTTAAAATGCGCAATGATTGCTTCAATCCAAATGCTGTGCAATCGGCTTATATATGCGGGTATCGGAACATCAACTGTTTCAAAATGAATCATGTATCAATGATGAATTAAAGTCTTCTTTGAAAAGTAGTTCCTCAGTTTTGATATTCTGGTTTGATAAACTGATTGCTTAAGGCCTTGATTTAGAACATAAAACGTAATGGATTGCTCTTTGATATTCAGTTTTACCCTATTCCATAGTTGGCTAACAATTTTGGTTTCTAAATTATTAAGCCATCCTTTTAGCCGAATAAAATTTTCGGTATTGAGTAGCCACTGAATGCAAATGCTGTCCTTTTCTATCCACACTTTTAAGGTGCTGTTTTCGTCTTCTTCGCTCTTTTCCAAGTGCTCGAAACTTTGGATGATAATGGAGGATAATACTCCGTATTGTGCTTCATAACAGCTGTTTTCCGAGAAATGATCTTCACAAAACTTTTCTATTTTGAGTATTCCGGCATTGAAATCGCTGATTATTATTTCGCTTTCCATTCGGTTTTTCATTTTGATTTGAGTAAATAATCATTCGAAATCCTTTTGTAATAGGGTTTAAGATCAAGCGGGTTGAGCCTTAACTGACTATTTTGTTTTTCGATTGCTTTCTTATACTCTGGAATTGCTTCAAAGTTTCCAAAAGTTTTTCCTTGGTATTCATTTGATTCGCGTCGCTCTTCTTGCTCTCTTTCTTTTTGCGCTTTTTCGGATTGGAGTAGTCGGGTTACAATCTCCTGGTTGAGTTCGAGCATTTTGTTGTTAATGTTCTTGCTTACAAGGCTTTCCTCAAATTTTTCCATATCTTTAAGCACTTTATTAAGTCCACCATCGCCGGCTTGCCCTTCAGATTTCATTTGGTCCATCAGCTTTTTGAGCTCATTTCTAAGCGCTTCCTGTTGGGCTGCCATGCGGGCAAGGCCTTCGCTCATTCCGCTTTTTTTGCCCACTGGGTTTTTCCCATCCATGGCCTCCTTTAGTTGCTTCCCGAGTGCCTCTTGCAACTCACGCATATTTTGAAGGCTTTTGCTCTTACTTTGTCCTTTTCCCTTTCCTTTGCCTTGCCCCTGCCCTTCGCTTGGCATTCCCATGTTTTCTTCCATGTTTTTTAAACTTTCGGCAAGCATCAGCGCAAGATTGTTCATCGAAGTCATGGCGTATTGCTGGGCCGTAACAGCGATTCCGGTATTCCGGTCTTTCATGGCATTTTGGGCCTTCCCTATTTGCTGTTTTACTTTAGCGGTTTCCTCAAAAACAAAGTTTTTTACAGCACTTTGCCTCTTTGCCAGGGCTACTAATGAATCGTCGAGCACCTGAAAGGTTCCAATTATATCGGCCTGTTCTTTTATACGCTCAACGAAGAGCGGATCGTCGCGCCAAAGCGAGTTTAATGATTTAAAAATTGCTTCCTGATCAATGGAAAGCCTGATTAAGCTTTCGAGCAGATAGCGTAGGGCCACGGCATCTTCTTCCAATTGGTCTTCTTCGCTTTGCTGCATCATGGCTTGTAGCTGCATGGCCATTTGGCTCATTTTTCCGGAGGCCGATTTTTGACTTTTTCCGCTTTGTTGCTTGCGGTTTTTATCCATCTGGTTTTGTGCATCCTCCAAGTCTTTTTCTATTTCATCTTCCAATTCTTTTGTGCTATCGAGCGAGAATGGTTTTTCCAAATCCTGGTTTTTGTCCTTCAATTCTTCAAGATTTTCGGATTCCTTTTCAAATTGTTGCGAAATTTCTTGCAATTTTTTATTCAGTTCGTCTTTTTGTTTCCCTGCCTTTTGTGTTTCTTCGGCATTTTTCTCCAATTCATCCGCAAGTTGTTTTAAGTGTTCAATCATTTCATTCATGTGTTTTTCAACTTCCAACTGCTTAAGCAAACTCAAATTACGGTCGAGCATTTTTTCCATTTCCTGTTGCGAAAATTCCATCTTTTTCAGCATTTCGCTCATCTGATCTTTGTTTATATTTTCGAGCATTTGCTGCAATTCTTCCATCATTTTTTGGATGTCTTCAGGAATAACCTTATCGAGCAATTCGTCTATTTGCTGTTGCTTTTCGAGCAGGCGTTCGCTAAGCACTTCGTTGTCTTTACGAAATTCGTTAAGTTGTTGCCGCTCATTTTTCAAATTCATTATTTGTTCTTCGAGCTTCATCTGGCGGTCTAACAATTGCTTGAGCGTTTGCTTATCGTTCCAATCGGTTTCTTTCTTTTGGAGGAGTTGTTTGTTGAATTGTGCAACATCCTTTTTTAGGTTTGCGGCTTCTTTGAGCGCTTTGTTGAGCTGTGCGTCCAATTTTACTTCGGTGTTTTTTACAACCGAATCCAACAATTTTTCCGAAGCATAAAGTAGCCTAAAAGCGCTCGAAACGGCATGTTTTGGCCCCCGTACCCAATCGTTGTCGGCCACATCGAAAAGGATTGTCCAATTCGCCTTTTCGAGTTTGATAAGGCTATCCATGTTTACAGAGAAATAAAAGGATTGCCTTAATTTATTTTCCGAAATCTCGATGGTTTGGCTTATTTCTTTTTGCTTTGTTTTTCCCTCCTCCAAGTCGGGTTTTAGGATTGCCTTAAGGGATGTAAATCCATAATCGTCATTGATTTCGCCGCTAAAATAATGCCACCGGCTGAGTGTTTTGTCGTTCAATTTTTCTACACGTATGCCGGGATGCTCGTCGGGCAATACCTCGATGCGAATATGCAGACCTTCGGTGTCTTCAAAATAAGCATTTGTTGGGAAAATAAGAATATCTGAGGTGTTTAAAGCGGTTGAATTAAATTGAACTATTCCCTTTTCGGGTTTCAAAGCTGTGCTGCTTTCTTCGGTTTTCACCAAAAGCTGATCGGTATTTCGCACAAATATTTTCCAGCCTATTTGGGTGCCGGCAGGAAGGTTGGCATATACGAAATCCTGGAGCGTTTCTTCAGGCCTGTTCATATAATTCGGATATTTCAGCCGCGCTTCGTAGTGCAACAACAACGCCTTTGGCCTAACCGTGAGTGTAAAGTTTTTGCTTTTATATTCACCTCCTGTCAGGTAGAAATTTTTGTCGCTGTTCACTTTTTTAAAAGTAAAACGATGGCGGTTGTTGTCCATTTTTTCCATCGGATATTGCGATCCTTCAAAATAGAGGGCGAAAGCGTTTGGAATTTCGGTTCCATTGCAATCTATTTCTAAGATATAATCCTCATTTTGAACTACCTCTAATGAATTATTCAAAATATTTACTTGAAAGGAGAGGGGTTTTTCGAACTCGGTTTTGTAGGAAACGATGCGATTTACCGGCTCCTTTATCGTGCGTGGCGAAAAAGCGATTAATCCAATAAAAACAATAGACGGCATCAGTCCGGCCTTGGCAATTTTTTTTAACTTGCCAAGCTTAACGGCTTGATTAAAAGGCAAAACAGCAAGTTGATCGCTGCGCTGTTTAATAGCTGCGGCAAGCAGATCTGCCTGAACGCCATCTTTTTTCAGCTCATCCATCAGTTGTAAGGTATTCAACAGCTTATCGTCAACAATTCCGCTAAAATGCCTGCCGATAATTTTTGCTGCTACCGCCAAATCCATTTGTTTGCGGTAAGCCATCAATCGCCATAAAGGAATGAGAATTGCAAAAAATAATACGATGGCCAAAATCAAAATATATCCGTAGAAAATCCACTTTCTGATAAATCCCGGAAGGAAAGAAAAATACTCTATAAAATTGATTATCAAGAATAAGCTAAGTAATAAAAGCATGGCCATCAGCAGGCCTTGAAAGAGTTTTATGCGAAAATATTTTCGGATAAACTCTTCAACATTTCGTAAAAGCAAGGTAGAATTATCGCTCATTCTTTAAAAAAACCTGCCGCTTCAAACATTATTTTTGACAGGATTAGTATTTTAGCCGGCAAATATACTACCTCTTCGGCCATTAAAGCCGAAAAGCCCTAAACCAATCGCTTATGAAAAAGCTGTTTTTAACATTGTTTATCTTTTCGAGTCTCGTTTTATCAGCACAGTGGAATACTATTCCCGACCCTGATAACAGCCGCTATTGCAGGCATTACAGCCAGCCGACGGATCTTCCAAAATTTGCTTGGCGAAGCGACTGGCAAAGTCATTTGCTCAACAATTATGATGTAACGTTTTATTTTCTCGATCTGGAAGTTTCAAACCTCAATATTCAAATTAGCGGCACGGTCGAAATTCACGGAAAAGTGATATCTCCAGTGCTCGATACGTTTGCTTTTGAGCTGATTAACCAAATGAACATTACGAATATCAAATTTAACGACCTCACAATAAGCGGTTGGACGCGACAAGGTGATAATGTGCTGGTTCCGATTCAGCCTCTTTCGCAAGGCCAAAGTTTTGTGGCCAGCATCACTTACAGCGGCACTCCACCTACAGGCGGTTTTTTTGCTGGTGTTACCAATTCGTACAGCTATGTGTTTCAAAAAAATGTAACTTGGTCGTTATCAGAGCCTTTTTCAGCTAAAAGCTGGTTTCCGTGCAAGCAGGTGCTAAGCGATAAAGCCGACTCCGTACGGGTTTACCTTACTACGCCAATTGGCACAATGGCCGGATCGCAAGGCTTGTTAAATCATATTACAACCATGAACGACGGCAGGCCACGCTACGAATGGAAATCGAAATATCCCATTGCCCATTACCTGATTTCTTTTGCCGTAGCCGATTATCAGGAATACAATGTGTATGCTAAACCGGCAGCTCTGCAGGGCGATTCGATTCTGGTTCAAAATTATGTGTATAACCATCCCAACTTCTTGCCTCAATACCAAAACAGCCTCAATGCAGTGGTTCCGATGATTGAGTTATTTTCTGACTTATACCTGCTTTATCCCTTCCACGAAGAAAAATACGGCCATTGCATTACCCAGCTTGGTGGCGGTATGGAACATCAAACCATGACAACCTTGGGCAGCTTGGGTTTCGACCTTGTAGCCCACGAGCTTGGCCATATGTGGTTTGGCGATAATGTAACCTGTGCAAGCTGGAGCGATGTGTGGGTAAACGAGGGTTTTGCCACTTACAGCAATTATTTAGCCCGCGAAAAACTCAACGGCTGGGCTTCGGGGCAGTCGTTTATGGTTGCAGCTCAAAACAATGTTATGTCGCAATTGGGTGGAAGCGTGTATATCCCGCCGGCCGAAATCACTCCGGAAAACGAGTGGCGCATTTTCGACGGAAGACTTTCCTACGACAAGGGGTCGGCCATTATCCATGTGTTAAGGCACGAAATCAACAACGACACCATTTTCTTCGAAATATTGAATACTTATCAAAATTTGTTTACCGATAGCACAGCTACGGGCGAAGATTTTAAAGCCGTGGCCGAAGCAGTAACCGGAAACGACTTCGGTCAATTTTTCGATCAATGGTATTATGGTTCCGGCTATCCGCGTTACGACATCGAATGGTATATGATCGGCTCCGACAAACTACACATCAATGCAACCCAGTCGGTATCGTCAACAACTCCGCTATTCAAAATGACCCTCGACTACAAACTTACATTCAACGACGGCAGTTCGCAAATTGTGCGCCTGTTTCAGGATGCCAATTTTTGCCAGTTTGATGTGCCGGTAACAAAAACGGTAACAGCCATTTCTGTTGATCCGGATGCCTGGACTTTTGAAAAAGTAAACAGCATTGTGGTTTCTGTTCCTCAAAACGAAAACCCGGTTCATTTCAGCTTTGGACCCAATCCGGCAAGCGATCAGCTAAATATCTTCCTTACCAATTCTCCGACCACGAAAGTTCAAATACTAATCACCGATCTAAGTGGAAAAATTGTTGTACAAAAACTTACAACCGGCAATGATAATCATCTGCAAATAGGCCATTTAGCCGACGGAACTTATGTGTTGAAACTTAGCGATGGCCGGCACGAATTTTCACGCCGGCTCATCATACAGGCTAGGGGAGTATTGTAAATTTCTTTTTGCATTCATTT
>CAYYDS010000080.1:0-11218 GCA_964470665.1 uncultured Lentimicrobiaceae bacterium
AGGTCTTTCGAGAAAATACCGCCCTGAGCAAATGCATTATCAAGACTTCCATTAGACAAATAGCGTACAACGCAAAAATCGGAATTAGTGCTGAAGGAAGAATGGAAGCCGGCTGCAAGGATTTTTCCATCATTTTGCAATGTAATTTGTTGTATATATGATGACATCACATTACCATTGATATCCGGAATTTGAGTGATCACTTTTCCGTTAGTACCAAAAGAGGTATCGAAGCTTCCATTTGCATTGAGTTTAGCCAAAGCAAAATGGTCGCCTTCATATCCGCCGGCAACCATCTTCCCGTCGGGATACAAGGCAAGAGATTCTGCATTTTCCATACTAAGATGGGTAACACCGGTTGTTCCAAAACTATTGTCGGGGCTGCCATTGCTTTCTAGGCGCATCACAATACCGTGGAAACTACTCCCTTGCAAAATTAAGCCCGATACCAATATGCGTCCGTCGGGTTGCAAGACAATCGACCTGGCCTCACTATTTTGCCCAATCACAGTCGTTACAATGCCATTTTCGCCAAAGCTATCATCTAATGTTCCATTCGCGTTGTACCGAACTAAGGCTATGCGATAAGAGCCAAAACGGGCTTTACCAACCATAATGATTTTTCCATCAGGCTGGATAGCCATAGCATTGGCAAAAGAATAGTTGTTTCCAACAGCGGTAAACGTTATGCCATTGGTTCCAAAACTGGGGTCAAAATCGCCGGCATTTTGCGATCGTGCCGCAAAAAACATCAAAAAAGCAAATAGAAATACGGATAAGCGTTTCATTTTTATAGGATTAAATAATTAAAAAATTTGATGCAAAATTAAGCTTCACGGGTTCATTTCGGTATAAGTTACACCGCTGCAAAACTATCACAATGTAGTATTTTTTCTGCTACAAAGGCAATTTTACAATATATAACCACCTAATTGTCAGCACTCTAAACAAAAGATGATTTTCTTTGTTTACAAGAGCTTTAAACTGAGTGAGCAAACCCGAGAAAGGATTAGAGACCAATTGATTTTTCTTGTTTTGCAAAGGGGGCAAAACGCCTTTCGGCTTCAAATTTTTGCCCTCGAAAAAAGATTTTCCAATGAAGCGATTTGCAAAATATGAAGGCGAAAAACAGGAAGTAATTTGACTGATGGAGATAAAAAAAGCAGTTACAAATTTCTAAGTAACTGCTTTTTAGTCGGATGTGGGAGTTGAGGGATTTGAACCCCCGACCCTCTGCTTGTAAGGCAGATGCTCTGAACCAACTGAGCTAAACTCCCAATATTTTTTACAAATTCAACAAATTAAAGCAATCGTTGCCTGCTATTGATTTGTTAAGAACTTCGTCCCTCGTTTTGGGTGTGCAAATATACTAAGACTTTTTATTGCCACAACATTTTTTAAAAAAACATCAAAAAAAAATAAAAGCCCATTTCAGGGCCTTTATATCTCTGATTTTAAGAGAGTAAGGATCGCATTGCTTTGCCAATATCTGCCGGGGAATCAACTACATGGATGCCGCAATCGCGCAAAATGGCTTTTTTTGCTTCGGCTGTGTCGTCCTTTCCGCCAATAATTGCTCCGGCATGGCCCATTGTTCTTCCTTTGGGCGCTGTGGCACCGGCTATAAAACTTACTACCGGTTTTGTACCATGGTCTTTAATCCAATATGCAGCATCTGCTTCCATGCTTCCGCCAATTTCGCCAATCATCACAATACCTTCTGTTTCAGGGTCTTCCATCAGCAGTTGAACAGCATCTTTGGTAGTTGTTCCAATAATAGGGTCGCCTCCGATGCCGATGGCCGTTGTTTGACCCAATCCCGCCTTTGTGAGCTGGTCAACTGTTTCGTAGGTTAGGGTTCCTGAGCGCGACACAATACCCACCCTGCCTCTTTGATGAATAAATCCGGGCATAATGCCCACTTTGGCTTCGCCGGGCGTAATTACTCCGGGGCAGTTTGGGCCAACAAGCCGCGAATTTTTGCATTTAAGGTATTCTTTAACTTTCACCATATCGGCTGTAGGAATACCTTCGGTAATGCAAACGATGACGCCTATGCCGGCATCGGCAGCTTCCATAATGGCATCGGCAGCAAAAGCCGGCGGAACAAAAACCACACTCACATTGGCTCCGGCATTGTCAACGGCTTCTTTAACCGTGTTGAATACCGGCTTTCCAAGGTGTTCGCTCCCGCCCTTGCCGGGCGTAACGCCACCAACCACATTGGTGCCATATTCAATCATCTGACCGGCATGAAACGAGCCTTCGCTTCCGGTAAAGCCCTGCACAATGACCTTTGAATTTTTATTTACGAGAACGCTCATGAAGAAAATATTAATTAAATTTTGCCCAAAAGTAAGCACTTTTATCCTAATCCTTAAAAAAAATGTTTTCGCTTTTGATCTCAGAAACCGTTTTTTTTCTTGTAGCCTTACCGAAAACTTTTCATTTTTCTTCCTGCACTGAAAAGCATCTTATTTAATGTGTTTTTTTTTTACTTTTAGCCTGATTTTATTGCCCAAAACATGAAAAAATCGCTTCTTTATCTTGCTTTGCTGTTTCTCTTTATTCAAAGTCACCAAGTGTTTTCACAAGGTTTTGAAAAGGCCTGTTTTGTGCATCACGGCGATACACTTCGCTACCGCATTCTCTGGCCAAACAACTTTGAGGTTGAAAAAACCTATCCATTGGTCTTGTTTTTGCACGGAGCCGGAGAACGCGGCAACGACAATGAAAAACAGCTTGTTCACGGTTCGGCGCTATTTACTGATTCGACCAACAGGGCTGACTTTCAGGCCGTGTTTGTTTTTCCGCAGTGCAACAAAGACGATTATTGGGCAAAAGTTGAGTTCACAAAATCAGAAAATGGGAAACGCAATTTTCATTACAAGCCCAACGACAACCCGCCCACTCAAGCATTAAGTTTAGTCATATCACTGATTGATAGCTTATTGCTTGAAAAATGGCTGGATAAATCACGTATTTATGTGGGCGGTTTATCCATGGGCGGCATGGGCACCTTCGAACTGCTTTATCGCAAGCCCGAAACTTTTGCAGCCGCTTTTCCGATCTGCGGAGGGGGCGATCCGGCTACTGCCGTTGCCTTTGCAAAAGACGTAGCAATATGGGTTTTTCATGGCGAAGTGGACTCGGTGGTGCCGGTTTCGCATTCCCAAACCATGGTGAACGCGATAAAAGAAGCAGAAGGAAATCCGCGTTTCACTGTATATCCGGGCGTTGACCATAATTCGTGGGACAATGTTTTTGCAGAAAAAGAACTCCTTCCCTGGTTGTTTTCGCAGCATAAAAAGTAGAATGAAACAAAATATCCTGCTTTTCTTTTGTCTGTTTTCTTGCACCCTAACGCGGCATACACAAGCACAGTTTGTTAGCGACTACGATTATTTTTCTGTTTTTACCTCTGAAAATCCGCTTTGCTGCTTAAGTGAGCATCCCGAAAAAAACGCGCTGATGTTTCTTATTTCATCTCAAAGCAACTCAGTTTTAATGACATACGACTACAAAAATCAGCAAATTGAAGCCGACAACTCGTTTGAGCACCCCATCCTCAACTACAGCAAAGACCCAAAAAATGGAAAAATCTATTTTGTAGATCAAAAAGGCAGGTTGATTTCCAAAGAGCCCGGCAATTCGAAAAAAAGCAAAGAAAAGCTGCTGTCGCAACGCAATTTACAGCTTCGCGAAGCCGCATTCAACAGTTCGGGAAACCTTATTGCGCTCATCGCAAAACATAGTTACGACGCACGTTTTAGCTTGATGACCTTCGACTTCATTTATGAAAATCTGAATGAACATTTTGCTTTTGGCAACAATTACACCCATGTAGGATGGTCGGGCCAATCGGCCATGATCAGTGTTACAAGCCTCAATATGGCGAAGCAATTTTCCGAAATTCGGATTTTCTCGTGGGAAGGAAAACATCTTATTGATATTCAATCCGATACAATGCGATTAAGCCAAGCTGCGTGGGGCAACTCCTCATTGCGGTTTGTATGTATTGGCGAGGCTGCTTCGGGTTATTTTTTACTAAAATATAAGCCCGATGGCGAACTTATCGAAACGCTTTTAAAGAGCAACAATCCCATCAGCAGTCCATTTTTGGCCGATGAAAATAAAAAACTTTTCTTTTTGACGCACGATAAACAAAACAAAATCACACTCTGGTATTTAGACTTAGAACTTTAAATTATTGATATTCCGACACTTATATTTTACGCCTTATGAAGCAGTTTTTCATTTCAACCCTTTTTGCCCTTGCATTTTCGGTTTCACTATCAACAGCCCAAAATGCAGCGCTAACACAGGCAAACTACCAATTGCCTTCGCAGTTTTCGCAGGCCAAACTTCAGCGAATGGTTTTTAGCACCGAAGTTGATGCGCATTGGCTGAAAACCGGCGATAGGTTTTGGTATTCCTACGAAACCAATCAAGGCAAAACATATTGGTTTGTTGATGCCTCTAATCGAAGCAAAAAACTTCTGTTCGACCCCATAAAAATGGCAGCCGAAATTTCGCGTTTAACTGGCGATCCGTTTGATGCTCAACATCTTCCTATTAAAAACATTAAATTTTTAGAAGGGGAAAAAACCATCCGTTTCGAGTTGCAAAGCACGCTGGTGGATGAAGATAAAAAAGATGAAGATGAAACAGATATGACCCAAAAAACCAATGAAAAAGATCAGAAAAAAAAGGGTGGAAAACCCGATAAAAAAACCTGGTTTTTCGAATATGAACTTGCAACGGCCAAATTAGTCATGCTCGATGATTACAAAAAGCCGAAAGAGCGCCCAAAATGGGCCAGCATCTCGCCCGATGGCGAAAAGATTGTTTTTGTGAAAAATTACAACCTTTACTGCATTGGCAAAGCAGATTACGAAAAGGCTCTAAAAAACGATAAAGACAGCACCATCGTGGAAAGGCAAATTAGTTTTGATGGCGAGCAAGATTACAGCTATGGCGGTGGGCGCGAAGGCGACAATGTTGAGGAAGAAAAAACCAAAAACGACCGCAAACCGGCTTGGGCTATTTGGTCGCCCGACTCGAAAATGTTTGTCATCAACCGTAGCGACAACCGCAAAGTGAAAGATTTATGGGTAATAAATTCCCTGGCAAACCCCCGTCCAACCCTCGAAACTTACAAATACCACATGCCCGGCGAAAAAGAAGCTCCCATTAACGAACTGCTGATCGTTCAGTTGCGTCAGGATACCGCTTCGAAAGACACTATTATAAAGGTGGAGGCAAAAGCTTTTCCCGATCAAACGATTTATGCGATGCGTGCTCCACGCAAACAGTGGGAGCGCGACGAGGAATATGTGGCGAGTAAATGGCTTTCAGATACTCCCGACAAATTCTACATCAGTCGCAACTCGCGCGACCAGAAACGCATTGACATTTGCCGGGTTGACCCCAAAACCGGGCAAACCACCACGCTTATAGAGGAGCGCCTCAATACCTATGCCGAATCCCGCCCTTTAACTTTGGTTAACAATGGCAAAGAGTTGATACACTGGTCGGAACGTGATGGATGGGGGCATTTTTACCTCTATGATGAAAGCGGAAAACTCAAAAACCAAATCACATCGGGGCCATACCACTGCGAAAGTTTGAAAGGCATTGACGAAGCCCGTCGCATCATCTATTTCACTGCCAGCGGATTACAACCGGACGAAGATCCCTATTACGAGCACCTATACAAGATTAATTTTGATGGCAGCGGATTGAAACTGCTCAACCCCGGTAATTTTAACCACAACAGCTCAATGAGCGACAGTCGCCGGTTTTTTGTAAATAACTTTTCGAGGGTGAATACAGCTCCTAAATCGGAACTCATTGACAATCAAGGAAAAGTGATGATGCAACTTGAAGAAACAAACCTCAACGCATTGTTTGAAAGCGGCTACCGTTTTCCGGAACCTTTTAAAGTAAAAGCAGCCGATGGCATAACCGACATCTACGGGGTGATGTATAAACCCTTCGATTTCGACTCTACAAAATGCTATCCAATCATTGCTTATGTGTATCCCGGTCCTCAAACAGAAGCTGTAAATCAATCGTTTTCAACGCGTATGGATCGCGTAGATCGTTTAGCACAGTTTGGTTTTATTGTCATAACGGTGGGCAATCGCGGAGGGCATCCCAACCGCTCAAAGTGGTACCACAATTACGGCTATGGAAATTTGCGCAATTATGGTCTAGCCGACAAAAAAACGGCCATCGAACAACTTTGCGCCCGCCATCGTTTCATTGACATCAATAAAGTTGGCATCACCGGGCATTCGGGAGGTGGATTTATGTCAACAGCAGCCATGTTTGTTTATCCCGATTTCTTCAAAGTTGCCGTTTCAAATGCCGGAAATCACGAAAATAACATCTACAACCGGTGGTGGAGCGAGCAACATCACGGCGTAAAAGAGGTTGTTGATACAGCCGGAAATGCTACTTTTGAGTATAAAATTGCTACCAACTCCGAATTGGCCAAAAACCTCAAAGGCCATCTTCTGCTCACTACCGGCGAAATGGACAATAATGTGCATCCGGCCAATACCATTCGGGTGGCCGACGCCCTTATAAGAGCCAACAAACGCTTTGATTTCTTTATGTTTCCAACGCAGCGGCATGGCTATGGCGATATGACAGAGTATTATTTCTGGCTGATGGGCGACTATTTCTGCAAACACCTGATCGGTGAATCCTCTAAGGATGTTGATATTTTAGAAATGAACCGCGAAATAGAACGAAAATGACATCTGCGATTGACGTATTCGATTAATAATCAATAATTTATAACTATTTGCAAATAAAATTTTTCCTGATAAATATTCGTGTTTTCTTAAGAAAAATGAATTTACCTAATGCAGCGCATGAAAACCATTCAAAATCTGTTCGTTATAATTTTTGTTTCGGCCATCCTTTTTTCGTGCCAACAACAAGTCAACGAAAAACCGCTAAGCATTGCCATAAGCAAAGAGCGTGTGAATGCTAACCGTTATGAATCCTGGCTCGAAGCTGCTACCGGCAGGCAAATTAACGCCATCAATCTTTTTGCGCTAACAAACCGGCAAATACTCGACACACTTGCCTTTTGCGATGCGCTGTTGCTAAGTGGCGGCGTTGATGTTCACCCTCGTCTTTATGGAAAAGAGTTTGATACTGTGCGTTGCGGCGCCATTGATACGCGTCGCGATTCGTTCGAAATCGCGGTTTACCGGAAAGCCAAAGAAATGAAAATGCCGGTGCTGGGTATATGTCGCGGACTTCAATTTATCAATGTTGCCGAAGGCGGAACCCTGTTTGTTGATCTTCCGCAAGATTTGCAAACAGGTGATTTACATAGAGTTGGCATAGAAGATTGGACTTACCACGATGTCGCTTTTACCAATAGCAATCTGCTTTCTGATCTGTTGAACGAAAGTCGCTACCAAGTTGCAAGCAATCATCATCAGGGCATAGAGAGGCTGGCATCCGGATTAAAAATCATTGCAATCAGCAGCGACGGCCTTGCCGAAGCCATTAGCCGCGAAAACGAAGATGCAGCCCCCTTCATGCTTGCGGTTCAGTGGCATCCCGAATGGAAATATCAGGATGATCCGCTTTCGAAGCTGATAGCCATAAAATTTATTGACGCAGCTACAGTTTACAGCAAAAGAAAATAAAAGCATAATCCCCTGATCTTCGAGAATATTTTTTGAGTTTTCAACAGATAGCATTGAAGATCAGGGGATTAAAAAATCATTTTCAGAAACGGGGATTCATTCCAAGGTTATACATGATAAAGCTGAAAATATCGGCATTTTCCTCAATTGTTTTTGAGGTAGGTTTACCGGCGCCATGCCCGGCCTGCGTTTCAACCCTAACGATGATCGGATTTTCGCCCGTTTGTTTGCGTTGCAGTTCCGAAACAAATTTAAAAGTATGCGCCGGCACCACCCTATCATCATGATCGGCAGTAATGGCGAGGGTTGCCGGGTAATTAATGCCTTCTTTTACATTGTGAAGCGGCGAATATTTCATCAAGTAGTTGAACATCTCTTCGCTGTCGTCGCTGCGGCCATAATCGGCAGCCCAAGCCCATCCAATTGTAAAGTATTGATAACGAAGCATATCCAACACACCAACGATCGGAATTGCAACTTTAAAAAGATCGGGGCGCTGTGTCATCACGGCGCCAATCAACAAGCCTCCATTCGAGCCACCCATTACGGCAATTTTTTCAGGGCGGGTATATTTTTCTTTCACCAAATATTCGGCAGCGCCAATAAAATCGTCAAATACGTTTTGCTTGTTCATCTTTTGCCCGGCCTGATGCCATTCTTTGCCATACTCGCCTCCGCCGCGCAAATTCACCGTAACGTAAATGCCTCCCTGATCTAAAAATGGCAATCGTGCTACACTAAATGAGGGCGTTAGCGAAATATCAAAGCCACCATAACCATACAATAACACAGGGTTGTTTCCGTCCATTTTCAGGCCTTTTTTGTGCACAACAAACATGGGCACTTTGGTACCATCCTTACTGCTAAAGAAAATTTGCTCCGTAACGAGATCAGAAAGATCAAAAGCATTATTGCTCGAAGCATAGAGGCTTGACTTTCCATTATTTACATCTAACTGATAGATCGTTGAAGGAAAGGTGAAAGAGGTAAATCCGTAAAAAACAGTTGGGTCGCCTTTGTCGCCGCTTATACCCGAAACCGTGCCTAAGGTTGGCAATTCGAGCTGCTTTAATCTATTACCTTGATAATCATAATAATAGACTTTATTATTTGCATCTTCGAGGTATTGGGCTAAAATGTAATTGCCGGCCAAACTCACCGACTCCAAAACGTGTGCCGACTCGGGAATAATGGTTTTCCAGTTTTCTTTATCCGCATGTTGAGGATCAAGCCAGACTACCCGATTTTTTGGGGCACCATCATTTGTTATCATAAGCAATTGACCATCAATATGATCAATCACATTGTAGTCAAAATCAAAGCCGGGTGCAAGCAATAAAAAGTCGCTATCTTTTTTTCTTAAATCTTTAATGTACAGTTCATTTCCGCTCGTTGACTCGGTTATGCCTAAAATCAGAAAAGCTTCGTCATCGGTTACACTAGCCGAAAAATTGCGAAGGGGCTGCGTTGGGTCTTCAAACACAATTTGATCTTCATGCTGTGGCGTTCCCAATTCGTGGTATTTTACCTTGTGGTATTGATTTGCACCCGAAAGAGCCTGCCCCTTCTCCGGAGCATCGTAGCAGCTGTAGTAAAAGCCGTTTTTATACCAGCTTATGCCCGAAAATTTCACCCAGAGAATCGAATCGGGCAGCATTTTGCCGGTTGAAAGATCCATAAGCACAATTTCGTTCCAGTCGCTTCCGCCCCTGCTAATGGAATAGGCGAGGTATTTTCCGTTGGGCGATGGGCTAAGGCCGGCCAATGCAACTGTTCCGTCAGCCGAAAACGCGTTGGGGTCTAACAGCAGTTTGGCTTCGCTGTCCAAGCTGTTCTGAACGTATAAAACACTCTGATTTTGAAGGCCATCGTTTTTAAAAAAGAAATAGCGGCCACCCTTTTTGAAAGGGATTCCCATTTTGGGATAATTCCAGCTGTTTTCCAATTGCTGACGGAGCTCATTGCGAAACGGAATATGGTTTAAATAATTGTGGCTCAGCTTATTCTGAGATTCAATCCAGGCAGCTGTTTCCGCTGAATTGTCGTCTTCGAGCCAGCGATAGGGATCGGCTACCACATGGCCAAAATAAACATCTTTTTGATCGGACATTCTTCTTTCAGGATAGTGCAACTTCGTTTGCGCCGAAACATGAATTATTGTCATAACACATAAAAATAAAACGGTTAAGTTCTTCATAATCTTTGATTTAGATTAAAAACATGATTACTATTGTTAAATAAGTCTAATTTTCTTCCATCTCCCGGTTTTATAATAAGCATATGAGAAAAACGCACCGATCGCCCAAGCAATGGGGATGCCCCACCAAATGCCCGGTGGCCCCATTATTGACGACAAATACCACGAAACCGGAATGCGGATAATCCACAACGAAAACAGTGAAACAAACATGGGTATCAAAGTATCGCCGGCACCGCGAAGCATCCCATTAAACACAAACATGGTTGAAAAAATAAAATAAAAACCGCTTACAATATATAGGTAGGTTTTTCCGGCCTCAACTACCGAACGGTCGGCGGTAAAGGCGTGCAGAATGGTTTCGGGGAGCAGAAAAGCAATGGCCGAAACCGCCAGCGAAATCATCATTGTCATTTGCAGGGTTGCCTTAACCCCTTTTGAAACCCGATCCATTTTACCGGCTCCGATATTTTGGCCCACAAACGATGAGAGAGCTGCCGAAAAGTTCATGGCGGGCAAACTGGCAAACGAATCAATGCGCATGGCAATGGCGTAGGCGGCAATCACGGTCGTTCCGAAACTGTTAACCACCTTATATAATGCCAACATTCCCACTGCCACAAAGGTTTGTTGCAAACCGGTAGGCAAGCCGATTTGAAGGCTGCGAACAAATATCTTGCGATCGAAAATCATCTTTAAAGGCCTGAAAACCAACAATTGGTTTCTATTATTCAGATACCATACCATCGTAAGGAAAGCTCCGGCCTGTGCAATAATGGTAGCATAGGCCACACCTTTAATGCCCCATTTAAAGACAACTACAAAAAGCAAATCGAGCACCACATTAACCAAAGTGGCCGTAATTAAAAAATAAAGAGGTGTTTTTGAATCGCCAAGCCCGCGAAGAATAGAGGTTGTGCCTTGAAAACCAAAATAAAAAATGAAGCCTAAGGCGTATATGTTAAAATAACTAACCGCCTGAGGGATAACCTCTTCGGGCAAGTCAATAAGTCGAAAAATAAAACTGCTTGCAAAAAATCCAATGATGCTCAGCCCGATGGAAGCTACAAACAGTACGATATACAGGGTATCCATTGCTTTTTTCACCTTATCAAGCTGCCGCGCTCCATAGTATTGTGAAATGATAACCGTTGAGCCGGTTGAAATGCCAATAATAAATGAAATTAGGGTAAAAATCAAAGGAAAACTTGCACCCACAGCAGCCAAAGCTTCATTGCCCAAAAACCTGCCAATCACAATACTATCCACCACGTTGTAAAGTTGCTGAAAAATGTTGCCAATGAGCATCGGGATGGTAAACTGCAATAGCAAACTTCGTTCTTTG
>CAYYDS010000081.1:0-11101 GCA_964470665.1 uncultured Lentimicrobiaceae bacterium
TATTCTTTTTTAATTCCCAAATCAAAAGCTGCCCATCCGCCTGCTGCCTCAAGCAGCCCGCCAATGAGGGGCCGATATTCGTGTAATGCATTAGCTTCGAATAGCTTATCTATTGCCTGAGGATGAATCATCAGGCATCCGTCTGTTTGCTTGCCTGCAATGGCCTTCATCCGTGAAAAAGCAGGGTCGGATGTAATCTTATTGGGGTTATCTAACTGTAACAGAGCCATTTCAAACGCTTCGCGATCGCTGCTAACGATCAATAGGCCACGGTTGATGTAATAATTTAATTGCCTGGAGCCATTCTGATAAATGAGCGCTTCGGTGGCGTGTTTGCCAATTTTTCGGGCTACCACACTCATTTTATTTCCAAAAACACGCGGCACCGCTTCACGTATTGCATACATCCGCAGGTTGTGATCGGCTTTAAGGATAAAAACAAAGCTATACCCATGCGAGGTTTCCAACAATGCAGCTATAGCGGGCAAATCATAAAAAGACGATCGAAAGCCGGGGTTGGCGCGTGAAGTAAGGCTATCGAGCATGAGCAAAGTAGCGCTGCTTTGTGCATAAAAATCCATCTCGCTTAAGCTGGCCGCATAATCGCACTGTTCTGACAATTGTAGAAGCAATTGGCCGGTTTTAGGCGTTTCGAGCACAAGAGCGGCTGTGGGCGGAACAGCATCGTATGGCTGGCGTGCCGTGGAAAAATCAAACAGAAAAAATCCGATAACCCCAACGGCAGCAAACAAAAAAAATGCAATGATCAGCAGTTTTTTGGTAGTCATGGAACAGTTATTTGATTTTTGATTTGAAAATAAACTCCGCTTCTATTTGATCTTCAAAGATAATAAAAAGCTCTTTTAAAATCAAAAACGGCTACAATGAAGCTATATTTCCATTTCAAACCGGATTGCCGAGTTGAACGACAGGCGGTGAAACGCTGTGGTTCCGTGCGCTGCAATGGCCATTTTATGTTCGCGGGTTGGGTAGCCTTTGTTTTTTTTCCAGTTGTATTGCGGGTGTAGCTCGTGCAGGCGTTCCATGAGCAGGTCGCGTTCGGTTTTTGCCAAAATAGAAGCTGCTGCTATGCTTCGGTATAAAGCATCGCCGCCCACAATGCAATTGTACGGGATTGCGTCATACGGTTTAAACCGGTTTCCATCAATCAGAAGCTGATCCGGGCAAATTTTCAGCTGATCTAATGCGCGGTGCATGGCCAAAAAAGAGGCTTGCAGAATGTTGATTTCATCAATTTCTTTTGGCGAAGCATGTGCAATGGCCCAATCCAATGCATTTTCCATAATCCATTGACGCAATTTCATGCGGTGTTTTTCGGTCAGTTTTTTAGAGTCGTTTAGCAGCAGGTGATCGGCCCTGGGGGGCAAAATAACAGCAGCAGCCACCACCGGCCCGGCCAAGCAGCCCCTGCCCGCCTCGTCGAGGCCGGCTTCTACCATGGCTAAAGTGTGGCAGGCAAGCAGCGAACTCATCTCAGCAAACTCAGGTATTGGTTAAGCAAAGCCAGCAACAGCAGCAAAAACAAGAAAAAATCGGCTCTGCGATATTTTTTTAGGTAGGTATAGCTAAACGCCATGATCGAAACAAACGGCAAAACAATCAACATTTGGTGTGCAATGTGGTTCGTTTCAAAAAAAAACAGAAGTATGCTGCTGAATATCAACGCATTCATTATTGCTTTGCGCTTTCGTATTGCAATGTTGTTGTCCACAATTCCGCTGTAAGCGATTTGAAATGCTTTCAGCGCAATCAACAACATCAACCCAAAGGTAAGCAGATCGCTTATTGCGGGCAAATCAGGCATAAGGTTCAGGTGTTCGAAGAGGTTTAAATAAGCAGTGGCATGGCCGATTAACTCGTTGCGCATAAAGAAAAAAAATGCCATAAAAAGATAAGGCGTAAAAAGCCCGATAAGCGGGATGATCCAATAGCGCAGGTTTGCAATGGCTAGTACCAAAAGGGCGATATAAATCCAAACGAGCAGCACAATGGCCGGAAACCAAAAGAGCGAAGCAAGCGAAACAAGAAATGAAACATTGAAAAGGTTGAGCTCATTGTCGGTTGTTTCGTACATTTTAAACAAAAAAGAGAGCGCAATAATGAGCAATGGCATGGCCAAAAGCATGGGGTAAAGCATGGTTTGAGCCGGCAGCAGGCTCATCAAAAGCACAAAAAGGAAAGCTCCGAGCAACGAAACCCGCCCGATAAGCTGATAGCGGGCCAATACGGCATTGAGCAAAAAAGCTTCTAACAGGAGCAACGAAAAAGCAAAAATTACCGAAAACAAGGGCGCTCCAGAAAACAATTGCAATACAAACTGATACATCCAGCTATAGGGGTCGGGAGGTGCCGGCGCCACAGGCGCCAGAAAAGCCGGAAACCATAGCAGCAGCGCAACAAACACAACAAAAACGTATTGTGACAAAAAGCTCGAACGAAGAAATTTTATCAGCATAGCGCTGCCCTTATTGGGGTTTAAAATTCAGGACATCCAATCCAATGTCGCGGCGAAAATATTTTCCCTCGAAGCTAAGGAGTTCGGCATTTTCGAGTGCTTTTTGCCGCGCATCGTTCAAGTCGTAACTCATGGCTGTGATGGCAATCACCCTGCCGCCATTGGTTTTGGGCATTGCCGTTGCAATATCGGTAACCGTTCCGGCATGAAAAGCCACGCATTCATTTAGCTGTTCGATTTTTGTAATGGGCTTGCCTTTCTCATAATTGCCCGGATAGCCCTGCGAAGCTAAAACCACTGTAACAGCATAGCGCGAGTCGGTTTCGAGGGCAAAACGATCGAGTTCTTTGTTGGCGCAAGACATAAACATTTCTAGCAAATCGCTTTTAATGCGGGGCAAAACCGCTTCGGTTTCGGGATCGCCCAGGCGCACATTGTATTCAATCACAAAGGGCCGGCCTTTCACATTCATCAGTCCAACAAATATAAACCCTTGATAATCTATGTTTTCCTTTTTTAAACCTTCTATGGTTGGCTTCACAATTTGTTCGCGCACTTTCTCCATAAAAGCCTTATCGGCAAAAGGCACTGGCGATACGGCCCCCATTCCGCCCGTATTGAGTCCGGTATCGTTTTCGCCAATTCGTTTGTAGTCTTTAGCCGAAGGCAGCATCACAAAATTTTCGCCATCAGTGAGCACAAAACTCGAAAGCTCGATCCCGTCGAGGTATTCTTCTATGACCACTTCGTCGGAAGCGCGTCCAAATTTGCCGTTAAGCATGGCTTGAAGCTCGGTTTTAGCCTCGTCGGCATTGCTCACAATGAGCACTCCTTTTCCGGCGGCTAAGCCATCGGCTTTCAGCACATAAGGCGGTTCAAGGGTTTGGATAAAAGTGAGGCCTTGGGCAAGCGTTTCCTTTTTCACCGTAAGATAGCGCGCCGTGGGTATGGCATGGCGATGCATAAAATCTTTTGCAAAAGCCTTGCTTCCTTCAAGCATGGCGCCTTTTGCCTCCGGACCGATTATTAGCATCTCTTTCAATTCTTTGTATTGGCGAAAATAATCAACAATCCCCCCTACTAAGGGCTGTTCGGGGCCAACAACCATCAGGTCGATCTGCTCTTCAACGCAAAAATGTTTCAGCTGTGCAAAATCGGTTGCGTCAATCGGAACATTTGTGGCAATCGCCGCCGTTCCGGCATTGCCCGGGGCAACAAATATTTTTCCGCAGCGTTTTCCTTGTTTCAATTTCCAAACCAGGGCATGCTCTCTGCCTCCCGAACCCAGCACTAATATATTGATCATCGCTTTTATTTTGGATGGTTTATTGCACGCATCATGCTTCCCCAAAGGTTTTGCGCTGTTTTGTCCCAGCTGAAATCTTTTGCCCTTTCAAAGCCTTTTGCAATTAATTCTTTTTGTAAATTATCGTTGCAAGCCAAGGTTTCCATTGCCTGTGCTATCGAAGTAACATCGTAAGGATCAACAAACAGAGCTGCATTTCCGGCCACTTCGGGCATTGAGGTAACATTGGAGGTAATGACCGGAACCCCGCTGCGAAATGCTTCCAAAATGGGAATACCAAAACCTTCGAAATACGAAACATAGGTAATGCCGAGCGCGGCAGCCGTAACCAAGCGGAGCTCGGCCGAATTGAGCCGGCCACAAAAAACCACTTCCTCTTTGCAGCGCATGCCGTTAAATGCTTCGCTAATTGGCTTGGTCCACCATTTTTTTTCGCCCACTATCAATAATTTTACTTTTCTGTTGCTCTGGCTTCTAAACAGATCGTATGCTTTGAAAAGTCGGGCCAGGTTTTTGCGCGGATGCAACGAGCCGACAAACAGGAAATAGGGTTCGCCCTGCGTATATTTGTTTCTAATCTGCTCAATTTCAGCATTTTCTATTGGTTTAAAGGCTTCATTAGCGCCATTATATACCACATCCACCTTTTCGGGCGACACCTTATATTGAAGAACGATATCGTCTTTCGAAAACTGTGAAACAGTGGCTATGCGAGCTGCTTTTGCAGCAAATCGCGGAAAAAACCAGCGGTAATGCAGCCTTGCGGCTATGGGCAAGTCGGCCGGAAAGTGCTCAAAATTAAGGTCGTGCATCACGGCCAACGAAGGCGTGCGGCTACTTAGGCTCAGGTAGCCATCGGGCGAAAGAAAAAGATCGGGTTTCAGGCTGCGCAAAACACGCTTCACCGACCACTCGAACCACAGCACAAAAAGAACAGGGTGCCGCGCAGGCGGCCCAATCACAACAGGGTGCACATTAGTACCAAAAAGGAAAGATGCGTCCGGCTCGCGATCAAACAAAAAGTAAAACTCAACCTCCGGATGGGACGTCGTTATGCGCTTGAGTGTTTCGAAGGTAAACCAGCCGATCCCTTCCAAACGGTTCCGGATTAATAGTCGAGTGTTGACGGCAATGCGCAAAGGCATGATTTTTCCTTTCAAAAGTGTTTGTGAATAGCTTAACTTTGCCGCAAATATCTGAAATTATAATGAAGTCGCTGGTAAAAAAGATGCTGCAGAGCTTGTTGGGGTTCGACAATTACCTTTTCATCTTCTCGCTTTTTATCATCAACACTTTGCGCTGGAACAAAAAAGAAGGCGACTTTCTTCATTTTCTGAAACTCATCCCCGATGGCGAGGTCGTTTTGGATATCGGTGCCAATATCGGCATCATGACGGTGTGGTTAGCGCGCAAAAAACCCAGCTCGCACATTCTTGCTTTCGAGCCTATGCCTCAGAATATCAAAGCTTTAAAGAAGGTAATCAATTTTTATAAGCTGAAAAATGTGTGCATAATCGAAAAGGCACTCGGCAACGAAAACGGCAAGGTAGAAATGGTGATGCCTGTTGTAGAAAACGTTCATATGCAGGGGCTTAGCCATGTGATGCACGACAGCATTACGGTTTTCAACGATGGAAAAACCGTTCACGTTCCGATATTGCGTTTGGACGAGTGCAAGGAAGTGGGAAAAAAGAAAGGAAAAATAGCGGCCATTAAACTCGACGTGGAAAACTTTGAGTTTTTTGTGCTTCAAGGAGCCGAACAACTCATCAAAGAACATAGACCTCTGATTTATACCGAGCTTTGGGCCAACGAAAACCGCACCAAATGCTTCCATTTTATTGAACAATTGGGTTATAAAATTCAGGTGCTTTCAAATCGAAAGCTTGTAAATTATCAGCCCGAAGCGCATACTACCCAGAATTTCTTTTTTGTACCTTAGCCCCCTGAAATCACCCACAGGTTCTGCCATGCAGCAACGCTTTATCAGGAATATCATCTTTTTGCTGACATTGAACCTTTTAATAAAGCCGTTCTGGATTTTGGGCATAGACCGCACGGTTCAGAATACGGTTGGCGAAAGCGCCTACGGTTTATATCTGTCGGTTTACAGTTTTTCTTTCTTGTTTTATATTCTCCTCGATCTTGGCATAACCAATTACAACAGCCGAACAATCGCTCAGGACAACAGTTTGGTAAGGGGCTATTTTTCGGGCATTGCCTCGGTAAAGTTTTTTTTAGCCATCCTCTATACCTTTATCACTTTTGGGGTTGCAGTATTAATTGGCTATAAAGGCAAGCAGCTAAGCATGTTAGGCTGGGTGGCTGCCAACCAGATCATCCTTTCGATGATCCTCTATTTGCGTTCAAACATCGCCGCACTGTTTTATTTTAAAACCGACAGTATAATTTCGGTTTTAGACCGGCTTATTATGATAGCCATTTGCAGCGTTTTGCTCTGGAGCGGATGGATAAAATCGCCTTTTCGGATTGAGTGGTTTGTTTATGCCCAAACAGCCGCCTATATTTTCACTTTTTTTGCCGCCCTCTTGTTTTTGATCCTTCGAGTTGGCAAGCTTCAGATCACTTTTCCCTGGCCACTCATTCGCACAATCGTGCGCAGCAGCCTGCCATATGCTTTGCTGGTTTTGTTGATGAGTTTTTACAATCGTTTAGAACCGGTGCTAATAGAGCGTTTGTTGCCGCCGGAAGAAGGATTGATTCAAACGGGAATTTATGGCAAAGCCTTTCGCCTGCTCGATGCCGGAAACAACATCTCGCTGCTGTTCAGCGTATTGCTATTGCCCATGTTTGCCTCGATGCTGCAACGTCGCGAGCCGGTGAGCCAATTAGTGCGGCAGTCGTTTGGCCTCATCATTGTGATGGTGGCCACCGTTGCGGCTTTAGCCCTCACTTATAGCGAAGAACTGATGCAACTGCTTTACGGGCTGCCTGCTAGCGGGATTAGCTCCCTTTCTTTCACGCCAAAGGTTGACGATTCGGTACTCATTCTTCGCATTCTGATGGGTAGTTTTATTGCCGTATCGGTTACCTATGTTTTTGGCACTCTGCTCACTGCAAACGGCAATCTGAGGCAGCTCAATTTTGTTGCCGCATCGGGTGTAATCATCAATTTGCTGATCAATTATCTGCTCATTCCGCAATACAAGGCAGTGGGCGCGGCTTGGGCAAGTTTTGGGGTGCAATCTTTTACGGCAGTTATCCAAATTGTACTGGCCTTTCGCATCCTTAAACTGCGTTTTGGATTGCTTTTTTGGCGGCGACTTACTGTGTTTATCCTCCTTTTAGCGCTCATCATGGGAGGCAGCGCCATTTTGCCCATAGCCTGGCCTGTTTCTTTTAGCCTTGCCGCAATTGCCGCGCTGATTGCAGCTTTTGTTACCAAAATGATTGATCTGTCCGATTTCAGGCTACTGATTGCCGATGCTCGAAAACAGCTACAGAAGAAGGGATAGGCCAAGGCCGTTTTTCCGGCTTAGCGGATTTGTTTAAAAACTGTACGGATAAAGTCCATTTTTCGTTTGTTAAACTCTTTTGGCAGTTCGTGGCCAAGGTTGGGATAAACCACGTAAGATTTAGGGCTTTTTAACTGGTTGTAGGCAGCAAAATTGATGTGTGGCGGGCAAATCTCATCCACCAGGCCAACCGGCATAA
The DNA here is from genome assembly GCA_964470665.1 of uncultured Lentimicrobiaceae bacterium. Lineage (GTDB taxonomy): Bacteria > Bacteroidota > Bacteroidia > Bacteroidales > F082 > JALNZU01. The sequence continues at coordinate 7,458 of CAYYDS010000081.1, forward strand.
GTACAGGCGCTTTTATTAGTGGAGCCAGGTTTTTTATATCCACATAGCTCAAAGTATTGAGCAGGTTGTCTATGCTAAGTTGCTCATTTTGTTCAACATAATGATAAAACTCGTTTGCCGGCCAAGGTGCGATTTTAAAATAATCGGGAAAGTCGGATAAAAACGGAATCTGTGGCACTGCAACGGCTACCCGATCGTTGTTGAGGGCTGCTATGGCAAAAGTAAGTGCACCGCCTTGGCTGGCTCCTTCAACGGCAATCCGCTTTTTGTCAACTTCCGGCCTGCCAAACAGAAAGTCGAGGGCGCGCGTGCCATCCATAAAGGCGCCACGGTAGATGTATGTTTGTTTATCGGCAATACCATGCAGCAAAAAACCCGGAAAACCGGGGTTGATCTCATCGCGGCTGTTGCCATGCCCTCTAATATTAAGGCCAAAACCAATGATATCGTCGCCGTAATTCACGTCTTCGGGGCGGATAGAAGTATTGTATCCCGGCAAAAGAAGCACTGCAGGATAAACGCCTTTTTTAGCCGGAACAGAATACCAGCCGCGAACAACCACATTGCCAAGCGAGTGCATCTCAACCAAAAACACCTCCCTTTTTTTGGTACACAACGAATCGAGGCGAACAACCCGATAGTGCGGATCAATGGCGGCTAATTCGGCTTTGGCTTGTTTCCAATACAGCGCAAAATCAGGTTGAGCATCAACGGGCGACACAATTTTTTCGGGTTCTACGCCAAAGCCAAAATGTTCGGTTCGCGAATAACCTTCGGTTTGAAAGCTACATTCTACGCGATAAAAGCCGGGTTTAAGATTGTTAAGAGGCAACATAATGCGTTGGCTTTGCTGCTTGCCCAAGGTAATCCTCAAAACAGTATCGGAAATCTGGGTTCCGAAATCGGAGGCTATTTTTGCCGCAAGGACCCCTTGAAGCCTCTGTTCCAGAGCATTGGAAAGCTCAAGATAAAGCTGTTTTGCAACAGGCCCTTTAAGGATGTGATCTTCGGATTGAAAGATAGCTTTTAGGTCTAATTTTTCATCTAATCCGGCCAGTCTAAATTCAACCGGGCCGCCATAAAGGCCGCCATCGCCACCGCCATCGTAAACTCTTATGGCAATGCTGTTTTCGCGACCCCATTGTATCTTTTCGACCGGAATGCTATAGCGTCGGGTTGCATTCCAGGCGCTCTGATAATCGGGCGGAAAAGAACCCGAAGAACCAATCATCACGCCATTGAGCCAAACCATATCAGCATCGTCAATGCGGCCTAAATGCAATAAAAATCCGCCAAACTGCCCGGCCCTTTGTTCATCTTTTTTCGGAAAAAACACCTTTGTCCTATACCAGGCATAGCCGTCATAGCCATTAAAACCCTGCTTTTCCCAGCTTTTCAGCGGATCAATGCTTTGCCAATGGCTATCGTCAAACGTTGGCTGCGACCATGTGGCATCATCGCCCGTTTGAAACTTCCATCGCCCGGGCATTTCGATTTGCGAAAAGCTAAGCCGGATTAAGGCAAACAACAGTAAGGACAGCAGCGATAACTTCTTCATTCTTATAGGGTTAAAATATTGTAAAAAGGCTATCTGTTTTTAAAATGATTTTTCGGGAATTGACAAACGGCTTTTTTTTAAACGCGTTGGGTCATTTTATTTATTAAAAAAAATCAGGTAATAGCAGAAAGGTGATCCGGCTAAAAAATCCGGTTAATCATCCTGATGCCATTACCTGACCAATCTTTGAAGGTATTAATAGCGATAATGATCTGCTTTGAAGGGCCCTTCAACCGGAACGCCGATATAATCGGCCTGATCTTTGGTGAGTTTAGTAAGTTTAACGCCAATTTGTTCGAGATGCAGGCGTGCAACCTCTTCGTCGAGCTGCTTGGGCAAGCGATAAACGTCAATGGCGTATTTCCCCCGATTTTTCCACAAATCGAGTTGTGCCAAGGTTTGATTGGTAAACGAGTTACTCATTACAAAACTGGGATGCCCCGTAGCACAGCCCAAGTTTACCAGGCGTCCTTCGGCCAGCAAAAAGATCGAGTTGCCCTGCGAAAACGTATATTTATCCACTTGCGGCTTAATGTTGATTTTCGTTACATCGGCAGCTTCCTCTAATTGGCTCACCTGTATTTCGTTGTCGAAATGGCCAATATTGCACACGATGCTCTGATCTTTCATTTGTCGCATATAATCGAGGGTAATCACATCTTTGTTTCCGGTAGCCGTAACATACACATTGCCAATAGGCAGCGCATCTTCGATGGTAGTTACCTCGAAACCTTCCATTGCAGCCTGAAGTGCACAGATGGGGTCAATTTCGGTAATCAAAACCCGTGCACCATAAGCGCGCAACGATTTGGCCGAGCCTTTTCCCACATCGCCATAGCCCATCACCACACAGACTTTTCCGGCAAGCATTACATCGGTAGCGCGTTTTATGCCATCAGCCAACGATTCGCGGCAGCCATACAGGTTGTCGAATTTTGATTTTGTAACGCTGTCGTTTACATTAATCGCAGGCACCAGCAGTTTTCCGGCTTCTTTCATCTGGTATAATCTGTGCACTCCGGTAGTGGTTTCTTCCGAAACGCCGGCCCAGCTTTCTACTGTGCGGTGCCAGTGATGCTTATCCGTATTATAGGTATTGGCAAGTGATTTCATCAGGGCTTTTTCTTCGGCATTGGAAGTTGGATTGGCCAACAATGCAGGATTTTTTTCAATCTCAAAACCTTTGTGAATCATCAGGGTGGCGTCGCCTCCATCGTCAACGATCAGATGTGGCCCCTCGCCATTTTCGAAGGTGAGCGCCTGTTTTGTGCACCACCAGTATTCGTCGAGCGTTTCGCCCTTCCAGGCAAAAACAGGGACGCCGGCTTCGGCAATAGCTGCAGCGGCATGATCTTGGGTGGAGAAAATATTGCAGCTGGCCCAACGCACCTCAGCGCCAAGCTCTACAAGGGTTTCGATAAGCACCGCTGTTTGGATGGTCATATGAAGCGAACCCGAAATGCGCGCCCCCTTCAAAGGTTTCGAAGGGCCAAATTTTGCCCTGAGCGACATTAGTCCGGGCATTTCTTTTTCGGCAATTTCAATTTCTTTACGACCCCAGGAAGCAAGGCCTATATCGGCAACTTTGTAGCGAAGGCTTTGCTCAACAATTGTTTGACTCATGATAATAGGGTTAATTTTTTGAGCTGCAAAAGTACAGATTATTTGATTATCTCCCTTAAAACACCTTTTAGGCTATGAGCTTCCGGCTAAAAATTTCAAAAAATTTGATTGTATGAAAAAAAATTTACCTTTGCTCTCTCATACATCAAGAGTCCTTCTTCAAAAAAGGTCCTTTTGGTTTATAAAGAAGAGCGGAGAGAATAGGCTCGACGAAGCTCTAGCAACCTTCCCCACAAGGAGTGGTGCTAAAACCTAATCCCGTTACAGCGGGAGATTATAAATTAAATGTGTAACCGCGATGCAAAAAGCTTGTTTTATTTGTTTGGAATTCCGAATGTGGGTCTAAAGCCAAGCTAAGGACAACTCATTTAGCATCATTAATTTCAATATTTATGGATCAGTTTACAGTTCCTGTCAGAGAACTTATGAGCGACAGGATTTTGATACTCGATGGAGCAATGGG
>CAYYDS010000082.1:0-11012 GCA_964470665.1 uncultured Lentimicrobiaceae bacterium
TGCAGGCGTTCTTTCTGCCGGTATCTGAAATAAAGATAAAGCAGGTAAATCCCGACCACGGCAAGCGAAAAAATGATGATGGAAAGAATAAGCTGGTTACTTTTCTGGCTTATACTCACTTTCTGGCTTTCTATTTGCAATTGTTGCCGCACATTGGCTTGATGCAGGCTGTTGAGTTCCATATTGTAAACCTGATGAAGCACGGCCTGATTTAAAAGATCGTCTTTGATGAGCGAATACTGCCGAAAGTGTTCGAGGCTCTTGAGCAGTTCGCCTCTTTTTTCATAAATGTGCGAAAGAATTTGATGCACTTGATATTGAAGCACCTGATTATTAATACCTTGCGCAATATTCAAAGCTTCTAAAGCCAATTCGAGTGCTTTGGCGGTCTGGCCTTCTTTGGCCAGCACCTCAGCCATACCTGTCATAGCAAACGCTTCCTGATAGGGGTGTTTAATCTGGCGTGCCAGGTCGAGGCTCATCTGATAGGCTTCAATTGCCTGATGGTTGAAATCGAGCGCGGCATACAAATTGGCTCTGCCCTGCCACGACGTGCATAATCCATAATAGTTTTGATCTTGCTCCGACATTTCGGCGGCTTTAGTATAGAAATAAATGGCCGAATCGGTGCGGGTAGATTTCGAATAAACCATGCCCAAATTGTTGAGCGAAGCCGAAATGCCGATGCTGTCGTGCAAGGCAATGAAACCTTCGAGAGCCAGTTTAAAATATTTTGTAGCCTTGTTTTCGTTTTTGATTTCGTAAAACAGCAGTCCCATATTATTTAAGGTGCTTGAAGCCTCCGATTTAAGCCCTTTTCGTTCCAATTCATCCAATGCCAGATAGTAATATTCAAGAGATTCGCGGTAGTTGCCGGCTTTGAGGTTTACCGCGCCAATGTTGTTGTAAATATTGGCCAGATAGGTGGTATCGCCAATAGCATTGGCAATGGTCAGGGCGTTATAATAATGATCGAGCGCCTGGCCATATTCTGACTGCACATGGTAGGTTGCCCCAAGAGCGTTTTGAAGGCGGGCGGTACCAAGATCTAATTTACCGCTTTTCAGAGCCAGGGTTTTGTTCACTATCTCGCGGGCGCTGTCGGCATTGGAATAAATAATTGACATTGCCAGCTTTACAACGCTGTCGCAATTCTGATCGTTACAATCGCCTCTCAGTTCTGTCTTTTTGAAAAGAACGCCCTGTGGAAAGGCGATAACCGTAGCTGTTGCCAGCGTTAGAATTAAAATCAGCAATGAAAAACGGGTAATAAGAGTGTTTCTTTTGTGCATATCGGGCAAAAAATGCCTCTACCGGCTTGCAAAAGTAAGGTCTTAAAAATTCAGAACACTCCCTTTTTTTTGATTTAAAATTAAAATACGTGCTGGTACTGATTACAAATTAAGGGAAATATACCGGATAGCACGGATTTGATTTTCTTGAGGTCTAAATATCTTTGCTTTTCAAATGTGCCCAATTTATTATAATGAAAAATGAACAAACTGCTATTTCTTTCACTTAACACCATAAAGGCTGTTTATCAAGGTTTTATCAGCGAATGTAGGACTATCATTTACATAACACTTTTCACCAAAGGCCCTGATATTTTCGAGCTTTCGAGTTGGAGAGCCCATTTTCGATGCTTTTTTACATAAGCTTTAGAAGAAATCATTAATTATTAATCAAAAAAATAGTTGAACGATGTTTCAAAAAAACTTTTTATCATTTGCGTCAATAGGTGCTTTGTTACTGTTGTTGCCCTGTTGGCTAACGGCAAATCCGGCATCCGGATCGTCCGTTACGAGAGATGGTCGCTCGGTTGAACCTGTAGTTATAGGCACAGGTACCGAGGAAACGATGAATGCTCCGGTAACACCCTGGTATGGCTATTCGTTTTCGCAGACCTTGTATTTTCAATCGGAAATCAATGTTTCTCAAAAAGTAATCAACAAAATCGGATACCAATATTCGGGTACAGACCCCAATTTGGAATTAGAAATTGAAGTATGGATGTCGCATACCGAGCTTAGTTCACTCGCCAATACTGTTCAACTTAGCGGCCATCAAAAAGTGTACGACGGCCCATGGTTTCTTCATGCGGGCGAAGAATTCTCCGAAATCGAGATTAATCCATTTTATTACAACAACACGAGCAATCTGATTATCACGGTGATCGAGAAAAAGCCAGGATACAACAGCTCGTCCGATACATTTTATTCCACTCCTACCGCCGAAGGCGATTTTTATTGCCTTGGTTTGTGGAACGACAGCTCGCCCTATCCCCCCGAATCGCTTCCTTCAGGCGACCAACTTCAACTTCGTCCGAACACCAAACTTTGGTTCGGCGATATGCCCACCGGTCCTGCCATCTCATCCATCACACCCAGCCACCTCGATTTTGGCGATGTTGAAATTGGCACCAGCCTAAACAAAACCATAATCCTGAAAAATGCCGGTGTAGATATGCTCGAAATTACCGGTTTCGAAAGTTCGAATCAGGCTTTTGCAGTTAGCGGAATTAATTTTCCGATACAACTGGGCATGCTCGAGAGCAAGGCTGTTAACATTAGTTTTACACCTGAAAACTCCAGCCTGCAAAACGCAACCATCACCTTTCTATTTGATGCCGCCATTGCGGGCGACCGAAGCCTGACAATGAACGGACGCGGCAGTAACCTTATTTCAATAGTTATTGGCGATGGCACCGAGCCCAATGGCCTCGTACCTATTTCGCCCTATTACGGATACTCCGTTTCGCAAACCATTTACCTGCAATCAGAAATCAATCAGGCCGATCGTATGATACAGCGCATTGGCTATCATTATGCCGGAAGCTCGTCCAGCTTAAGTGTCGAACTCGAAATTTATTTTAAACATACCGAGCTAAGCGAGCTCACAGACACTGAACAACTTACCGGCCACACAAAAGTGTTTGACGGGCCGTATGAATTCACTCAAAATACCGATTTTAGCTGGATACCTGTTGAAGGTTTCTACTACAACAATACAGACAATCTGTTAGTTACCGTAATCGAGAAAAAACCGGGCTGGAATTCGAATGAGGACCAGTTTTATGCCACCGACCACAGCGCCGAACCTGTTCGCTGCCGCTGGGTCCGCAACGACAGCAGCCCCTATAATCCGGCAAGCCTTCCGCAAACCAGCGGCAGCGCATTCCTGCCCAATACCAAATTGTGGTTGGGCGATTTGCCTACCGAACCCGTTTTAAGCCTTGCTCCCGACAATTTGAATTTTGGCCAGGTTGAAACCTCCGTCGAAAAAACACTTGTCGTTACAGCAAAAAACAATGGCGGCGGCAGTTTGCTTATCAGCGGAATTGACTTCAGCAACGATGTCTTTAGTATAAAAAATGCCAGTTTCCCCATGAGCTTGGGTATCGGCCAAAGCTACGATTTTCAGATCAGCTTCATCCCCAACGAAATACAGCTTGAAGAAGGAACGGCCACCTTTGTTGTGGACGAAAGTGTGCCGGGCAACAAAGTGGTACAGCTTAGCGGCAGAGGCCTACGCTTTGGCATACTTCGCGAAAGCTTTGAGGGAACACTGTTTCCGCCTCTTGGCTGGACAGTTATAGACAACAACAACGACAGTAAAGGGTGGCTACGCAATACAAATAACGCACCAACCGGCCAGGTAGTTCCTCACACAGGTGTAGCCGCTGCCGGCCTTGATGTGTATGCTGGCAATCCCGGGCAGATAAGCTACGACGACTGGCTCATTACCCCGCAGATGATTTGGCAGGATGGCGACCTTTTTAGCTTCTGGATCAAGCGACTGGCAAATCAAGCTGGCCAAAAATGGCGCATTGCCTACTCTACAAGTGGCACCGACCCGTCAAACTTTACCGTGATTGACGAAATTATTGATCCAAGCATCGGATATACCGAAAAATCCTACGACATGAGCCAATATGGACTGCTCAACGGCGAACACTATTATATGGCATTCCAGTTTTACAGCGATTGGTGTTGGCCCGGCGTAATTGACGATGTAATGGGCTCGGTAATCAACCGACCCTCGCACGATCTGATGGTTATGGGTGCAAGCGTTGCCAATGAATATCTCTATCCGGGAACACCAACAAACCTCACGTTAGGCATTGCCAATAATGGCATTAGCACAGTGGATGGCGACGATTACAAAGTGCAGATTGCTACTTACCTCAATGGCATAGAAACTATTCTATCTGAAGCAAATGGCGTTAACCTCGCTGTGGGCGAAATAGCCAATATAACTATTCCACTCACCATGCAAGAGCAGGGAGTTTATTCGGTATATGCAAAAATTGACTGGCCTGACGATCTCAACACGGTAAACAACATCAGCCAAATGTTTACCATCGAAGTATTAAACAGTTCTGTGATAATCAAACACATAGGAACCTATCCGCTACCTTCGACTACACAATACAACAATCTTAGTCCGATTGATTTTGAGGAATACCGCAAGATGAGCCTCACGCAAACGCTTTATTTCAAAAACGAATTGAATACCGGCGGAATTATGGATCGCATCATGTACTACTACACCTTGAGCGAAGCCATGAACCAGCGCAGAATAAAGGTTTGGATCACCGAAACCGACGTAAACGCACTCACCGCCTACATCCCACCAAGCCAAATGACACTTGTATTTGACGGTAAACTAGATTTTCCGGAAGGGAAAGGGAAAATAAACATTCCGTTCACAGAACCTTTTGTTTATAGCGGAGGGCGCAACCTTGCAATAACAGTATATTATTATGGTGGTTTAAGCGACGCCAATATCGGAAAATTTGCATACATAGAGGACGAATACAGTCCCAACAGGCTTATGATAGATGGAGGCTGGGGAACCATTGACCCCAATGTTATGCTCTATCCGATGAATTATCCCCGTTACAATATAACCTCTTTTGCCATCAATACAGGCCAAGGTTTGGGCAATATCAAAGGCTATGTTTACTATCAGGAAAACAGCGCTCCTGTTGAAGGCGCCCTTGTTGAGGTAATCAACCCCGACTATCCGGGTAAGGTAGCCAAAACCGTTACCAACGCAAGTGGTTATTACGAAATACCTTTTGCAATGGCAGGCAACAACCTAAGCGTCATCATTACTAAATATGGGTATAGCGATATAGTTTTTGAAAACAAGCAGCTCAATCCGGGCAGTATTCTAAATCTAGGAAGCGCTTATATGGTAGAACGTCCGCTGATTTCGCTCAGTGGCACGGTGATCCGAAGCGATTCGCAAAGTCCGGCACAATCGGCAAACGTAACAATAACAGGTATTGACACCTATGAAACTACTACTAATGCCAACGGACAGTTTAGCTTCCCTGCAGTTTGGGGCAGCACGCAATACGCCATCCAGATCAGTCTCGAAGGCTATCAAACATATACTTCCACCATCAGCGTACCCGAAGTTAATCATGTATTGCCGCAGATTACGCTTCTCGAAAATGCACCGGCGCCCAATATGGTTACAGCATCAACGAGTGGCAACAATGCGCTGGTAAAATGGTTCGCTGCCGGACAGCCCTATCCGCAAACTTTCCGATACGACGATGGCACGGCTGTAGGCGTACTTATTACCACCGGAAACCCAACCATCGTTGGGGGTTCGGCATGGAAATACGATGCGATCCTACATAGCGTTCAATGGTACACCTACAATTCGAGCTATCCAAAATCGGACGAAGTTAATGTTGTGATTCTGGGCATCAATGACGACGGTTCGCCAAATCCGGCTGATGTGCTGGGTAGCTTTCCCAATATTGCTAACGAATATGGCTGGAACAACTACACTCTGCCACAAGCTGTAAACGCTCCGAATGGATTCTTTTTTGGGATTTCGGGCAACAACAACTTCACTTTGCTGGCTTATGACGATGGTGTTGGCGAGCCTTACGAATGGGAAGCCCGCAGGCAGTGGAGCAATGGCCTTGGCGCATATAATCCACTCGAAAATGCAACTTCGCCACCGCTCTATGGCAATATTTTTATTCGCGCTGCCGGTTTAACCAACGGTCCGCTTGAAAACACATCGCCACAGGCAACGTATATTGTAAACATGCAAACGCTTGATTCGCAAATCATTACCGAAACTTTCAGCCCGCTGAAAACCGACGAAGCTCCAATTACCATTGGTGCAACAGAATCCACCCCTAACCGATCGTTCCAATCGTATAGCATCTATCGCAAAAAGAGCAACGAAACCGAATGGCTCAAACTCAACAGTCAAGCTGTTACCGACACCGCTTTCTTAGACACGGGCTTCAACGCCTTAGGCTATGGTGCATACCAGTTTGGGGTTGAAGCTAATTATACGAACGGCGTTATTTCGAAACGAAGTCTGTCAAACCTACTCGAAAAAGATATGCGCATCGCCTTAAGCCTTCAGGTTGAAACCAATACGGGTGTTGCCGGTATCTCGTCAGGAGCTTCCGTGAAGTTGGTCAACCACAGCGGAAACACCAACCATGTATATTATGCAACGGTTGAAGCCGGCGGAAGCGTTGTAATCAACAACATCTACAAGGGCATTTATACCCTCGAAGTAAACCATACAGGCTTCCTGCCTTATCAGAATTATGATGTTAATCTTGAAATCGAAGGCACCGCACACCAGATGACCATTAGTTTAACTGAACGAACCGACGATCCTTTCGATGTTGAAGTAATAACAGAAGGTTTTACTTCGGGCAAAGCACGCCTACTTTGGAATCAGGCTCCTGTTTTGGACAACATCGAAGGTTACCCGGCTTTTGCCACAAGCAATATTGGCAAATGGAAACTTGTTGACCAAGACGGCCAGCCAACCGTTTATCCAAATGGAGTATCCTATCCTGGCATGGGACAAGCCTTTGCTTTTATGGTGATGAATCGCGCACAAACCACGCCTCCTTTATCTGAAGCTTATTGGGGTGCTCATTCGGGCAACCAGTATTTTGCAGGCTTCGCCTCGACCTCAGGCAGCACTAACAATTGGCTTATCAGCGAGTTGCAACAACATAGTCTCGACTACACTTTTAGCTTTTGGGCAAAATCAGTTACAGACAACTATGGCCTCGAGACCTTTAGAATTGGCTATTCCACAGCTACCAACAACGTATCCGACTTTGTCTTTATCACCGGAAATGAAACCGTGCCAACATACTGGACACAATTCAGCTACCTGATTCCGAGCGATGCAAAATATGTAACCATTAGACACAACCATACCGGCCTTGCGCTACTTATTGACGACATTAGCATCGGCGTTGAATCGGACGGCGCTATTCCGGGAAATGGTTTCACGGTTTATTTGGACGGTGAAGAAATAGCTACTGGATTGGAAAACAACCAGTTCGACTTTACAAACATCCTTCCAGGCCAGCATATTGCAGGCGTGAAAGCCAATTACTATAGCGCTACATCCAACACGATAGAAGTGCCATTTGAACTCCCGCAGGGTACGGTTGTAAATTTTACCGTGAATAACGATTCCGGACAAGGATTAGATGGCGCATTTGTCGAAATTTCAACTCAGGGACAAGTTGTTGCCAGTGGCTACACTCAAAATGCGATGTTCCAGGCTGAGCTTTATCCGGGCACTTATCACTATCAGGTAAGCTACACCGGTTATACACCAGCCACAGGCAATATCACTGTTGGCAATTCACCGCTCAACGTACCTATTACCCTATTGAGTACGGTGGAAGTTAAATTTGTTGTGAAAAATAGCGTCGGTCAGGCCATACAAAATGCTACCGTTGTGCTTAACGGGTCCTATCAGCAAACTCCGGCCAATGGCACGGTAAGCTTCTACATTCAGGCAGGGCCAGCCCAATGGGCAGTAACGCATCCCATCTACCAGCGCGTGCTGGGTTCACAGCAGATAAACGCCAACACTACACTGCAAATCAACATGCAAAACCTCGAATGTGAAGCTCCGCAAAATCTGCAAGCTGCAGTTAACCAGAATAATGTAAGTTTAAACTGGGCTGCCCCAGTTATCGGAGGCAATGGAAGCTGGATACATTGGGACGGCGCACATGGCAACAACAGTGTTGGTACGGGCGGAGCAGTTGACTTTGACGTGGCTCAGCGCTTCACTCCGGCCGACCTTACTGCTCACAACGGTAAATTCCTTACCCGTGTGATGTTTGTCCCACGCGAAGCAAACTGCACCTACAGTGTGCGTGTTTGGACAGGCGGCAACATTAGCGGGCCGACCAACTTAGTAGTTGATCAAATGGTAACTAATCCGGTTATCAGCACCTGGAATGAAATACTGCTCGACATCCCCGTTTATATTGACGCCACAAAAGAACTCTGGATCGGATTTCGCAATAATACCACCACAGGCCATCCGGCCGGAGTGGATGCAGGTCCTGCAATTGATGGCAAAGGCAATATGATAAACCTTGCCGGGCAAGGATGGCAAACACTGATTCAGGTAGCACCAACCCTCAATTACAACTGGAGTGTGAGAGGTTTGGTGGAAAGTGTTGGCTCGCGCGGAAAAACTTCCCTCGAACCCATAGCCGATGCACCTTACCGCCTAACCACAACAACGCCTTTCGTTGTTGTTCAGCACGAAGACCTTGCGGTTGAAAGTGAACCCAGAGTATTATTAGGATACAATGTTTATCGCAATGGCAATAAAATCAACTCCAACCCTGTTGTGCCGGTAACATTCAACGACAACAATGTGGCCGTCGGCACCTACGACTACCACATAACTTCGGTTTGGAGCAACGGCTGCGAATCGCAAGCCTCAAACATCGCTCAGGTTACAATTACGCAGATAGATTGTCCGGTGCCACAAGGTCTTGAGGCCTGGTTAGACCCCACCATGCCTAATAAGGTGAATTTAGCTTGGAATCAGCAGCAAGTAGCCGAATTCCGTTACGACGATGGCGTTCGCACCGGCCAGTTGGGATTCCAGACAGGAACCATCAACGGAGTGCTTGGCGCAGCGCATCTGCAAGCAGCTACACTCGAACAAATGAGCTGGCTGCTCAGCGACGAGCCCAATGGAGGCGGACCTCATGCCACTGTTCAGCTTTATGTTTTAGGACTCACATCAGCAGGAATGCCAAACGGCAGCAATGTGCTCTTTAGCGGATCGGCAACCAATACCGATGGAGTTTGGAACACATTCACCTTTGCTCAGCCTATCGAAGCTCCTGGCGGATTCTTCCTTGGCGTGGCCTACGATGGTTTCGTTGGCTTAGGAATTGACGATGGCATTGGCGCTCCATACGTATATCAAGCCAACACCCATTATTTTTCGAGCAACTATAGTGGGGGTAACTGGACAAAATGGGAAGCATCGGGCTTTAGCCAAAACGGCATGATAAGGGCTCAAGGCGTAGCCGGTGCCAAACAATCGGTTGTGCCTGAAACAGCAAACCTTATTCCTGATGTAGAACCCGTGATGATAGCTGCAGAAAAACCCGTTCAGAGCGGCTCGCCTGTCTGGAGCAGTCGTGGAACCTTGCTCGGCTACAACATCTATCATCAGGGACAGCTCCTCGAATCGCTTTGGAACAATACCGAATATTCCTATATGGAAATGCAAATAAACCTGCATTGTTACAAAGTAACCGCAGTATATCAGGAATGTGGCGAAACCGACCCCAGCAACGAAGCCTGTGTTGATATTGTAGTTGGGCTGAATAATCTCGACGCTGACGAATCGGTAAAAGTGTATCCCATTCCGGCATCGAATGTCCTGAATATTGAGGGTAACTTGCTCGAAAGAGTTGAACTAACATCAGTTTCCGGTCAAATACTAACCGCTCGCGTTGTAAACAGCCAAAACAAGCTACAGCTACCGGTCAACAGTATCAAACCCGGATTGTATGTGTTGCGGATCTATACAGCCACAGCTGTTGAAACTCGCAAAATAGTGATTGAATAAAAACGGATTCCTGATAATTACCTGATCCTTCAAAGGGTAATTATCCTAATTTTAATTGATTTTGGTTAAAACTGCCCCATCAGCACTGTTGGGGCAGTTTTTTTTCAACCACTAAAATGGAAGTAGAACTGGATAAAAGCGTACTTTTGTTAACCCCCCTGTCAGTAGAACAGCATCCGGTTTACCGTAAGATTCATCTTACGGACATGAAGTCAGTCAATAACCCTCAGCCCGTAGGACGGAACAATTCAAAACCAATGAGTTACATACAATCGTTACACCACATCATCATCAGGACAAAATACAGCGAAAATGTTCTTTCCAATGAACATTCAGATGAATTGTATCGCTATATCTCGGGCTATATGAAAAATAAGAAATCATTTTTATATCGCATCAATGGAATGCCCGACCATTTACATATTTTGGTTGGCATACATGCAACTGTTGCGCTTGCTGATTTTGTGAAAGAACTTAAAACCTCAACTAATTCATGGATTAAGAACAATAAAGATAAATTTCCCAAATTTAAAGCGTGGGGCGAAAAATATGCTGCTTTTACGATCCGGTATCAGGAAAAGGATATAGTGATAGAATATATCAAAAACCAGCGAGAACATCATAAAAAGCTAAAATTCAAGGACGAATATCGTAAACTGATAGTAGAAAACGGGATTTATATTGATGAACGCTTCTTTCTATCGGATTAATTTGGTTCTGCCCTACGGGCAGTTGCTTGGTGCTATCGCATTTACCACAGGTTTTCACCTGTGGTAAATCACATATTGTCCTACGGACACACAGCGAAAACGCCTTTCTAACAACCCCCTGTCCGTAGGACAGCATCCGGTTTACCGTAAGGTTCATCTTACGGACACGCAGCAAAAACGCACTTCTAACAAGCCCCTGTCCGTAGGACAGCATCCGGTTTACCGTAAGATTCATCTTACGGACACGCAGCGAAAACGCTCTTCTAACAACCTCCTGTCCATAGGACAGCATCCGGTTTACCGTAAGATTCATCTTACGGACACGCAGCGAAAACGCACTTCTAACAAGCCCCTGTCAGTAGAACAGCATCCGGTTTACCGTAAGATTCATCT
>CAYYDS010000083.1:0-10985 GCA_964470665.1 uncultured Lentimicrobiaceae bacterium
TGCTTACAAAAAGAGAATTTTATTGGGCCGAACACTTCAATGTATTTGATAAGCGCTTCGGTTTTAATCTGTGTTCCATTGTTGAAAATCAATGGAACTCATTAGGAGCCCATTTAAACAAAAAGCGCTCTCGTAGCGTTATGGGCGAAAAAAACGCGAATGCCAAATTGACCGAGGTGCAAGTAAAAGGTATTTGCCAGAAATTAAACGAACAATTTGAAGGTGCAAATATTTTCTATATCGACATCGCCAATTTGTTTGGGGTAAAAGAGGATACCATTTCCTTAATAAAAACAGGAAAGCGCTGGGGGAGCGTCTCTCCCAAATATCTAAACCCTCAGATATGCGCGAGATGGGCTGATTCAGAAAAAAAGAAGTCCGGCATCTTGAATGACCCAAAATATGCGTTAAAGCCGTTACAAAAGAAGAGTTCCCGCGTCAAAACTCCTCCCGTCGATAAAGACGATGCTAACAGACGAAGAGGGCTTGCACTTATGGGAGAAAAAAACCACAATTCAAAGCTAACCACAAAAGATATCGAAGGAATTTGCAAAATGTTAAACGCTCATTTTGAGGGCAATGGATATCCCCGATATCGTGATATTGGCGAAAAGTTCGGTGTAAACCCCAAGACAATAGGTCAAATCAAAGTCGGCAAGTGTTGGGGGGCCATTTCTGTTCAGCATTTAAACCCACAAATAATTGAGGGTTGGAGAGATTCTTACAAAAAAAAGTGGTTTCCACAAGAGGTCTCTAAACAAAGTTTACAGACCTCAGCATTACATATGTTCCTGATAAAACTTCACTTACAAAAAGCCTCAGATTTTCGAATCTGGGGTTTTTATTTTGGATTCATCTTGCTATCTTTGAGCCGATAATGATATAATTAACAACAAAGGTGAAGAAAACAGAAGGAAGAACTTTCATTATTTAATTATTTCGATTTAGTAAAAGGCGCCACGGTCTATGATTTGGCTCGGTTCTTAAATTTTGCCCCAAAAGAAGTCCAGCTCGAAATCAAGGACATCTTTTATAAAACATCAAAGTTCAATAAAGAACTCCGACATGAAAAACGCAGCTACGGGACAACAGTGATGCCGAACGTCGAAGATGACATTAGAGTTCACCTTCTAACTCTGAAGGCACAAATGAATTCAACCGGAAGCACTGATGGAATCTAACGCTCAAAATTTTCAACGTAACAGTAGAGGTGTTATATTGAAAATTTTGTTTAGATGGAATATTTTTTGCAAACCTTGATATACTATAGCAGTAAGAAAAACTTCGGTTTTGTATGGGTCATGGCTTCGGCTATGGCCCAAGTTTTTTTATTCAGGGCCACGAGCGTGTGAAAAATGTCAAAGTTCGGTATTGGACTTTATCGATAAATCGGCAGCAACCGGTCCGAGGTGTTGATGAATTCGGGAATAATTTGCATACTCGTCCGCTCCTGGTCTTAAGGGGGGGGAGTTAAAGTTTGGTAGATAACTTTGTCAAAAAAAAAGAAACCATCCGGTTGACAGTTAGCGAGACGCATTGGCAAAAAAAGAGCCCCCAAGATTATGGGGGCTTTTCTTATGTTCAGAAATCATCATAGTGATAGTTAAGTCCCGAAAAGTAGTAAAATATCATACTTTTTTGGACTTATGGAGTTATCACGCCCCTCTCTCCAATTGTTCCCACAAAGCTATTGGAAGTTCTTGAGTGATTTTAAGAATAGACAAAGTTCTGCTTTTTTGATTTGTTCTTCAGCGTAAGCGTCTTTTTCTTTTTGTTCGGCCAACAACCCTCCTTCCATTAATTTTACTTCCTTGCTGAGAATGGCTACTTTCTTTGCCATGTGTTTTGACACGATAGAGATTGTCATTAGTGCAGCAATTAACTCATCATAGGTGTAATTCATCCGATTGATTTCCTTCATTAAAAACACCTCCAATCTGAGGACTGTTTTTTTCTGTCCTCACTACCTACTGGAAAAAAGAGAGGACATCGTACAAAGATTTAGAAAATATTTTTTTTAACAACAACCATCAACCGTCCGGTGGTCATGGGTCCATGGGGGAGATTCAAAGTTCATTATTTGACTTCGATAAAAACAACGGCAGCAGCAACCGGTGGGTTAATTGTCTTGGGGTGGGAATTTGCAAAACAACAACGCGCTCACACCAGTAGTTCCCTGAGCTCGCATCTGGGCCCGCAAAACATTAAAGTTATGCAGATAACTCTAATGAGAAAACAAGGCAGAGGAGATAAGAGCTTTAACTGAAACCAAGATATTATGTTCGCAAATGCAAACAATATGTTGACCTTTCAATGGTTCGGTGTTATGATGAATCTAAATGATATGAATTTTTACAAGAAGGAGCAGGACGATGGACGTTTCTTATGACAAACTATGGAAATTACTGATAGATAAACGCCTCACAAGGACCGATATGCGTAAACTCGCCGGAATCAGCACTACGGTTTTAGCCAAGATGGGAAAGGGTGAAAGGGTTTCTTTGGACACTTTAATGAGGATTTCATCTGTTTTAAACTGTGGGCTTGATGATGTGGTGGAAATAAGAGCGGACAAAAAGAAGGGACAAGTGGAATAATGGCAAGAAATAAGCATTTGGGGAATGCCAAGCAACAAAAGATAGATGAGTTTTACACGCGACTCATGAATATGGAAAAATTTTAGCCGATTTTTAGTTGTATTTCAGAAGGCGTTTGCGTATTATAAACAAATAAAAACAAAAAAAGAATATTGGAGGAACGATATGGACGAATTCAGCAGAAACAGACAAACCACTATCAACATCAACGAAAAAGCCAATATGATTTGGTCTATCGCCGATATCTTAGTCGGCCTTTATAAGCCTCACGAATACGGCAAAATCATTTTGCCTATGACCGTTATCAAGCGTTTTAATGATGCACTTGTTCCAACCAAACAAAAGGTCCTGGAAACCTATGAGCGTATCAAGCATTTTGAAGTCAAAGAAGGGTTCTTAGAAACCGCTTCCGGTTATTCCTTCTACAATACAAGTCCTTTCACATTTGAAAATTTAGTTGCTGACTCGGAGCACATCGAAGCGAACTTCAGGACGTTCTTAGCAGGATTTTCAGAGAATGTTCAAAGTGTATTAGAGAACTTTGAATTCGATAAAGACATCACCAAGTTAGCCAATAACAATATGCTCTTTTTAATCATCCAAGAATTTAATAAGAAAAGCTCCTATATGGGCCCCGATTTAATTTCCAGCACGGATATGGGTTATATTTTCGAAGAGTTGGTGAGACGCTTCTCGGAGTCTTACAATGAACAAGCGGGAGCTCATTTTACCAGCCGAGATATTATTTACCTTATGACAGATTTATTAATTTCCGAAGAAAAAGACGCCCTCTTAAGTGATGGCGTCGTTAAAACCGTGTACGACCAAACCATGGGAACCTCTCAGATGCTCGCCTGTATGGAAGAGCGACTCAAAGAACTGGATGAAGATGCTCAAGTCTCCCTATTCGGACAAGAGTTAAACCCCGAAACGTTTGCTATCGCTAAAGCGGATATGATTATCAAGGGTGGTAAGTCCGAAAATATGCGTCAAGGCAACACTCTATCCGATGACAAGTTCTCTGGATACACCTTCGATTACTGTATTTCCAATCCCCCCTTCGGTATTGAATGGAAAGTAGAAAAGGATGCGATAGAAAAGGAAGCAAAGCGCGGAGATAAAGGTCGATTTGGTGTGGGCTTGCCGAAAATCAGCGATGGACAACAACTCTTTGACTTAAACGGCCTTGCAAAACTGAAAGACACTGGTCGTATGGCAATTGTCCACAATGGCTCTCCTCTGTTTAGCGGAGATGCTGGAAGTGGCTCCAGCGAAATCCGACGATACATCATCGAAAACGATTGGCTGGAAGCGATTGTCCAACTCCCCAATGATAGCTTTTACAATACCGGAATTACCACCTATGTTTGGATAATGTCCAAAAACAAACCGGCTCACAGAGAAGGCAAGGTGCAATTGATTGATGCCTCCAAGATGTTCGAAAAACGCAGAAAGTCTATTGGGAATAAACGAAATGACATCACCGAAGAATGTCGTGAGGTCATCGTCAGAGCCTATGGTGAATTCGACAACAAGCTCTATACCTTGGGCGACAAAACCTGCGAATCCAAGATTTTCGAGAACATTGCCTTTGGTTACAACAAAATCGTGGTGGAAAGTCCACTTTTGGATGA
Organism: uncultured Lentimicrobiaceae bacterium; assembly: GCA_964470665.1. GTDB lineage: Bacteria > Bacteroidota > Bacteroidia > Bacteroidales > F082 > JALNZU01. The sequence continues at coordinate 4,232 of CAYYDS010000083.1, forward strand.
GAACGGCAAAATTGTCTTGAAGAACAAAAAGCCGGTTGCCGATACTTCCAAAAGAGATACTGAGAACGTTCCTCTGGATGAAGACATTGATGCCTACTTTAGAAGAGAAGTGCTACCCTACAATCCCGATGCCTGGATTGACAAATCCAAAACCAAAGTGGGCTATGAGATTCCCTTCACAAGATATTTCTACAAATATGAAGCACCGGAAAAAGCCGATGTCATCGCTGCCAGAATCGTTGCCATGGAAGCCGACCTGATGGCATCCCTGAAGGCATTGTTTGAGAAGGACGGTGAATCGGTTGAATAAAAGGATGAAGGATAGTGGAATTGAGTGGATTGGGGAAATACCTGAGGAATGGGAAGTTAGGAAAGTCAAGGAACTTTTTTTTAGAAAGAAAAAAGAAGCTAAACAAGAAGACCCTATAGTTCTCACGCTGTCAAGAAATGGTGTAAGAATAAGAGACATGTCCAACAATGAAGGACAAATAGCTGAGAATTATTACAACTATAATCAAGTTGAAGTTGGGGACTTTCTATTGAATCCTATGGACTTGTATAGTGGAGCTAATTGCAATGTATCATCGGTTGCAGGAGTCATTAGCCCAGCATATTTTAATCTGGTAGCTAAGAATGGTAATATAGCAAAATTTTCTGATTATTATTTTAAGACTCAATATTGGGCCATGGCTATGTTTGCTCATGGAAAAGGAGTGTCTTATGAGCATAGATGGACATTAAATAATGAAACACTTATGAATTATTTCGTCCCCGTACCCTCAATTCAAAACCAACAAGCCATCGCCAACTTCCTCGACCAAAAATGTTCCGAGATTGACCACATCTTAGAAAAAACGCGGGAATCCATAGAGGAATACAAAAAGCTGAAACAGTCCATTATCACGGAAGCAGTAACAAAGGGATTGGATAAGAATGTGGAAATGAAGGATAGTGGGATTGAGTGGATAGGGGAAATTCCGAAGCATTGGGAAGTTCTTCAAGTAAAATATATCGTGAGATGGAAAAGTGAAAACAATAATCCAGATGCAGTAGTGCTATCTTTATACCGCGACTTTGGTATTGTTCCAAAAGATTCCAGAGACGATAATCACAATGTTACCTCTCTTGATACATCGGGGTATAAAGTTGTGAACACGGGAGACTTAGTAATAAATAAAATGAAGGCATGGCAAGGTTCGTTGGCTGTATCTGATTATGAAGGGATTGTTAGCCCTGCTTATCATGTTGCAGAATTTATAAATGCGAAAGTCAACCCGAAATATTTTCATCACCTGATGAGAAATCAAGTTTACTTGCCTGAGTATAGGAGATTATCTACTGGGATGAGAATTGGGCAGTGGGATTTAAGCTTTGATTCATTTAAAAACTTAAATAGCATCATTCCCCCAAAAGACGAACAATTAACAATAATCGAGTATATTGATAATCAATCTGCTATTATCGATTCCCTCATCGCTCAGAAAGAAACCCTATTAACAGACCTTGAAGCCTATAAGAAATCTTTAATCTTTGAATGTGTCACCGGAAAAAGGGAGGTAATGTAGTGCAAAAAACCATCACATATCTCTTTCCTGACGCCGCAAGAGCATCCAACTTGAAAGTCTTTCAGGATAGAACCAATCAAATCAAGGCTTTTTACTTTACTAAAGACAATCTCAAAGACATTGAGAAAATGGACTCTTCCAGTAACTATGCCATCTACTTCCTCTTCGATAACAGTGACGAAGGAACGCTAAAAGTGTATGTCGGGCAATCTATGAACGGAGTTGGCAGAATCAGCGAACACGTACGGAAAAAAGACTTCTGGACATACTGTATCCTTTTCGTTACCGACAACAACAGCTTTGATAAACTGGCCATTGATTATATGGAATATGAATTCATCAAGAAGCTGAAGAAAAGTAGTTGTGTTCTGATGAATAAAGAACTCAGAGCGAATGAACCCAATGTCAGCATCTATGACAAACCAAACCTTCTTGCCTATATCGACCAAATCGAGTTCTTGCTCAATGCAGAAGGCGTGGTTATGGATGTGTCGAAGGCAGAAAGCTCTTCTGTGGATTACTATTGTCCCAATAGCCACAAATACAAAGCTCAATTGTTCATCAGAGACGGGAAATTCGTGCTCGCCAAAGGTAGTATCATCAAACGACCTGTAGAATCCAGCAAGAACTGGAAATCGGATAGATTTTATCTCAAATATACTGAACTTGTGAACGATTACATCAGAGATGGCAAGGTGGAAGAGAAAGATGGCAATCTCGTTTTAGCCGTTAACATCGCCTTTAATAGTCCTTCTCAAGCAGGTTCGCTTGTATCGGGCCTTGCAACAAATGGATGGCAATTTTTCAAAAACCTAAATGAACTCAGAGTCATGGACGAGGAGGTGTAACATTGGAATACAAAGAGAAACGCTTTGAAGAAGATATCGAGAGCTTTCTGCTCTCTTCCGGAGGATATATCAAGGGCAATCAAGCAACCTACAACCGAAACTGGGCTATCGATATGCCCACTCTGATTCAGTTTATGAAAGCCACTCAACCCAAGGAATGGGAACGATACGTCAGAAATTATAAGGAAGAAGCAGAGAAGAAACTCTACAAACGATTCAATGAAGAAGTGGAAGCTCACGGACTCCTGCATGTTCTGCGTAATGGAATCAATGACAGAGGAGTTAAACTTCGCGTGGCTTATTTTAGGCCCGAAACCACTCTAAACCCCGATGTGGTAGCAAAATACGAACAGAACATCTTAAGTTGTGTTCGGCAATTCAAATATTCTACCGAGAACGAAAACTCGATTGATATGGCTTTATTCTTAAATGGCATTCCCATCGTAGCCATCGAACTCAAAAACCAAATCACGGGACAATCGGTTGAAAATGCCAAGATGCAGTTTATGTATGACCGAAACCCCAGAGAATCCTGTTTCCAATTCAACCGTCGCTTCCTTGTTTACTTCGCCGTTGATTTATATGAAGTCGCCATGACCACCCAACTCAAAGGCAAAAACACCTTCTTTCTCCCCTTCAATCAAGGTTCCAATGGAGCAGGAAACGTTGGCGGTGCCGGCAATCCCACTAATCCCGATGGTTATGCGACTTCCTATTTATGGGAGATTGTGTTGAAGAAAGATTCTCTGATGGATATTCTTCAACGATTTATGCATTTGGAAGTGGAAACAAGGATTGTTGTGAAAAATGGGAGAGAAGAGAAGGTCGTCTCGAAGAAGCTCATCTTCCCCCGTTATCAGCAATTGGATGTGGTCACCAAATTCTTGAGCGATGTCAAAATCAATGGCAGTGGACATAATTATTTGGTGCAGCACAGTGCCGGTTCGGGCAAGAGCAATTCGATTGCCTGGTTAGCCTATGGTTTAGCCAATATTCATGATAACCAGAACAACTCCATTTTCACTTCCGTTTTAGTCATCTCAGACCGGAAGGTTCTGGATAATCAACTTCAAAATACCATTTCCGGTTTTGACCACACCTTAGGCGTCGTTGAAACCATTGGTGAAGGCAAAACATCGAAGGATTTACTGAAAGCCATCAATGACGGGAAGAAAATCATTGTCACCACTCTTCAGAAGTTTCCGATTATTTTTCAGGATGTGGACGAAGTTAAAGGCAAACGCTTCGCCATCATCGTCGATGAAGCCCATCAGAGTCAAACCGGTAACAGTGCCAGGGCGGTCAGAACAGCTCTTGCAGATACAAAAGATGCATTGCGGGAATTTGCGGAGATTGAGGGAAAAGCAGAAGCGGAAATTGAAGATGATGAAGATAAATTAGTCAAGGAATTATTGACACAAGGAAAACACAGCAACCTCTCCTTCTTCGCTTTCACAGCCACTCCGAAGCAAAAAACCTTGGAACTGTTCGGGCAAAGGCACACCAATGGCACTTTTACCGCTCATCACACTTATAGTATGCGCCAAGCCATAGAAGAAGGCTTCATTATGGATGTCTTGAAGAACTATATGACCTACCACACCTGCTACAAACTGGCTAAGAATACGGCAGAGAATCCGGAAGTTCCTACTTCCAAAGCAGTGAAGACGATTAAGCGATATGCCTCTTTGCATCCGCATAATCTGCAACAGAAAACTGCCATCATCATCGAGCAGTTCAGAGATGTCACTAAAAACAAAATTGGTGGCAGAGCCAAAGCCATGGTGGTCACGGCATCGCGGCTTCATGCGGTTCGCTATTATCACGAATTTAAGAATTACATTGAGAAAAAAGGTTACGATGATGTGGATATCCTAATTGCCTTCTCCGGAGTGATTAAGGACAATGGAGCGGACTATACGGAAGAGGGAATCAACAAAAGAGAAGATGGAACGACCATCAAAGAGAAACAACTTCCGGCAGAGTTCAATTCCGATGAGTTCAATATGCTGATTGTGGCTGAGAAATATCAGACCGGTTTTGACGAACCTCTCCTCCACTCCATGTTTGTCGATAAGAAGCTCCAAGGCGTAAAGGCCGTGCAAACCCTTTCACGCTTAAATCGCATCTTCCCTGGCAAAGAGGATACGTTCATTTTGGATTTCGTGAATACGAAGGAAGAAATTGAAGAATCTTTCAAGCCCTACTATGAAGGCACGATTCTGGATGAAGAAATCAATGTTAATCTCATCTACGATACCCGAACCAGTTTGAGAAATTATAAGCTGTATAACACGGATGACATTGAAAAGTTCGTCAAGATTTACTACAAAACTGGCAATCAGAACGCTACCGATTTAGGGAAAATGACCAGCTTATTAAAACCGATTGTGGACCGTTATACGAAACTCAGCGATGAGGATAAGTTCGGTTTTAAGAAAACCATTCGCAACTTCAACAAATGGTATTCCTACATTGTGCAAATCACCCGTATGTTCGATAAAGACCTGCATAAAGAGTATGTCTTCGCGGCCTATCTGGAGAAATTATTGCCCAGAATCAGTGAGACCAGCTTGGATTTGGAAAGCAAATTGAAATTGGAGTATTATAAATTGGAGGAAACTTTTAAGGGCGATATTTCTTTGAATCCAACCATTGAGGAAGAAATCTTGGAAAATCCCAAAACGGTGAATGTCGGTGGAAAGCCGGAAGATACCGATGCTCTCTTGGATGAAATCTTGAAGAAAATCAATGAAAGAGTTAAGGGAATTTTCAATGAGGGAGACAAGGTCATAGTAAGAACGATATATCAGAAGGCGGTCAAGGGAAATGAACGACTAAAGCAATCTGCGAAAGCGAATGATTCGGAAGTTTTTGAGAGAAGCATTTTTCCGGATGTGTTTAAGAAGGTGACGCAGGAATGTTATGCCGAATCGGTGAATGCGTTTACGAAGTTGTTCGAGGACAAGGCGTTTTATACGTCGGTGTTAGAGGAACTTGCGAAAGAAGTTTACAAGGATTTGCGGAGTAAGTAAAAAATTGCAAACTGAACGAAAGCCCCCATGTTTTTTGGGGACTTTTGTTGTGTCCGGTTTATTCAAAAATTCATATCGATGTTCGGTAACGAACTTTGATGTTCGATAATAAACATTGATGGCCATCCTGGTGCCAACCGGATGGATGTTAGCATCTTGCGGTCTCGCAACGACTTCTGGAGTTTAGGGAATATCAAAGTTGGATAAACAAATTTGATAAAAAGATAATGATTCAGCCGGCTCGGCGAAATGCATACAAGAAAAGAGCCCCCAGAATTTTGGGGGCTCTTGTTATGTTTTTTGCTGCGAGATTCACCCGCATACAGGGGGTTTCTGTGAAGGGGAAACGGGAATAATTCAGTTTGCGACAATCCCCCACCCGTAATGGGTTTCCTACTTCATAGAACGTCACTCACGACTGAGATTTACATGTTCTCCATAGGCGTAAATTCCCGCGTGTCTCGCGGTATTGTTTGTTTTTCATATATCAGACCCCAAGATATAGGAGTTCTTATAGCAAGTTTTTTTGCTTTTTACTTGACAAAATGGATACTCCCCCGCACGTAGGGGGTTCCTTTCCCCATCTATCGGAATATGACTCTCCGCATCGACAATCCCCCATACACAGGGGTTTCCTCATCGGTCATGTTCTTAAGATTTCGGTAGATTGCGACAATCCCCCATACAAGGGGTTCCTACTTCACGGAACGCCACTCGCTACCGAGGTTTACATGTTCTCCATAGGCGTAAATTCCCGCGTGTCTCGCGGTATTTCTCATATTTAAATCAAATTTTCACTATCCCTCTACACTTAGGGAACTTTGGACAACCCCAAAACTCATTCCCCGCATTCGCCCCTTTGCCGGCTTTGCGCTTCACCATAATGCTTCCACATACGGGACACTTGGGAATCCCATCCTGATGCAGTTCTTGTTGTTTAACAGTATTTGAAGGGTGGGGAAGAGTGCTAATAGTCGCAATTTTAGCCGGAGTTTCTTCATTTGTCACTCCAACCGCCCCTTCCAATTCTTCTGCCATCCTTCTATATTTCTCTAAATAATCCATTTTTGGCTCCGTATGCTTCCTCAAAAAATAATAAGCCAAATCTATCATCTGATTCTCGGTACCATCCGGCGCATCTTTCTGAGCGTTCGACCGTTTGATGTATTCAATTAAACCATCAGCTCTAATCACCTGCTCGCGAATCTCCTTGGGAGCATACTTCGCGTTCAGCACCGTTTTTGGGTTTGCTAACACCACAACAGACTTATAATTTGAGCTAAAACCACTCTCAATCAACATTCTT
>CAYYDS010000084.1:0-10881 GCA_964470665.1 uncultured Lentimicrobiaceae bacterium
AACCAACAATCTGAAAGCCTGCATCATCTTGCAGCTTTTGCAACAGCGTTAAAAGCTTCTTTTGACGGCCTTGCAACGCTTATTTAACAGCTGAGAAAAAAAGCCGAGGGGCGATTTTTCTTCTTCAACAATTCATTTTTAATTCGAATTAAAAAGATACAACTATCTTTGACACATGGACAAAAAAATAAAAAGAACCCGCCCGTCAACGTCATTATCTACTGATTTTCAGCAAAATATGATGTTAGAACACGGAAGGGTACCTCCTCAAGCCACAGATGTTGAGGAAATTGTGCTGGGCGGTTTGATGCTTCAGAAAGAAGCCGTTGCCGCTGTAATTGACATTCTTCTGCCTGAAGTTTTTTACCTTGATAACCACAAGCGTATTTTTGCTGCCATTAAAAACCTTTTTGCCAAGTCAGAGCCCATTGATATTCTTACCGTTACCAAGGAATTGCTTTCGTATGGCGAATTGGATATTGTTGGCGGGCCTTATTACATTTCGCAATTAACCAATCGTGTTGTATCGTCGGCCAATATTGAGTTTCATGCGCGTATTCTTCAGCAAAAATTTATTCAGCGCGAATTGATTCGTATTTCGTCCGAGATCATTCACGACGCCTATCAGGACACAACGGATGTATTTGATTTGCTCGATCGTGCCGAATCGGGATTGTTTCAGGTGGGCGAAACAAACCTTCGCCGAAGTTTTCTTGCCATGCCCGAACTGGTGAAAGCCGCAATTAAGAATATTGAAGCAGCCAAACAAGTTGATAACACACTGCTTGGCGTTGGAGCAGGCTTTTTGGAGCTCGACAGCGTTACGCAAGGATGGCAAAAAAGCGACCTGATTATTCTTGCTGCGCGACCCAGCATGGGGAAAACGGCTTTTGCCCTAAATCTTGCCCGCAATGCGGCAGTGGATTTCAAAAAACCCATCGCGTTTTTTTCGCTCGAAATGTCGTCCATACAATTGGTTACACGCTTGATATCGAGCGAATCGGGCCTCGAAGCCGAAAAATTGCGCAAGGGCGATCTTGCCGGGCACGAGTGGCAACAGCTTATAACAAGGGTTGACCCTTTGGTAAAAGCAAAAATTTTTATTGATGACACCCCGCAATTGTCGGTCTTCGAGCTTAGAGCCAAATGTCGCAGGCTGAAACAGCAGCATGACATTCAAATGGTATTTATTGATTATCTGCAACTTATGACAACCGGCGGCGAAAACGTTGGCAACCGCGAACAAGAAATCAGCGCAATTTCGCGCTCGCTCAAAAGCTTAGCAAAAGAGCTGAATATACCTGTTTTGGCCTTATCGCAGCTTAGCCGCTCGGTAGAAAGCCGCCCGGGTTCAAAAAAACCCATCCTTTCCGACCTTCGCGAATCGGGAGCCATTGAACAGGATGCCGATATGGTTGTATTTATCTATCGCCCAGAATATTATGGATATACCGAAGGCGAAAATAATGCTGACAACAAAGGCAGAGCAGACATCATTATTGCAAAACACCGCAACGGGCGTTTAGCCGAAATAGAACTGAAATTCGTATCAAAATATGCCCGTTTTGATGAAAAGAATAGCGATAATTTAAAGCCGTCGGCACCTTTAAACCCTAATCAGAATTTCCAGCAACAAACCATACTGGCTCCTTCGCGCATGGACGACATTTCGGATCAAATACGTGATGAAGAACCTAATTATTAAAACAAAAAATCCAAATGAAAACATTCTTTTCTTTCTCCCTCCTATTCTTATTTGCAACCACCGGCTTTGCACAAAAGGAAATAAAATTAACCTATCAACTCGAAAAAGATCAGCATTTCGAAATGACAATCAAAAACAATCAAAGCATTTCGATGAATATGTTTGGCCAAAGCATGACCTTGCAGCAACAAATTGAAATGACACAAACAGCTGATGTTAAAGATGTTAGCCCCGACAAACAACAAATGGAGCTCGACTTGACCTATACGGCTATCCGGCTAAAACAAAATGCCATGGGAATGGAAACCGTTTGGGATTCCAAAAAACCCGATGATGCCAATCCAATGAGCAAACAATTGGGCGAAGTGTTGGGCAAAAGCATTGGCACCCCCATTCACATTGTAATTAATCCTTTTGGAAATCCAATCAGCATGGAGAAGGACATTGCTGACAATCAGAAAGTTAAACTTTCAGGCTTAGAAACCGGAATGATGATAATTTACAGCGACAAAAGCCTGAAACCGGGCGACAGCTGGCAAACTAAGCAACAGCCCGACCCATCGAGCGATTTTTCGATCGAATCAACCTATGTTCTCGAAAGCGTTTCGGGCAAAAAAGCAAAAATAAGTTTTACGGGAGTCATCAGCGGAACGAAAATGATGGGCGAAAAAGCCATTGTAAGCGGCACCATCAGCGGAAACTCTGAAGTGAATTTGCAAAACGGATGGCTTTTATCGTCATCGGTAAACCAGAAGCTCGAAATGGAAATGGAGCAGGAAGGCATGCAAATCCCGATGAAGGTCAACAGTTTTGTCGAGCTAACTACAAAATAGCAAATAGAAAAACCATCTGTTTTTTTAATGATGGTAATTTTTTAAGTGAGAACCACAAAGCTTAACAACGAAAAAAATAGTATCCGGCGCTTATTGAGCTGGCTTCGGCTAGTTCTCATTTTGGCCGGCGGCTTTCTTTTTATCGCTATTATTCTCAGTTTCACACCTATTCCTTATCGCTTGTATCATTCTTTAGGCACCCGTTTGATCAGCAAAATCAGCCAGCCTCCTCAAGCCATTGTCTTGCTTGGCGCCGGCGGCATGCCGGGTGCCGAAAGTCTGTTGCGGATACATTATACGGCCATTTTGGCCGAACGCTATCCAAAGAGCCGTGTTGTGGTGGCTTTGCCTGCCGATACGGCAGCCTTTAACCAAAGCGACCATTACCGCATGCTTAGTGAGCTACGTGAAAGAGGCGTGGCCGAAAATCGAATGTTATCCGAAAAACTTGGAACCAATACGCATGAGCAGTCTATTCAGCTAAGTTACCTTCTAAACAAAACTGAAGATCAATTGGTTATCGTTACTTCACCCGAGCATATGTATCGCGCCATCAAGTGTTTTCGCAAGGCAGGCTTTGCCAACGTAAACGGGCTGCCTACTTTCGAAAATGCTTTCGAAGAGCAGTTGCTCCTGCAATCGCGCGGCAAAAAGAAACCTGTGAAAGGTGTAGATCAAAATCTCGATCTGCGCTACAATATGTGGAGTTATTTGCAATACGAAATCAGGGTACTCAGAGAATATACTGCCATAACCTATTATATGCTAATGGGTTACATCTGAAATTATTAAATCTTCAGTTTTTTCCTGATCATTACCTTTAATTAAAAATAAAGTATCTTCGCTTCTTTTTAGTCTGAATTTTCGATTTTTACACTTGAGCATCACCCTGCAGCTTTCAAATTAATCAATCTTATGAAAAAACATTTACTCCTCTTCACCCTGAGCCTTTTTTTTGGCCTGCACATCCAAATACTGGCTCAGTCGCCCTACCAGGTTAGCCTTGGCGAACGCCCATTTATTGACATCAAGAAAGTGCCGGAAAGCGCTTACCATCAAGGTCATTTGCTGATTAAAATCAAGCCTGAATATGCAACCCGAATCACTGCTGCGCCCCTAATGGAAATTGGCAGCAGCGATCTGAAGTTTGGTCTGCCCGCACTCGATGCTTTGACCAAGCAAACAGGGGTTCAACAGGTAAAACAATATTTTTATTCGCCTGCGTTAGACAATCGTTTTAGCGAACGCCACAAAGCATGGGGATTGCATTTGTGGTACGAAATGATTTTTGACAGTCGCTCTTCAGTAGTTGAAGTCGTTCAGCAATTTCGCCAACTTAATGAAATAGAGGTAGCCGAACCTGTTTACAAAAAGAAGCGCATTGCCGATGTAGCTAACCCTCAGGGAGCAAATCCGGCCGACGACGAAGGCGGTAAATCCGTAAACTGGACTCCCAACGACCCGCGTTTTAGCGAGCAATGGCATTATCATAACACCGGACAACAGAGTGGAACGGTTGACAAAGACATTGACCTGCCCGAAGCCTGGGAAATCGAAAAAGGCAAGCCCAATGTTATCGTAGCCGTTATTGACGGCGGAATACAGATTAACCATCCCGATCTGGCTGCCAACATTTGGTCGGGTGTTGGCTATAACTTTGTGGATGGCAACACCACTATTACGCCCGACGATCACGGCACACACGTTGCCGGAACAATAGCCGCAGTAAACAACAACGCAGTAGGGGTGGCCGGCATTGCCGGCGGATCGGGCTCGGGCGATGGGGTGCGCCTGATGAGCTGTCAGGTTTTTAAAGGTACCAGCGCGCAGGGTGGATTTAGCACCGCTCCAATCTGGGCTGCCGATAAAGGCGCAAGCATATCGCAAAACAGCTGGGGCTACGGAAGTGTTGGAGTTTTTAACCAAGCGGAGCTCATTGCCATTGACTATTTCAACGCCTACGGTGGCGGCGATGCCTTAGACGGTGGGATAACCATTTTTGCCGCAGGCAATGACAACGCTTCCGGGTTATGGTATCCGGGCTGCTATTCAGGCGCCTTCTCGGTAGCCGGAACCAACAACAAGGACCAAAAATCGTGGTATTCCAACTACGACGACTGGGTTGACATCTCTGCTCCGGGCGGCGAAACAAATTCGGTAACAGAAAGAGGTGTTTTGAGTACGTTAAAAAATTCAACCTACGGCTTCTATCAGGGCACTTCTATGGCCTGTCCACATGTTTCGGGAGTGGCTGCACTTGTGGTTTCACATGCTTATGGCAACATCACTTCTGCCGAACTGAAGAATATTTTAACTACCAGCGTTGACGACCATTATGGCGTCAATCCTTCCTATGTTGGAAAGCTGGGAAGCGGAAGGATCAATGCATATTTAGCAGTTTTGGCTTCGGACGCATTAGTGAGTGGTGTTTTAAATCCGCCCACTTTTACTGCTGCGGCTTCAAGTGTGAGTCAGATCAATCTGGCCTGGACAAAAAACGCAAACAACAACGATGTGATGGTTGTGTGGGCTTCGTCCGGAAGTTTTGGTACGCCGGTAAGCGGCACAAGTTACTCGGTAGGGCAAAGCCTCCCGGGCGGTGGCACCGTTCTCTACAAAGGCAGCGCCACCGAATTTGTGCATTCAAGCCTATCGGCCAATACCAAATATTTTTACAAAGCATTTTCATACAATGCCTCAAACGAATATTCTAGCGGTAAAACGGCCAATGCATCTACTTTTTGTTCAGTTTATCTGCCTCCATTAGCCGAATCGTTTGGCTCGGGCACGCTGCCCAACTGTTGGGAAATAACCGACAATAACAGCAGCGGACAAACATGGACAATCGGGAGCATAACGGGTTATACTAGTACCTATCTGCCGAGCTTAACAGCGCCTTATGCCTATCTTAACAGCGATGCTTATGGTAGTGGAAAGTCTCAAAATTCCGACCTCATAACACCGGTTTTAGACCTGTCAGGCTCGTCGAGTGTAAACCTGAGTTTTCAACATTATTACAGGCACTATGCCGGATCGGCCGTTACATTGAGTTATTCGGTCAACGGAGGATCCAGTTGGACAGCAATACAAAGCTGGTCGGCCAACTCGGCAAATCCGGCTACATTTAACCAAACGATAGCTGCTGTAGCCGGAAAATCGCAGGTGCGTTTTAAATGGAATTACACCGGATCATGGGGCTATTATTGGGCGGTTGACAACATCTCCGTAACGACCAGCGGGGGTGCAACACTTAGCGTTACACCTGCCAATCAAGATGTTACAACTGCTGCAGGCGCAACCACCTTCAACGTATCGTCCAACACAAGCTGGACAGCAACGAGCAATCAGGCTTGGTGCGCGGTTACGCCTTCGGGAAACAACAACGGAACCATCACAGCCACCTACTCTGCAAACAGCTCCTCATCACCACGTGTGGCTACCATCAGCGTGAGTGCAAGCGGCGCGCCAACGCAAAATGTTACAGTAACACAAGCAGGTGTTGTCCTCACCCCTGTGGCTCAGATTGTGCTTCGCCCCCAGCAAATTGACCTTTCCACGGCCAATTCTCTCAGCGCGGTGTTGGTGAGTGTGAGCAATTATCCTTCCGACGATGCCAAATACAGGCTTTATAATGGCAGCAACCAGTATAATTGCTGGGATGGCAGCCAGTTTGTAAGCAGCAATTCCTATACGGCCAACCCCTCCATTCCGGGCACGCCTTCTACCAACAGCACTTGGTGGGTGATGTTCGAAAGAGGTTCGAACAACTCGGAAACCGCAAACTACCGCGATCGGCTCGGGCCTTCATACGGATCAAATTATCAGACAGCCAGCTTGCCTACGGCAAACGCCATCACCAATCCGGTTAACATATCGGGAACGCTGCCTCTAACCAATGCCAGCTACCCCTTCGACCAGCGTTATGTGGTTTTGGCTTACGATGCTGTTTCGGGAGGCACACTGATAAGCGCAACTTCTTCCGGCCTCAGCACCGGCGCTTTTACCGTTGTAGTTGAGGATGGCACTGTCATCCAACGTCTTGAAGTACGTAATCAGCTAAACGTATTGATGGAACAAGCCACCGGCAGCTGGCCAACCGTTGATCCAATTGCCATTTTCAACTTGAGTGGTGGTGGAGCATACTGCGATAACGGTTTGCCAAGCAATATCAGCGCAACGCTCAGCGGCTCAGAAGCAGGCGTCAGTTATCAGCTTTATCAAAATGGCAACCTCTACCTTTCGCCAATTGCCGGTACAGGTAATAGCCTGAGCTGGAGTAACCTAACGGCCGGAACCTATACTGCCAAAGCTACTAAAGATGCAACTACGGTTGATATGAGCGGATCAGTATTGGTTACGGCTCAAAGCCCGCTCAATGCCTCGGTAAGTTTTACAGCAAGCCAAAATCCGGTTTGTCAGGGTACCGAAGTCACTTTCAACGCATTAGCTGTAAACGGCGGCACATCGCCAGTGTTTGTCTGGAGCGTAAACGGCATAGCCGCAGGGGAAAACAGCAGCACATTTAATTACATTCCGGCTAATGGCGATGTAGTTGGCCTTGCAATGACTTCTTCCGAAAGCTGTGTGGCCGTGAATCCCGTGAACGCTGTTCCGGTTACGATGACGGTAAACCCAACTGTAACGGCATCCGTAACAATTACTGCCAATGCCAACCCTGTTTGCAGCGGCACTTCGGTTAATTTTACTGCCCAACCCACCAACGGCGGAACATTGCCCGCTTATCAGTGGAAGGTGAATAGTCAAAATGTGGGAAGCAACAGCAACTCATTTAGTTACATTCCGGCTAATGGCGACCATGTGGAGGTAGTACTCACATCAAATTTAGCATGTGTAAGCAACAATCCGGTTATTTCGAATACAGTTGTGATGCAGGTTTCCACCTCGGTTAATGCTTCAGTTGAAATCAACATCAGCAATAGCTCTCCCTGCCAGGGTCAATCGGTAAACCTTACGGCCGTATCTAATAATGGTGGCAGCAACCCCGTATTCGAATGGTTTGTAAACGGCAATGCCGTTGGCACAAACAGCACATCCTACAGTTTTATCCCGCAAAACGGCGACCAAGTTCAGCTTAAAATGACTCCCTCATTGGCATGTGTGGTCAATAATCCGGCTTTGTCGAATGTGCTCACCATCAATGTTGCGCCCGTTCAGCTCAACCTTGTTGCTTCGCCGGCCAATTCGGGCAACCTCAATATGAGCGGCAGTGCCGTAATCGGCCAGGCGCTTCAGGTTTCGGCAGTTGCAGCTTCGGGCTTCACCTTTGTCAACTGGAAGAATTCTTTGGGACAGATTGTTTCCAGCTCGCCTTCGTTTGCCTATATGGTCATCAATTGCCAGGAAACCCTCACGGCTCATTTCGTTGAGGCTCAGCCCACCAGCATTTCGGGCAAAATCGTCTTCTTCAACGAAACCGAAAGCGCACTCGAATCGCCTTATGTTAACGGCAGTTTCTTTGTTCAGCTTTACGACGGCAATCAGGCTGTGGGCCAACCTCAAGCCGTACAAACCAATACGCCTTTTGTTTTCAACAACGTAGAAGCAAACAAGCAATACCGGCTTAAACTTTGGGATCAGCCCGATGTGGATGTTTTGCAGCACAGCTGGAGCTGGAGTAACTGGGGCGGCGGTTCGGCCCTCGATGCGCTGATCGTAAGTTTTATGTCGTCACAAAATCCGGTTATTCAAGAATTCCCCTGGATAGCTACTCAGGCCGAGCCGCAACCTTCGGTCTTTGCCACAAGCCTTGCCGATATAAACCAAAGCGGCACACTTTCGGCTTTAGACGCACTTTTGATTATGTATCGCTCGGTTGGCATGCCCGATGCTTTGCCTTTCCCCGGTGGGAAACCCAACTTCCTGACCTTTGCGCAGAAAGTGCCTAATTTGAATGCGCCAACCTATCCCGGGAAGCCCGAAATTGCTTTTGAAACCCACGGCTCATACAACGCATCTTCGGCAGCAAGTGCTGTATATCAGATTGCTAGCCTGCCGCCTGCAGAAAACGGCAGCAATTATTTTAAACTCTATTATGTGCCGGTGGGCGATCTGAACGCCTCATTTATGGAGGTGCAAAACAAAAGCCAAACCTATTATACCACTGTTGAATACGATGGCAACCCCTCACAACTTCCCATTTTGTTAAGCTCGCACCTCAAACTGGGAGCCTTCAACCTGAGCCTGCAATACGACCCCGATCTGATTGAAGTGAAAGGGCTGCCGGGTTATCAGGTGGTAAACAACAACGAAGCCGAAGGACTGCTTTCTGTTGCCTTTATGGATGAAAACGGCAGGGAGTTTCAGGCCGGCGAGCCGCTGATGCTGATTGAAGTAGCCTATAAACGCGAACCAAAACCCGGCGAAGTAGTTTTCAAACCGGTAGGACAAAGTATTTGGGCCGACAACAATGCCAATGTGCTTCCGTTTGTTGAACTGGCTGTACCCGGCGCCAAAACACCCGATTTGGGAGCTATTAACCAGAATGAAGCAGAGGTAAGCGCCTACCCCAATCCGTTTGCCCATAAAACCACCATAAATATTTGGGTGCCTGAAGCGGCCGACGTTCAGCTTAAAATCTTCAACAGCCTTGGAATGAAAATCGCCGCCCGGCAATGGCAACAGGCAAAGGGAAGCAAACAAGTTGAAATTGACAGCCATATGCTTCGCGGAAAAGGGATTTACTACTACGAAGCCATAATTAGCTCGCCATCGAAAACCAGTATAAAACGTGGCAGCCTGATTTTTGCCAACTAATGCAAAAATCTATCTAAAAGCGGGTATTTCCGAACCTAAAAAATCACCTTAGCCTTTTCGGCTAAGGTGATTTTTTATTGTTCAAAATTAAACGAAAAACACTGTTAATCAGCACATAATCTGACAGTCTATTGATCCGGTTTCACGGCTTTGAGGCGGGCCATGGGAGCCATGCGGGCCTTGTTGAGCGAGAGAATGCCATCAGCTAAGGTGTAATTGTCGCAGTCGTTCATTGCCTGAAAAAACTGCTGCTCAACAAGCATATCCTGACACGCTTTCATGGTGGTGGCCAATCCGGTAAGGCTCATCCTAAACTCATCGGCTTCATACGAGCCGTTGAATTGGTTGCAGCCTCCGCTGCCGAAGATGCGGTGGTTGTTTTCTTCGAAAACAAGGTAAGGAGCGTTATTGTTATCTCCGGGCTGTTGCAGCTTTTGGCCAAAAATTTCGATCAACTCCCATTTAACGCCCGTTAAACCCTGTGTGTCAATGGTTTCTTCCGATTGCACGGCTTTGTGCAAAACATAATGTTCGGCCAAATTGCCGCTAATTTTGTTGCCGTCCATATCAAGGTGGCTCAGGGTATTTTCGCCAACAAAATAGCGGTTAGAGCCGCCTGTTATGCCCGAAAGTAGAACCACATTGCCGGTTTCGTCCCAATCAAAAGCGCCCGTTTGGGTATGTGCTTCTGTTTCTTTACCTAAATAAATGCTGCTCAGCTCATAAGTATTGTCTGGCATAAGGCTAAGGATGGTTTCTATGCCTTCGCAGTCGGCACAAGGCAGCACGCCTTTGTAGGTGCCGGCCCAATCGAGCGAGTTTGAAGCGTTGTGCTCGTTTTGTAAAAGGTTTGTTGTTTCTTGCGATTTGTTGTTCACCTTGTTTCCCTGGCACGAAACCAGAGCAAAGAGAAAGAACATAGGGATCAATTGACGAATTTTCATAATCGAAATTTGAGTGTAAAATAATGAATTGCAAATCATTTATCAACAACAGTGCCAAAGCTGTTTTTTAATAAATTTGCGTTTAATTTTGAAATTATGAAACGTTTTTTCACACTTTTATTCTGTTTTTCGATTGGTTTTCAAATTGTTTGGGGCCAATCGTCTGCCGAAATTCACCGGCGATGTTTAACGCTCGACAGCCATACCGATACGCCTCTTTTGCTTGGAAAAAGCAATTTTGAGCTGGGCAAGCGCAACGACATCGAAAAAACAGGCAGTTGCCTTGATTTGATAAGGATGGAAGAAGGCGGATTGGATGCGGTCTTTTTTGCCATTTTTGTTAGTCAGAGCAGCCGCACACCTGCCGGCAATCTTAAAGCTAAACAAAAGGCCGATCGCATTCTAGAAAATATTGAAAAAGCAGTGAGCGAAAACAGCAATATAGCCGCTATGGCCTATAGCGCAGCTGATGCATACCGCAATGCCATAAACGGAAAAAAGAGCATTTTCATTGGCATGGAAAACGGCTACCCCATCGGAAACGAGCCGCAGCTGTTGGGAGAATACTACCGGCGTGGAGTGCGCTATTTGACACTTTGTCATACAAAAAACAACGATCTGTGCG
>CAYYDS010000085.1:0-10878 GCA_964470665.1 uncultured Lentimicrobiaceae bacterium
ATGCCCTGGCAGCCGGATTTCAGGGGCAGCGGCAGTGGACCGACTTCTATCCCAATGGCGACTTCAGCGAAGCAATCCTCAACTCATCTTTCGACTGGAACGGCATCCGTGCGCCATATATCCTGGCCACCGAGAATGATGCACTCAACGGAGCCGCCATGCTCTTTGGGCATCTGCTCACCAACTCGGCCTCCATCTTTGCCGATGTGCGCACCTATTGGAGCCCCGAAGCCGTTGAGCGGGTTAGCGGAAAGAAACTTAAAGGCAGAGCCGAAAACGGCATTATCCATCTGATCAACTCAGGGGCAGCCACTTTGGATGGCTCCGGGCACCAAACCAACAACGAAGGCCATCCCGCTATGAAACCATTCTGGGAGATTAGCGAAATGGAAGCGCAGGCCTGCTTAGACGCTACCGTTTGGGTGCCCGCAAACCGCGAATATTTCCGCGGCGGCGGCTTCTCGTCAAAATTCCTCACCCGTGGTGGCATGCCTTGCACAATGATACGGCTAAACCTCATAAAAGGCCTCGGGCCAAGCCTGCAAATAGCCGAAGGATGGACCGTTGAGCTTGATGCCGAAGTGCATCAACAACTCGACGACCGTACCGACAAAGGCTGGCCAACCACCTGGTTTGTTCCACGCCTTACACAAAACGATGCTTTTAAAGATGTTTATTCGGTAATGAACAACTGGGGAGCCAATCATGGGGCCATTAGCTACGGACATATTGGCGCCGATTTAATCACACTGGCTTCGATGTTGCGCATCCCTGTTTCGATGCATAATATCGAGGATAAAGACATCTTTCGCCCTGCCGCATGGAATGCTTTCGGCATGGATAAGGAAGGAGCCGATTATCGCGCCTGCCAAAACTATGGCGCACTTTATAAGTAACAGACAATCAGATAGAAACATATAGGCCTCGGCAAAACATGGCTACAAAAGAACAAATACAGGAATTTATTGCACAGGCCCACCGCATAGGCAAAGAGGGCGTGCAAATGTGCAGCAGCGGCAATCTGTCGTGGCGCATCAACCAGAATGAAGCCCTCGTTTCGGGCACAGGCTCGTGGCTCATCAGGCTTAAGGAAGAAAACATTGCCGTATGCAGGCTCGAAACAGGGCAGCGCGTTGAAGGGCCAAAACCCTCTATGGAAAGCAGTTTTCATTTGGGCATACTGCGCAAGCGAAAAGATGTGAATGTGGTATTGCACTTTCAATCGGAATTTGCCACCGTGATCTCGTGCATGAAAGAAAAACCCCGCAATTTCAATGTGATAGCCGAGGTGCCGGCGTATTGCGGCAAAGAAATTGCTATTGTGCCTTACCTCAGACCCGGATCGGCCGAACTGGCAAAAGCCGTTACCGACGCCTTGAGCGAGCACGATACCGCTTTGCTGACAAAACATGGGCAGGTGGTTTGCGGAAAAGATTTTGACGACGCTTTTCAAAAAGCTGTTTTTTTTGAATTGGCCTGCAAAATCATCGTGCTTGCCGGCAAAGACAACTACCTCACATTTACAGAGGATGAAATAAGGGATTTGGAAATTTACGTTTTGGGCAAAAAACCTTAACAGACTTTTACAGGCCCGAACGATTAAAAACCTTGCAAGGATGAAAAAATACAATCCGAATGCCCAAAAGCAAAACACTGCTCTGGCACAAAAAGCACAAGCCTATCTGGCGCTCGATTTGGGCGCCGGAAGCGGCAGGGCAATAGTGGGAGTTTTGCACGAAGGGCGCATCCGTTTAGAAGAGGTTTCGCGTTTCGAAAACAAAATGCTACAGCTCAACGATACGCTCTACTGGGATTTTCTCGCGCTCTTCGATCATATAAAAAAAGCCATTGCCCTCACCGTTCAGCAAGGATACCAGCTTCGGGGCATTGGGGTGGACAGCTGGGGGGTTGATTTTGGCCTTCTGGATGCAAATGGCGATCTGTTGGCCAACCCCGTTTGCTATCGCGACAGCCGCACGGCAGGCCTCAGCCGGCAGGTTTTTCAACAGATAACAGAACAAGAGCTGTATGCCATAACCGGCATACAAACCATGGAAATTAATACGCTTTTTCAGCTTTTTAGCTTGAAAAATACCGGCAGCCCCTTGTTGCAAATTGCCGATAAGCTGCTGTTTATGCCCGACCTGATCAATTATTTTCTCAGCGGAGTAAAAGCCTGCGAATACACCATTGCCTCAAGCTCGCAACTGTTAAATGCAAGCGATAAAAAGTGGAGCCGGACAATTTTCAACAAGTTGGATTTGCCCTTAAATCTTTTCGAAAAAATTATCTTTCCCGGCGAGCTTGTAGGCAGCCTGCGCAAAACAATAGCCGAAGAAACTAACGCACACCATGCCAGAGTGTTTGCAGTGGCTTCGCACGATACGGCAAGCGCTTTTGCATCCGTTCCGCTTTGCGAAACAAATCAGGCGTTCTTAAGCAGCGGAACCTGGTCGTTGATAGGAATAGCATTAAATGCCCCACATCTAAGCGAGAATGCCCGACAAAACAGCTTTACCAACGAAGGCGGAGCAAATAATAAAACCCTTTTTATGCGCAATATTACCGGCTTGTGGCTTTTGCAACGTCTGATAGCCGAATGGGAGGCCGGGGGCGACAAAATTGTTTACGACGAACTGCTCGGACAGGCCGAAAAAGCCAGCCCGTTTCAAAGCATTGTGAATAGCGACGACAAGACTTTCAACAACCCAAACAGCATGAAACAGGCCATACAGGAATATTGCCGCAAAACCAATCAGAAAATACCCGAAACCAGGGCCGGACTTACCCGCTGTGTGCTGGAATCGCTATGCATGAAGTATTATTTTGTGCTGAAAAAGATGGAGGAAACCACCGCATCTAAATTCGAAAGCCTGAGCATAGCCGGCGGAGGGAGTAAAAACAAAATGCTGAACCAAATGATTGCCAACGCGCTGAATATAAAAGTCGTATCGGGATTAACCGAAGCAAGCGCATTAGGAAATGTGATGCAACAGATGATTGCAGATAAAATTGTTGAAGATTGGACTTCGGCACATCAGATTATCGAACGCAGCTTTAGCCCTTGCATCTTTGCACCTCAGGATCACCAAAACTGGATTGAAGCTTTAAGGCTAAAAGCCCATTTATTTGAATTGTAGCAATGTTGATCCAATGAGTTAAATCGTTTTTTATAAAATTGAATGAATACAATGAAAGAAAGCAGAAAAATTAAGCTGTTTATTGGCGAAAAAGGCGAATATTACCTCATTCCGTTTGTTCTGATTACGGTCTGTTTTGCGCTTTGGGGCTTTGCCAACGACATTACCAATCCGATGGTTAAAGCGTTTTCAAAAATTTTCAGGATGAGCGTAACCGATGGCGCATTGGTTCAGATGGCCTTTTATGGCGGATATTTTGCCATGGCTTTTCCGGCCGCCATGTTTATCCGCAAATATTCCTATAAATCGGGGATATTATTAGGGCTTGCATTATACGCTTTCGGTGCATTTTTGTTTTATCCGGCCAGGCTTAGCGGGCAATATTTTCCGTTTCTATTGGCTTATTTTATCCTCACTTGCGGACTTTCGTTTCTGGAAACCAGCGCCAACCCTTATATTCTTTCAATGGGCAGCGAAGAAACGGCAACGCGGCGGCTCAATTTTGCACAATCGTTCAACCCCATAGGCTCTTTGCTGGGGATGTATGTGGCCATGAATTTTATACAGGCCAGGCTGCACCCCATGGAGTCGTCGCAGCGGGCTTTGCTCAACGATGCCGAGTTTGCAGCCATGCGCGATCACGATCTGGGTGTGCTTATCGGGCCTTATCTTTTGATTGGAGTGGTTATTCTGGCAATGTTTGCGGTTATCAAATTTGCCAAAATGCCCGCCAATCACGATGGCTCGCATCAAATTAACTTCATTCCCAGTCTAAAACGTATCTTTTCGTCGGCGAACTATCGCGAGGGTGTCGTTGCTCAATTTTTCTATGTTGGGGCACAAATTATGGTATGGACTTTCATCATCCAATACGGCACCCGAATTTTTATGAATCGGGGAATGAGCGAGATAGACGCCGAAGTGCTGTCGCAACGCTATAATATTGCCGCTATGGTAATTTTTGCCGTAAGCCGCTTTATCAACACTTTTCTGCTTCGTTTTTTCCATCCCGGGCGGTTGTTGGCTGTATTGGCAGTAGCTGCCGGCGGGTTCACCTTAGCCGCTATTTTTATGCAAGACATAGGCGGCCTATACGCCTTAGTGGGCATATCGGCCTGTATGTCGCTCATGTTTCCTACTATATACGGCATTGCGCTTAAAGGGATGGGCGACGACGCAAAGTTTGGCGCCGCCGGATTGATTATGGCCATTTTGGGAGGCTCGGTGCTGCCTCCTTTGCAGGCCCGCATTATTGATGCCGGAACCCTCTTTAATATGCCGGCAGTAAACCTGTCGTTCGTACTGCCCTTTATCAGTTTTGTGGTGGTGGCCATATACGGCTATCGCAGCATTGTGCGCAGCAAAACGGCTGAAACAGTGTAGGCGCGGATTGCAAATGTTGTAGGCTTCCCATTTTTAGTACAATTCAAAAGTAGGCAGTTTTCATTTTGCGATTCATAAATGTAAGCCGGAAATGGTCACGGGTTAAGTGTATCGGAGGCGGAGCCGGTGCGAATGGTTTATGGTATGGTGTCGTGCGGGATTACGAAGCGATTTCCTATCAGTTTACACCGACTTTTTTTACGAGCCACAAACCTTCGCAAACCACCGAAACCCGCATGCACTATACCATGTGTTATAGCCAGTACATTCATCAACCTGTTTTATTCATAACCTTTTATTTCCTTGTTGATAAGTATTATTGTTGTGTCGTTTTCTAAATAATCTGGAATTTCGGTATTGTTTCTGATTTCAGTACATGACAAAAAAACATCAAGTGTAAAAGCATTGATAACTATCCTGTTCTATAAGGGGCTTTGTCCCAAACCCCACATCATTTTTTGGCTCACCGGGCAAGGTCGGTCGTCAGCAAACAACAGCTAAAGTCTTGATTTTAAAAGAATAAACACCTAATAATGTGTTTTTTGTCATGTGCTTAGATTTTCAGGTTCTGCTTTACATTTCATAAACCATGAAATGCCATCCTAAACACCGTCCATTCTTTTTTGGTGAAGTGGGTAAGTGTGCCTTCATGCAGTCGCATTATATAGCGCGAGATGCTCAGACCAATGCCGGTGCCGCTTTGTTTGGTAGTGAAAAACGGAACAAAAATATGGGGCAGCAGTTCTTTGGCAATGGGGCGGCCGTTGTTGCATACATCCAAATATGTTTTTCCATTCACATCCGACAATTCAATCTTTATTTGCCGGTCATCCCCCGATACGGCCTCAAAGGCGTTTTTCAGCAGATTGAGCATTACCTGCACGATTTGGGTTGCATCTATAAGTTTTACAAAGGGTTCGGCCGGCAGCTTCAGAATAAGCTTAATATCTCTTTCTTTAAAATTTACAGCTTCCAATGCAAGGGTTTGTTCAATAATTGCAGTCAGCGAAACAGGAGCCGGTTGTGGCCGTGGAATACCCGTAAACTGACGGTAGGAATTAACAAAATGAGTAAGGCCCTTTGCTGTAGTATTGATGGTTTGCAGTGCTTCAACCGTGTTTTGCATTATCACCTCATTCTCTGCTTCATTTTGGCTGAAAGCCGATAGCAGCGTATCGGTGAGCGATGTAATGGGCGCTACCGAATTCATGATTTCATGGGTCATCACCCGAATTAGGCGTATCCAAGAGTCCATCTCCCTGTAATCCAATTCGTTTCCAATATTATTTAATGTAACTACCTTGTGTTTTTTTCCTTGCAGTTTAATGGTGGCTGCCCTGAGCGTTAGTTGCACTTCTTCCTGCTCATTCGCAATTTTTATGAGCTTTGTATCGGATGGCTCCAGTTTGCGAAACAAATCGGGAAACGATTTATCAATATAAGCCAACTGATTGAGATGGGTAAATACCGATAGGCCTAATAAGCGATTAACAGCTTTATTGGTTTGTACGATCAAATTATCTTCGTTCAATATAATGATGCCGGTTGAAACACTTTCCATGATGACGCTTAAGAATTTTTCGTTCGCAATTACCTCTTTTCTGGCTTTTGACAAAATATCCTTGATGCGGTTGAGCAACTGATTCAATTCTTTTTCTCTTTTAGAAAGTTTGGTTTCTGAAAAATTGAATGAATAATCGCCATTATCTAATGCGTTTAGCAAAAAGACAATATTCTTATTGAATTGTGAATAACTCCGCCGCAGTTTATTCAATAAAAACACAGAAAGAATGGCTGTTAAAGCAAAATATGCATACTCTTCCCTTACTGCAAACAAGGTGCTCATCACAATGGCTGCAATCAGCATTATCATATAGAGATTGAGCTTATATTCGATAGATTTGAACATGAGAATCGCGATTAAAGTCCGTATTTTTTAATTTTGCTGTAGAGCGTAGGACGCGAAATGCCCAACTCTTTTGCTATTGCCGAAAGGTTGTTGTCATGATTGCGCAAAGCCCTTTCTATGAGTTGTATTTCCATTTCTTCCAGGGTAACATTTTCGGGAACTTTATCTTTTCTATGTGGTCGCAACAGTAAATCGGACGAATTGATGGTTTTGCCATCCGATAGGATAAGTGCTTTTTCAATGGTGTGTTCCAACTCGCGAACATTGCCCGGCCATGGGTATTCCATCATTTTAAGCAAGGCTTCCTTACTCAGTTTTGCATTTTGTTTATTGTATTTTGTGCCAAAACGGTTTAGAAAGAAAGTTGCCAATCCCGGAATATCTTCTTTTCTGTTACGCAGCGGTGGAACATCAATCTGTATGGTATTGATCCGGTAAAACAGGTCTTCCCTGAAAAGTCCGTTTTCAACATCCGAGAAGAGGTTGCGGTTGGTGGCGCATATCAGGCGTATATCCACTGCAACAGGGCGGTTGCTGCCCACACGGATGATTTGCCGCGATTGCAGGGCATTGAGCAGCTTGGCCTGAAGCGGATAACTGAGGTTTCCGATTTCATCTAAAAATAGGGTTCCTTTGTCGGCCGCCTCAATTTTTCCGGCACGGTCGCTGTGTGCATCGGTGAACGAACCTTTGACATGGCCGAAAAGTTCACTTTCGAACAATGTTTCGCTAACAGAGCCAATATCAACCGTTACAAGCGACTCGCCCGACCGCTTTGAAAGCTGGTGAATCCGGTGTGCCACCACCTCTTTACCGGTTCCGTTTTCGCCGCTTATCAACACATTGGCATCCGTATGAGCCACTTTTTCAACCAAAAGCAGCATCTGCCGCATTGCCGCCGAATCGCCCCAATAAGTATCGCCTTCTTTATTCAGTTGCGAATTGAGAATGTTTTGCTTTTCTTTTAATTTGGTTATTTCTTTTCGCGAAATTCGCAATTCCAAAGCTGATTGTAAGGTGGCAATGAGCTTGGCGTTATCCCAGGGTTTTACCACAAAATCCGTAGCGCCCTCTTTTAGTGCCGTAACAGCCAGATTGATATCTGCATAGGCCGTAAAAAGCACAACCGGCAAATCAGGACATTGCTTTTTTATCTCCGAAAGCCAGTACAGACCCTCATTCCCGGTGTTAATCCCGGCCGAATAATTCATGTCTAAGAGCACTACATCCGGAATCTTATCCCGCAAAACAGATAACAATGTATTGGGTGATGAAAGCAGAATTACCTCTTCAAAATAGCTGTTCAGCAAGATTTTTAGCGCACTGAGTACGTTTTTGTTATCGTCAACAATTAAGATGCGTCCCTGTTTCATTTTTTTAAATGGTTTATGTTTCTATTCAAATTAAAAAAGTCAATCTTCCAAAAAAATAAATCCAACATCATGCCTTTCAATGAAAGCACAAATGTAAACAAGATATTGTCAAATTATCAACAGTTGTGTAAGAATAATTTACACTCTCTTTGACGACAAATGTTATTAAAAGCTTAGATATCAAACTAATGAATCTTTTGGCACGGCATTGGCAACCTTTATGAAAAATGCAAATGAAAATGAAGCGATTTTTATTCCTTATACTGATTACTTTAACTTTAAGCACCCTATCACAGGCACAGGAGAAGCAATGGACCTTGGACGCCTGCATTCAATATGCGGTGAAAAATAGTCCGAAAGTGAATATGCAAAAGGCGCAAAACATCATTTATCAACAAGATTATTTAAATGCTATCGGCAAGCTGCTTCCCACGCTGAATGCCGGCACCAATGCTTTTTTTAATTTCGGTCGCGGCGTTGATTCCGAAACAAATACCTATACCAATATCAGCTCGTTTAGCAACTCATATTCCATCTATTCTAATTTCACCATTTTCGAAGGATTTTCAACCGTTTACAGGATAAAAATGCAGAAAATAAATGCCCTTGCCGGCAAACAGCAGTTGGAGCAGGAACAGGAAATGGTGGCTTTTAATACGATGGAAGCATTTTTTAATGTGCTGTACTACAAGCAGTTGGTGCAACTGTCACACGAGCAGGCCGAAGAAAGCGCCAACACCATGCGGCAGGCAAAGCGGATGGAAGAGCTTGGCATGAAATCAGCGCCCGATGTAGCTGAAATGGCAGCTAAAGAAGCCGCCGATATCTTTAAGCTCACTCAGGCGAAAAATATGCTGGCAATAGGAATCATCCTGCTTAAGGAAAAAATGAATTTTCCTGTGGATGAAACTTTGGATATTTCGGATGCCTATTCCGACGAATTGATTGTCAAATCGAATGAAACGGCATTGGCAATCTATGAAACTGCCAAAACAATCAATCCGAAAGCATTGAATGCCGCATCGGCGCTTAAAGTGCAGGAGATGAACAGGCGATCGGCCGGTGCAGGTTTTTCGCCTGCCTTAACTATGGAAACCGGCTTGTCTTCAGGATTTGTAAAATATCTTGACGGAAGCGATTTTGTCGCTTTCTCCGAACAGCTAAGAAACAAAAGAGGAACCTACATCGGATTCACTTTGCACATTCCCCTGCTCAATGGTTTTTCGAGTTCAACTTCCTTCAAAAAGAGCAAGGCTGAGGTAATTATCGCCCAAAACAAGCTGCAGGAAACGCTTCGCACACTTTATAGCGAGATTGAGCAGGCCGTAGCCGATATGAACGGACAAGCCGATGCCTGCCGGCAGGCTGTAAAACAGCGTGAAGCAATGGGATTGGCTCACGAAGCAAACCAAAGGAAATATGAAAACGGACTGATAAGCCCTTTAGAGCTGCATACAAGCGCCAATCGTTTGGTACAGGCAAAAGCCGAAGAGATGAATGCGATACTGCAATACAGGTTGAAAGAAAGGTTAGTGCGTTTTTATAAGGGTGAATCTTTTGTTGAATTATGAATTATGAATTATGAATTGTGAATTGTGAATTGGGAAGGATTTTAAAATATAAAGTAATATGGATGTTTTAATTGAAAAGAAAAAAGGGTTGAAAAGGAAGCACATTCCGTATATAGCCGGTGGTGTGGCTTTTTTTGCTGCAATGATTTGGCTGATATTTGGCAATCACGCATCAAAGCTGAATGTTGACGCGGGCCGCATTTCAATTCAAACCGCCACACGGAGCGAGTTTAACGATTACATCCGTGTCAGCGGGCAGGTGCAGCCTATCAGTACCATTCAACTCAGTGCTATTGAAGGCGGAATGGTAGAAGCAAAATTAGTGGAAGAAGGCGTAAACGTTAAAAAAGGGGATATTATCGTCCGTTTAAGCAATCCGATGCTAAGCCTGAATATATTGGACAGCGAAGCGCAATTGGCCGAAAAGCAAAATTTTCTGCGAAACACACAAGTGGCCATGGAACAAGACCGGCTGACACTGAAAAAGGAAAAACTGCAATTAGATCTCGACGTTAGCCGCAAACAACGCAAATATGAACAATACAAAAAATTGAATAAAGAAAAACTCATTTCAAAAGAAGATTACCTGCAGGCCAAAGAAGATTATGAATTTGCGGTTGACGGCCGGCAATTGGTTGTAGAACGCCAGAAACAGGATTCGATTTATCGCTCCGTGCAGATAGATCAGATGGAAGAGAGTTTGCATAATATGCGAAAAAACCTGATGCTGATTCGTCAACGTAGTGATAATCTGAATGTCAAAGCACCGGTGGATGGACAGTTGGGTTTATTGGATGTTGAAATCGGGCAAAATATTCCTACCGGCGGGCGCATCGGGCAAATAAGTGTTTTATCAGATTATAAAGTAGAAGCCCTTATTGATGAACACTACATCGATCGTGTAAAAACCGGATTGGATGCAACGTTCGAACGTCAGGATAAAAACTTTGCCTTGCGACTTAGAAAAGTTCTGCCCGAAGTGCGCGACAAACAGTTCAAAACCGAATTTATGTTCGAAGGAGAGCGCCCCAACAACATCCGTGCCGGACAGACTTACTATATCAGCCTGCAATTGGGACATCCTGCCGAAGCCATATTAATTCCCCGTGGTCCATTTTATCAAACCACCGGCGGACAATGGATATTTGTAGTTGCTTCGGATGGAAATAAAGCGGTGAAGAGAAAAATTACTATAGGCCGGCAAAATCCCAACTATTATGAAGTTATAAGCGGACTTGAACCGGGCGAAAAAGTAATTACTTCAAGTTATGAAGCATTTGGTACAGCAGAAGAATTAATTTTGAAATAATACATTTATGAAACAATTTATACGAAACTTCAGAAAACAGAAAACGGTAGGGACATTAAACATTTTAGGCTTAAGCTTAGGTGTGATGTGTGCTATAATTGTGGGGTTGTGGGGATTTAATGAATTTAGTTTTGACAAATTCCATCAAGATGGTCACAGAATTTATCGTGCCGTTAATCATATGGTATTAAAT
>CAYYDS010000086.1:0-10580 GCA_964470665.1 uncultured Lentimicrobiaceae bacterium
GCAGCTAAATGATTGTTTGCAACCATTTAATGAAATAAATTATCTTTGTAAAAGAGCATAAAAACCCCTCAAACACATTAAAACAATCACTATGAAAAAGAAATTATTATTGTTTGTTACGCTTGCAAGTATTTTATTTACTGCGTGTAACAAAGAAAAGGACAAGGAGTTGACACAACTCAGCACCGAAAGCGCAAAAGTGGAAGTTCGGAATGCCTCCCAGCAGATAAACGGCACGATGAACGCAGCCATGGGCCTTCCTGCTTTTTCCTCTCTCAATTTTTTGTTCCAGCTTACGGGAAGCGGAGATTATTTGAAATCAAGCTTGAAAAGCGTGAAACCGCATTTCGGAACTCAGTGGCCGCAAAACCTACGAAAGACTCTGAAAAACAATCCTTTGAAAGAAGTTGGCTTTGATGAATTGGGTATCATTAAATTTAATTTTGATACGGGAGATTTTGATCTTGTTGAAAGCAGTACCAGTCTGCTTAAAATACTTTATCCGGCCGATCAAACAGCTTATGCATCGGGAACTAACAATGCAGAGTTCACAGCTGAAAATCTTCAATTTCAGACCGTTACAGTAATGGAAGAAGAGTGGGACTGGCAAACGGGCCAATATATTCTCGTGCAGGTTGAAGAATCGGTGCCTACGAATGCGAAAATAACGCAGAAGATCTCGAATGCAACTGTATTGACGGCAAATTACAGTGCAGCATACACCAGTGCGGGTATTCCAACTTCATGGAATGTTAATTTAAACTCTGCACCCTACACATTTACCTCGGATTTGAATGGTAGCGGATCAAATTACAGCGCCGCTGTAATGATGAAAAACGGAACCGCCGAGCTGATGGGCGCCGACCTCGATGTGCAATATACCGGAAATATGGAAGATGTTGAAAAAGTAAGCGGATATTATCTGATTGCTCCGCTCAAGATTGACGGTTGGGCAAAACCCGCCTCCATAACAAGCTATATGGAACAACTTGGCGAACAAGGCGGAACTTTCGACCTGAATCACCTCAACTCGCTCATTGATCTACGGCTTATCCACACCGGTGCGAACGGTATCATTGGAGACGTTGAGTTTAGATTATATACCGATCCCGACTACGGCGAAGTATTGCCTGAGCTTGCCGTTATTTATTCCGATGGCACTTACGATTGGCTGAGTGAAATATTTGGCACAGGAAAATAATTTTGAAATAAAGATTTGCAAATCCTCAAAAGCCGGCCACTTGCGCCGGCTTTTGAGGATTTTAAATTGTTTCGTATAAAAAAAGCAATTATCCTTTTCGTTTTATTTCCTCATTTACCCAATGGGTAGCCGTCGAAAAGAATTATTTTCAAGACATTAGCCCTGCAAGATGCTTTTTGCTAAAACCAATAGGGGCACAACAGCAAGCAAACAGATCCTCCCCCGGAAAGTGTGTAATTGCAATTTTTTTCTAATTTTGAAATTCAATACAAACCGGATGAAATTTAGCGAAGTTATTGGCCAACAGATTGTAAAGGCACGGTTAATGCAATCGGTTCGAGAGGGAAGGGTGAGTCATACCCAGCTTTTTTTTGGTCCCGCGGGAAGCGGAAAAATTGCGTTGGCCTTGGCCTATGCGCAATACCTAAACTGCGATTCGCCTTCAGAAACAGATAGTTGCGGCCAATGCCCGTCATGCGTAAAAACAAGCCGCCTCACCCATCCCGACCTTCACTTTTTTTACCCAACTACCACAACAAAAAAAGTGAAAAAAGATGCCGAATCGCGGCTTTTTGCCGAGGAATGGCGCAGCTTTATCATCAACGGCAAGGGCTATGTGAGTTTAAACGATTGGTATGAGCATTTGGGCGTTGAAAACAAACAAGGCACCATTTTTGCCCGCGATGCAGCCGAAATTGTTCGCAAACTGAGTTTTAAAGCCTACGAAGGGAAATTTCGAATTATCCTGATCTGGATGGTTGAAAAGCTTCACCTATCGGCAGCCAACAAATTGCTAAAGATGCTCGAAGAGCCACCGCACAACACTGTTTTTGTGCTTATTAGCGAACAACCCGAGCAAATACTAACCACAATAAAATCGCGAACGCTCCAGCTTAAAATTCCGCGCATTGACGATGATAGCCTCACATCGGCATTGGCCGAACGTTTTGATTGCCGTGTGGCCGATGCCGCCCCCTTTGCCCTTCTGGCTCACGGCAACTGGCCAGAAGCCTGCCGTTTGATGGAAAATCAGGATGAGGACAAAACACATTTCTACAATTCGCAACGCTGGATGCGCCTGTGTTTTAAAAATAATATTCCCGAACTCATTGATTTTTGTGCCGAAATTGCCACCATCGGACGCGAAAAGCAAAAAACATTTCTGGCCTACAACCTTCAGCTTTTTCATCACGCCCTGCTAAACAATAATCGTTTGGAAACCTACGTTCGGCTGACGGGCGAAGAGAGCGTTTTTGCGCAAAAATTTGCACCTTATATACATCACCGCAACCTGCTCGAACTGGCACAATTGATGGAAGAGGGCATACGCCAGATCGAACGCAATGCCGCAGCCCAGATATTATTTATGGATACAAGCTTAAAAATCAGCAAGATGTTGAGTATCAAAGCCTGAAAACCAATTGCAAAAAATCACTTACTTTTGCAGATCAAATCAAGAACTATTTCATGAACGACGATATAAAAGGCAGAGGCAGCGAAACTTTTCTTTCGAGAGGTTGCTGTCGTATGCCAGACACAAATAGTAATACCATCAACTCGCATTTCAGGCACCAATGCTGTAAATTAGACGTAAACAACAGGCTCGAAGGCTATCAAAATCCAAACGAAAACGACGACTTAAAACTTGCCGAGGTAAGGTTTAAAAACGATCACAAGGATTTTTTCAGTTATTCTTCCACATTGGAACTAAAAGAAGGCGAAATAGTTGCCGTTGAGGCTGCTGCCGGTCACGATATTGGAATTGTTACGCTGACGGGCGATTTGGTAATGCAACAAATGAAGCGCAAGCGCGTGAGCGCAAAACCCGAAGAGATGCGCCGCATTTACCGTCAGGCTAAAGTTGCCGACATTGAAAAATGGATAAGCGCCATAGAGAAAGAAGATGTGGCATTGCGCAAAACACGCGAAATGATCTACAACCTTGGCTTGGAAATGAAACTGAACGATGTTCAGTATCAGGGCGATAAAACCAAAGCCATCTTTTACTATACCGCCGATGATCGGGTTGATTTTAGGGAACTGATCAAAAAAATTGCCGAAGAGTTTCGCATAAGGGTCGAAATGCGCCAGATAGGCATGAGGCAGGAGTCGGCCAAACTCGGTGGCATTGGCTCATGTGGCCGCGAACTTTGCTGCGCTTCTTGGATGTCGGAGTTTCAGTCGGTTTCTACTACTGCGGCAAAAATTCAGCAACTCTCGCCAAATCCGCAAAAACTGGCTGGCCTCTGCGGAAAGCTCAAATGCTGCCTCAACTACGAATTCGACGCGTATGCCGATGCCATGAAAGCATTTCCCGATGAGCGCACAGTACTGAAAACACAAAAAGGCGAAGCCTTTCATCAAAAGAGCGATGTTTTTAAAGGTTTGATGTGGTATTCGTATGTAAACGACAAAACCAGCCTCATGGCTATTCCAATCGAAAAGGTGAAAGAAATCGCCGAGCAGAATCAACGGAAAGTATTTCCGGAAAAACTGGAAGATTTTGCGTTTATGAAAGAAACTCAGGCCATAGAAACTGTGCCGAGCGTGCAGTTGGAAGGCGACCTGCACCGCTTTGATAAACCAAAAAAGAACAAAAAAAACAAACCGGATTACAACAAAGATGTGGAATAGGAAATTAAGCGCTTTCGCACCACTACGGACAGCTGCATATGCGTTGATGCTGCTTTTGGCAATGTCGTGCGGGAGGTCGTATCTCTACGACGATATCCATTCGCTAGCCGGAGAAAATTGGAAAATCGAACAAAAAGAACGTTTTAATTTCGAGCTGATGGATACTGCCGCCACCTATCGCATCTTTTTTCATGTGCGCAATTCAACAAACTATCGCTACAGCAACCTCTATTTGTTTATGACCACACAGTTTCCAAATGGAAACATTGCGCGCGATACGCTGGAGTGCGTTTTGGCCTTGCCCGACGGGCAATGGACGGGCAAAGGCTTTGGCAGGCTGAAAGAGAACCTTATTCTGCTAAATCCCGGATTGAAATTTCCGATACCTGGTCAATATATTGTTGATTTACAACAGGCTATGCGCGAAGACCCCCTTAACGGGATAAGCGATATTGGTTTGCGAATCGAAGCAAACCGGCAATAATTTTAGCGCTAAAAGCATTAAGAGAATATCAAATATGCGGATAAACACTCTTCTAACCTTCTTCTGGATGCTCTTTGTGGCATTGGTGATCGCTGCCCTTATTTTCTTTTTTGGGCTTGCCAACAGCTGGTTTGGCTCAATGCCCGGCTTTGATGAGTTGGAAAACCCGAACACCAACCTTGCATCCGAAATTTATTCCGCCGATGGGGTGCTGTTGGGCACCTTTCACATCGAAAATCGCTCGAACATCCATTTTAACGAACTCCCGCCCGATCTGATAAACGCCTTGCTTGCAATTGAAGACGTGCGTTTTACCGAACATTCGGGAATTGATTTTAAAGCGCTTTTTCGTGTGGCCTGGGGTATTGCCACCGGCAATAGCGGCAAAGGTGGCGGTAGTACGCTAACGCAGCAATTGGCAAAAAACTTGTTTCCGCGCGACGAAAACCTGAAAATACCTCAGTTAGTTTTGCGGAAATTTAAAGAGTGGATCACCGCCTCCCGCTTAGAACGAAATTATTCGAAAGAAGAAATCATGGCCATGTACCTAAATACGGTAGCCTTTGGCAGCCAAGCTTTTGGGATAAAATCGGCAGCGATGACCTTTTTTGGGAAAACACCCGATCAGCTTAGCCTCGATGAAGCCGCCCTTATGGCCGGTGTGGTGAACGCCCCAACTTGGTATAGCCCTGTTCGAAACCCCGAAAGAGCCCTGCAAAGACGCAATTTAGTGCTCAAAAAAATGGCCGACTACGGGTTTATCAGCCACGAACGCTCAAGCGAAGCACAACAAACGCCACTCGATATGTCCAACTTCGGACTGCTGGATCATAATACCGGCGCGGCAACTTATTTTCGCGAATACCTTAGAGCCGAACTAAAAAGCTGGGCTGCCGAAAAAATAAAACCCAATGGCGAAAGCTACGACATCTATAAAGATGGGCTAAAGATTTATACAACCATCAATTCGCGGATGCAGCAATATGCCGAAGAAGCAGTGCGCGAACACCTGGGTGGCGAGCTGCAACCCGCATTTTTCAAGCATTGGCAAGGGGTAGCTAATGCGCCATTTGCCCTCCCTTCGGGAAATATTAAAGAAGAAATAGAGCTTATTCTTAGCCAGGCGATGAAACGCTCTGACCGCTATCGCTACCTGAAAAAAGCCGGAGCCTCGGCCGATTCTGTCAAACAAGAGTTTAATACGCCGGTTAGGATGCGCGTTTTCTCGTGGAATGGACCTGTTGACACCGTGATGACCCCCATGGATTCTATCCGTTATTACAAATTCTATTTGCAATCGAGCCTGATGTCGGTTGACGTAAAAACAGGCCAGGTGAGGGCTTACGTTGGGGGCATTGATTATCGGTTTTTCAAATACGACCACGCCACACAAGCAAGGCGGCAGGTGGGCTCAACCTTTAAACCGTTTTTATACACCCTGGCCATGCAGGAAGGCGAATATACCCCTTGTTACAAGGTGCCAAACATCAGCTACAGTGTTCAGCTTTGGGATGGAACGTTTTGGGAGCCGAAAAATTCCAGCCACGAACGTGTTGGACAGGAGGTTACCCTGCGATGGGCTTTGGCCAATTCAAACAACTGGATATCGGCCTACCTTATCAAGCGCTTTCCGCCCGAATCGGTTATACAAATGGCACGCAAAATGGGCGTCGTTTCGCCAATTGACGCCGTTCCTGCCATTGCCCTCGGAACCCCCGAAATATCGCTCTCCGAAATGGTGGGAGCAATGAATACTTTTACCAACAAAGGCGTATTTATCAAACCATACTTCATCACACGCATCGAGGATAAGCATGGCAATTTAATCGAACGTTTTGTGCCTCAACAGTCTGAAGCTATGAACGAAATTACGGCTTACAAAATGGTTCAGCTGATGAAAGGGGTGGTTGAAAGCGGAACGGGCATCCGGTTGCGGACAAAATACCAACTTAACAACCCGATAGCCGGAAAAACGGGAACTACTCAAAATCAGTCGGATGGATGGTTTATGGGGCTTACACCCGATCTTACAACCGGAGTATGGACCGGCGCTGAAGATCGGAGCGTACACTTCAGGTCAATAAAAATGGGGCAGGGGGCCAATACAGCTCTGCCTATTTGGGCCTTATATATGAAAAAGATTTACAGCGATCCGCTTCTCAATTTTGGAAAAGGCGACTTTGAAAAACCGGCAGGCGCGTCGGATCTTGATTTTAAGTGCGACGACTCCTACCGGTCTGGGGCTTCAACCTATGATGATGACGATTTCTAATTCCACCCATGGTGGAATGGGGTTTAAACCGTTTTTAGGGTATCATTCGATTTTAATTTCATCGGCAAAAATATAGGCCTTTCCGCCTGCGCCCAAATGCCAATTGGGAATAGTGCCATAATTGCGTGCTATCACCTTGATATAGCGGGTTTTGCTATTTACTTTCCCCGAAAGGTATTCGATAAAAATGCCTTCTTCGTTGTCGGGAACCGAATGTTTAACAATGTCCCTTTTCTGAAAATCTTTTCCGTCGGTCGAACTGTAAAACTCTACCGATGAGGGCATCCAAATCCACGAGCGAATATCTTGAAGCAAGCCGATCGTTACTTTCGATACATGCTGTGTTTTTCCTAAGTCTATCACGGCTTCCAGATCGGCGCCCTGGTATCCCTGCCAGCCTCCAAGCCGCCAATTTTCGTTGCCGTAAATGCCGTCAATCAGGGCATCGTCGCCTCCTCCGGAGTAGTTTTGCTGATAGGGGTGGGCAATGCTGATTGAATAATTGCTGTTGATTTTTACCAATTCGGCTTCGCATACTGCGCTGTATCCCAATTCGTTGTGATAGGCAACGGCTTTGATGACGGCCGATTTGTCGAGGCTGAAAGCTCCGCTGTATGGGATAGATTGCTGGTTGGGCTCGCTTCCATCGAGTGTGTAATAAATTTCGCAATTGTTTAATAAAGAAATGATGCTTATTTCAACTGCTTCGCGGATGCGTTTGCCGGGTGTATTGATAATGGGCACCGGAACGATGTTTTGTGTGGTGATGGCGGTTGATGCCACGTTTTCGTCGGAACTTCCCCATTTTTTATTTGGCTCGCTGCCCATCACAAAGTTCAACTCGCCACCTTCCATAATGGTTTGGTGGGTAAGGTAGTTCAACTCGTATTTTTTGCCGTTGAGGCTGGCCGATTGGATGTATTTGTTGGCCTGACTATGATTCGATGCGCTTACGCTGAATGTGTTTCCATTTTCTAAGTGAATGCTAACTTTGGGGAAAAGAGGCGTTCCGATTGCATAATCGGCCTGTCCGGGGTTTACCGGATAGAAACCCATTGCACTCATTACAAACCAGGCCGACATTTGTCCGCAATCTTCGTTGCCAATAAGCCCATCGGGGCTATTGGTGTAAAAGTGATCCATAATGTATCGCACCTTTTCCTGGGTTTTCCAGGGCTGGTTCAGGTAGTTATAAAGATAGGCCATGTGGTGGCTGGGCTCGTTGCCATGGGCATATTGCCCAATAAGTCCGGTAATGTCTTTCATGTCGCGGCCGGTAACGTCGGAAACTGTTGAAAAGAGCTCGTCAATTTTTTTCGCCATTGCTTCTTTGCCCCCGTGAAGTGTGATGAAACCGCTGATGTCGTGCGGAACGTAAAAGCTGTATTGCCACGAATTGGCTTCGGTAAAGTTCCAATCAACCGTTGTGGGGTCAAACGGGCTAAGCCAGCCCCCGTTTAAGCGCGGACGCATGAAACCGGTTGAGGGGTCGAAAATGTTTTTATAAGCCTGGGCATATTTCATGTATTTCTCATACAACTCGTTTTTTCCCATATCGGCTGCCATGGTGGCAATACACCAATCGTCGTATCCGTATTCGAGGGTTTTGGAAACGGCTTCGTGCTCTTTGTCGCCGGCCAAATAGCCAAACTTACGGTAAACATCGAAACCGAAATGATGCTTATTTACACTTTCTACCATTGCTGCCAGCGCTTCTTCGCCATTGTATTCCCGGATTCCTTTTACCCAGGCATCGGCAATAACCGGCACGGCATGATTGCCGATCATGCAATAGGTTTCGTTTCCGGCTAATTCCCAAATGGGCAACAAGCCCGTTTGTTTATACATATTGAGCATGGTTTTGATGAAATCGTTGGTGCGTTGCTGCCCTATGATGGTCATGAGCGGATGCCAGGCGCGGTAGGTGTCCCAAAGGCTGAAAACGGTATAATTTACAAAATTGTCGGCAGAATGTATCTCCCTGTCAATGCCGCGGTAACGCCCGTCCACATCCATAAAGATGTTGGGTTGGCTCATCACATGATACAAAGCGCTATAAAATACTGCTTTTTGGTCGGGGCTACCGCCTTCAACGCTGATTGCTGATAGAGCCGTACTCCATTGATCTTCAGCGCTTTTTTTGGCTTTTGCGAAATCCCAGTAGGGGATTTCGGTTTCGAGGTTTTCCAAAGCGCCCTGTTGGCTAACGGCCGATAAGCCGATCTTTACCTCAACTACTTCGTTTTCCATGGTATTGAAGCCTACATAGGCCTTCAGATGTGTGCCGTGCGCTTCGTGGCCGCCTTCGGTGAGTATGCCGTTTTGCTCGATGCCGCTGCGAACAATGGGTTGGGAAAATTTCATGTGGAAAAACCAAATTATGTCCTTAGCCCAGTTGGTGGAGCGACGCATTCCGCGGATTTCGGTGTCGTTAATAATTTCGATCCACGAGTCGGTAACTTTATCCCGATGTTCGAGGTCAATGATGATTTGTGCTTGTTCGCTTTTTGGGAAGGTGTAGCGGTGATAACCGGCGCGTGTGCTGGCTGTCATTTCGGCCAACACTCCCGGTTTTTGGAGCTTTACGCTATAATAGCCGGCGGTGGCTTTTTCGTCGTTTTTTGCGAAAGGCGAACTGTAACTTTCGCGCTCAAAAACGGGCTGACCTACCACGGGCATTAGCAAAATGTCGCCGTAATCGCTTACGCCCGTTCCGCTTAAAGCGGTGTGCGCAAAGCCATAAATGATGCTGTCTGTGGCATGATAGCCCGAACAGCCATCCCAGCCATCCAAACGGGTTTGCGGACTAAGTTGTACCATGCCAAATGGAACCGTTGCGCCGGGAAAGGTGTGACCATGCCCACCCGTGCCAATAAAAGGATTGACATAGGAAACTGCCGGCAGGTTTTCGTTTTGCGTTTTGTTGCAACTAAATGCAGATGCGGTAATCAGAAATACATAAAGGGCTCGGAATAGAGTTTTCATAATTGTGAAATTTGTTATCTTTTGTTGAGTATATTATTGATTGTTAATATATTAAGCTGTTTTTTAAAATCATTTGCCGAAAGTTTCGTTTTCACCGATACCGATTTTTCTTCGCCGGGGAACAGATGGAAAAAATTATCGCTAAAATGAGCCCCTTCGGTAGCTATGCTTAGCTGAACGAAGGCTGTGAAAACAGCTGATTTTAAATGGAGATTAAGTCCGCTTTCTGTTTCAACTATCTCTGTATCAATTGTTGAAGGAAGCAGCTTTAAGGAGCCATAAGGAGCAAAAAATTGGTAATCGCTGTAACTTTGGCCGTCGCTGTCAACAAATTTTGCGGCTAAGAGGCTGTTGTGTGTTTGTTGCGGCAAACCTAAATCGTTTTGGTTTTTTTTAATTTGCCAAACGCTGTTTGCTCCAACTTCTATGGCGCGCGCATCGGCTTTTGATGGGCTGCCATCAAACGAGATGCTTTGAAGGCTGAGGCTACCGCTTATTGGTTTTTGCCGATCGTTGATGACGGATATTTTCAGGCTGTCGGCTTCTGCCAGAATCGAAAGACTTACCGGGGCAAATAATTCTTTTGCGCGGTAGTGCAGCGCTTTCCACACGCCTTTCGAGTCTATTGACGACCAGCTTGTTACAGGCCACACATCGTTGAGTTGCCAGTATAGCGATCCCATGCAATAAGGCATGGCGCTGTGTTGAGCTTCAATGCCAAGCCCAATACCCTGAGCCTGAATAAGTTGCGACATATAAATGTATTCGTCCAAATTTACGGGTTCGAGCTTTTCGCGATCGAGATAAAGGTCAATGGTTTGAAAGCCTTCCGGATGTTTTTGATGGCATTTTAGGCCCGGGCTCAAAACTTGGTCTCCTTCATATAAATCATAGGCATTGATGGCATAGCGCGACGGCAAAGCTTGAAACCCGAATTCGCTCATAAAGCGCGGAACTTTTTGCAGGTATTGTTCAAATGGAAGTTTTCCCCACCAAACGCCCCA
>CAYYDS010000087.1:0-10570 GCA_964470665.1 uncultured Lentimicrobiaceae bacterium
TACTCCGCATAATTGTGGACGAAAAGCTTTTAGATGCGCATGGCGTTATCGGCATTTTTCCGGCCAACAGCGATGGCGACGATGTGCTTGTTTTTGCCGACGAAGAACGTAAGCACATCAAAACACGCTTTTCGTTTTTGCGCAATCAACAACTCAAACCCGAAGGCATACCCAACCTTTCCTTAGCCGATTTTATAGCTCCGCTGTCGGCAGGAGCAGCCGATTACATTGGTGGTTTTGTTGTTACGGCAGGGCATGGCACCGAAGAATTAGTGCGTCGTTTTGAGTCGCAAAACGACGACTACAACGCCATCATGGCCAAAATTCTTGCCGACCGCTTAGGCGAGGCTTTCGCCGAATACCTCCATCAATTGGTAAGAAAAGACTATTGGGGATATGCCCCGGGCGAACAACTCGGCATCAGCGAAATGCTGCGCGAAGAATACAGGGGCATCAGGCCGGCGCCCGGCTACCCCGCCTGCCCCGAACACTCTGAAAAGCGGCTCCTTTTCGACCTTTTAGAAGCCGAAAAACACACCGGAGTAAGCCTTACCGAACATTTTGCCATGTACCCGACAGCCGCTGTGAGCGGATACTACTTTGCACATCCCGATTCGCAGTATTTCAACGTGGGAAAAATCGGACCTGATCAGCTGGCCGATTATAGCCTTCGAAAAAACCTTGCAACCGACGAAGCCGAACGCCTGCTTAACACCCACCTCAACTATAAATAAACGAAAAAAAATGCGAAACCTGTTAAAAGTTCCGGAACACATCAAAGCATCGGCAGGACGAACCTTGTTTTCGTTTGAGCTGCTACCGCCTTTGAAAGGGCAAAACATCGAAAACATCCAAAGCACCATTGATCCGCTCCTCGAGTTTGATCCGGCATTTGTAAACGTTACTTACCACCAAGAAGAATTTGCCTACAAAACCCTTCTGAGCGGCCTCATCGAAAAGAAAACCATTCGCAAGCGCCCCGGAACCGTAGGCATTGCCGCCGCCATTATGTATCGCTACGGGCTCAATGTGGTGCCACACATCATTTGCGGGGGTTTTACACGCGAGGAAACCGAAAACGCATTGATTGACCTTAACTTTCTGGGTATCAAAAATATGTTGGTTGTAAGGGGCGATCCACAACCTTCGATGAAGTATTTTCAGCCCGAGCCGGGAGGTCATGCCCATTCGCTCGATTTGGTAAAACAAATCAGCAACCTCAACAAGGGAATTTACTTAGAAGAAGATTTGCTCAACACCACGCCAACCGATTTTAGCATTGGCGTGGCCGGCTACCCCGAAAAACACATCGAAGCACCCAATATGGAATCGGATATCCATTTTTTGAAAAAGAAAATTGAAGCCGGCGCCGAATTTATTGTTACCCAGATGTTTTTTGACAACGCACGCTATTTCAGCTTCTTAAATCGTGTTCGTCAAGCCGGCATCACCGTTCCGGTTATTCCGGGCATTAAGCCCATCAGCTCTACCGGCCAGATAGCTACCCTGCCTCAGACCTTCAACATTGACCTGCCCGAAGCCTTGGTGAAAGAACTGCTCAAATGCAGCGACAACAAACAGGCGCGCCAGCTTGGAGCAGAATGGGCTACTGCACAATGCCGCGAATTGATGGCAGAAAAGGTACCCGTAATCCACTTTTACACCATGGGGCGAGTGGATAACATTGTGAAAATTGCGAAAAACATTTTCTAAACCAACCCAACACTCTGCCCTAATTTATTAACAATTTGTTAATGATTGATGTTTCCAATTCGAAGTACTTTTGCGGCACGATTTGATGAAACAATGGTTTTGAGAATTATTTTTATTCACATCATGGCTTTTTTTGTTTTGGCCAGCTCTGCAGGGCTTCCCTTAAATCGTCATTATTGCGAAACCAATCATTTCGAAAAAACCAGCCTCACACCTTTTAAAACAGCTTGCGATACCGAAAATAAATCGTCTTGCCAATCTACCTGCAATGCAGAAAAAAAGTGTTGCACCGCAAAAAAAGACAAGCCTCAGGAGCGTCAAAAAAATTGCTGCCACGACCAGATTACTTACCTCAAAGGCCTCAACGACATCGAGTTGCAAAAAACACAACTCAAAAACGCTGTTTACGGTTTCACGATTGTCATGTACAAAGCTGTTTGCCGGCTTAGCGAACAAATTGGCGAAAAATTTACGCTTCGCATTTATTCGCCCCCCGACCCTCCACCTCTGTCGGGCAAGTTTATTTCAATCTTCTTTCATCAGTTAAAATTAGGCGGTTTAGTTTTTTAGTCGCACCCATACAACAATTAATAGTTGTAATATGCTGATTATTAATTATATCCGAATAAGTTATTCAATCTGAAAAAGCCTTACAAATCGCTTATTCGGACAAACAAATAAACTTAAACCATACTTACTGATGAAAAAATATCTTTCTTTCTTTTTAAACATAAAGCTTGTTTTCTTCGTTTCTTTACTGTTGTTTGGTTTTATAAGCCGGGCACAAACCGTAGAAGGCATTGTTTATGAGGGCGTTGGCGCTGACAGCATTGCCCTGCCGGGCGTAAACATATACTGGAGCGGCACCACCCGCGGTGTTACGAGCGATGCCAGCGGGCATTTTACAATTCAAAAGCCCCGCGAAGCAATGTATTTGGTTTTCAGCTTTGTGGGCTACACCAACGACACCCTTCATGTTCACAATGCCGGCACAAAGCTTCGGCATGTAATGCGCAACCTGATTGAGCTGAGCGAAGTAGAAGTGGCCGTTCGCGCCAAAACCGCCTATATATCGCGGATTAACACTGTAAATACCACCCAGATAACCTCGGGCGAACTACAAAAGGCGGCTTGCTGCAACCTTTCGGAAAGCTTCGAAACAAGCGCCAGCGTTGATGTATCGTATAGCGATGCAGTTACGGGGGCCAAACAAATTGAGATGCTGGGCTTAGCCGGCAGCTATACCCAAATATTGATGGAAAACATACCGGCCATGCGAGGCTTAGCCAACAGTTTTGGGCTTACGTATGTGCCCGGAAGCTGGATGCAAAGCATTCAGGTTTCCAAAGGAACGAGCTCGGTAATCAACGGCTACGAATCCATCAGCGGGCAGATTAATGTAGAATACAAGAAGCCATCGGACAACGAGCGCCTTTTTATCAACCTCTTTCAAAATCATATGGGGCGTTCGGAAGGAAATTTTAATGCCAAAATTCAAATCAACCCACACCTTTCGACCATGCTCTTGGGGCACGCCAGCATAAATGCCATGGCCCACGACCTTAACCACGACGGTTTTATAGACGAGCCCACAGGAAACCAGCTCAACTTTTTCAATCGTTGGGCATTTAGCGCTAAAAACTTTGAATCGCAATTTGGCATCAAAGCCTTGCGCGATAGCCGATCGGGCGGGCAGATGAGTTTTGACAAAACCAAGGCTCGCGACACCAACAACGGTTATGGCGTTGGCATACACACCGAGCGGGCAGAGGCCTTTCTAAAAACCGGTTTCATAGCAGCCAACCGCCCGGCTACCAGCCTCGGCATTCAGCAAAAGTATAGCTATCACCGGCTAAATTCGTTTTTCGGGCTCAAAACCTACGACGCCCGACAAAAATCGTACTACCTCAATGCGCTGTATCAATCATTTATAAAAGATACGCGCCATTCTTTTACAACCGGCCTTAGTTTTGTATATGATGCGTATCATGAAAATTTGAACGACAGCATTTTTCAGCGCAGGGAAATTGTTCCGGGAGCTTTCTTTCAATACACCTTTAGCAATGGCGAAACTTTTAATTTTATTGCCGGCCTGAGGGCCGACAGGCATAATGAATATGGATTTTTTGTGACGCCCCGCCTGCATCTTCGCTACAACATAGACGAGCAAACCACCTTGCGCGCGTCGGTCGGAAAAGGCTTTCGCTCGCCCAATGTAATTGCCGAAAACACCAGCCTGTTGGCCTCATCGCGACGCATCGTATTTGTTACAAAACCCCGCATGGAAGAAGCCTGGAATACCGGCGTCAACCTTAGCAGGCATTTCGAAATTCGCAACCGCGAGCTAAGCCTTAGTTTTGACGCCTATCGCACCTCATTTGTCAATCAGATGATTATTGACCGCGACTCGGACATCAACGAAACAAAAATTTACAACCTCGATGGGGTTTCGTTTTCAAACAGCCTGCAAATTGAAGCCAATTACGAGTTGTTGCGCGGCCTCGATGTTACGGCTGCCTACCGCCTAAACGATGTACGCATGAATTTTGGCTCTGTTGTAAAAGCAAAACCCCTGATCAATAAACACAAAGGATTGGTAAGCCTGTCATACGTTACCCGCCTTAAAAGATGGCAGTTTGATGGCACCTGGCAATTCAACGGGCAAACACGGCTTCCGCAAAGCGAAAATCAGGCTGAAATCAAGCCTCAAAACCAATATTCGCCCACTTATTCCATCTTTAACGCTCAGATTACCAAGAATTTCAAAAAGTGGAGCCTGTATTTAGGAGGCGAAAACCTGAGCAATTTCAAGCAAAAAAACCCGGTACTCTCGCCCGATAAGCCCTTTAGCAACGAGTTTGACGCCTCATTGGTTTGGGGGCCAATAAACGGAATTACCGTTTATACCGGGCTGCGATATACCCTCGAATAGGCAATCTATTGATGGCAAAATGCTAAAAGCGCCGTCAAACAATGCTTCAACTGCCAACGATAATTAAAAGCTTGAAGCATTGTTTTTTTTTTTATTTTTGACGCCTTAAATATCCATTCGCGTGCAAAGCAAACCAACGGATGACATTTCCCTTACAGGTTTAAACCTGTTATCGCTATTTCTTCGCTATCGCCGAACGCTCCTGATCATCGTGGCAGCTACCGCCTTGTTGTCGTTGCTTTTTACCGGACCCTTTTTTATCACACCGCTCTATAAATCAACGGTTATCCTCTACCCCACTTCGTCGAACTCGATCTCGAAAGTGCTGTTAAACACCAATTTCAATTCGAACAAAGACCTGCTCGAAATTGGCGAAGACGAACAAACCGAGCGCATGTTGCAGATTTTAAACTCAAACAAAATCCGCGACCGCATCATAAACAAATACGATCTTTTGGGGCACTACGGCATTGGCGAAAACTCCAGATACAAGTTTACAAAGCTTTATGACACTTACGAAAGTCGCATAAAATTTCGACGGACGGAATACATGGCGGTCAAAATCACGGTACTCGACAAAGATCCTAAACTTGCAGCACAAATTGCAAATGACATTTCGGAGCTTTTCGACTCGACCATGAACAGCATGCAAAAAGAAGTGGCATCGAAAGCTTTTTTGATTGTTGAGAACGAATATTTCAAGCAGCGCGATCAGGTGAAGGCCATGGAAGACTCGCTAAATGCTATCCGTCGTTTAGGGATCAACGACTACGAAAGTCAGGCCGAAATGCTCAACCAGCAGCTGGCAATGGAACTGGCGAAAAACAATAGCGCCGGAATCAGGGCCATAGAGCAGCGCCTTGCCTTGCTGGCCGAACATGGCGGCTCCTATGTTTCGCTGCGCGACATGCTCGAACACGAACGCAAGCAACTGTCGCAGATAAAAGCAAAATATGAGGAAGCCAAAGTGGATGCCACCCAAAACCTTCCACACAAATTTGTGGTAACCGACGCCTACGAAGCCGAACGAAAAGCCTACCCCATTCGTTGGCTTATCACGCTCATTGCCATCTTCTCTACGCTTCTTTTGTCGTTTGTAATCCTCATTGCTTTCGACCGTTTTTCGGATGCCGAACTAAAAAAAAAATCTCATTCCGCACTACCCTCCCCAACCGGGCCGGGATTCAACGAACACTTAACGCATTAACACCCCTCAAACAGCAAAAATGGGAAAT
Organism: uncultured Lentimicrobiaceae bacterium; assembly: GCA_964470665.1. Taxonomy (GTDB): domain Bacteria; phylum Bacteroidota; class Bacteroidia; order Bacteroidales; family F082; genus JALNZU01. Next base: position 5,881 of record CAYYDS010000087.1, read on the forward strand.
CATGGACAATTATTTCAGTAACACTTCATTTGTCAACCTGATGCTTAAATGGCGAAAACACCTTGCTGTAATTGCCGTTGTGGGGGCAATAGCGGGAGCCGTTTTTTCCGGACCGCGCTTTATTACGCCTCTCTATAAATCAGAAGCCATTGCATATCCGGCCAACATCAACAGTTATTCTGAAGAAAGCGAAACCGAACAAATGCTTCAAATCCTTCAGTCGCAGGATATTGTGGATTCGATGATTGCCAAATTTAACCTGGCAGTGCATTACAAAATCAACCCTGCCTATAAATACTACCAAACTGCATTGCTCACCGAATATCACCAAAACATCAAAATAGGCAAAACACCTTATGAAGCCATTTCGATATTGGTGAAAGACAAAGACCCGCAACAGGCTGCCGATATGGCCATGCAAATACTCAAGTATTACGACCAGAAAATAGCCCTACTGCACAAAGGAAAATCTTTAGAAGTGATCCATATGTATGAGCTACAGCTTGCATCCAAAAAACGACATATTGACAGTTTACAAAACCGGCTTTCGGTTCTTGGAAGAGAATACGGTCTGATAGACTACAGCGCGCAATCGGAAGAAATTATGAAAGGCTATCTGCGAACTGTTTACGGCAGCAACGGCGCCAACATTAACACCAAAGGCGTGCTCGAGCTAAAAGAAAACATTGAAAAGCACGGCGGCGAATTGCTCACCCTACTCGAAATGATACAAGGAGAAGCCCGCACTTATGTTGAAATGAAAACCGAACTCGAACAAACTCAGCGTTTTTACAACGCCCAACTCACTTATTCAAACGTCATAAGCAAACCTTTTCCGGCCGACAAAAAAGCCTTCCCGGTGCGCTGGATAGTGGTTTCATTATCGGCCTTTGGCGCCTTCCTGCTGGCTTTGTTAGCCATTTTTGTTATTGACGCCCGTAACCCGGCTGCAGCACGAAACAAATCTTAATACCGCTCCGATCTTGACCGAGCGCATCAAAATAGCATGGGTATATCTATTTTCTGCCTTTTTTTTGGCGGTAAGCCTCTATTTTGTTGTGCAGAAAGACACCTACCTGGCCTTTGCCCTTCCGATTGTACTTGGCGTTTTGCTGCTTTACATCTTTTCGATCGACAAGGTTATCCTGCTCATCAGCTTCCTTACCCCTCTATCCATCAACATTGAAGACTTAGAGGTGGGTTTGGGCATTTCGCTGCCAGTAGAGCCCATGCTTTTTGGAGTAATGGCGCTTTTTCTGATGAAGCTGCTTCATGAGCGAAGCTACGACAAGCAAATTGCCTACCACCCGATAGCCAAGGTGATCTACCTGATGTTTTTTTGGATACTGATCACAACCTTTACCAGCGAGATGCCCCTTATTTCGGCCAAATACCTTGTAGCTCGTATGTGGTTTGTGATTCCGGCTTTTTTTGTTGGCGCACTGGTTTTTAAAAAAACCGAAAATATTTCGTGGTTTATCTGGCTCTACAATATCGGTTTGATTTTTGTGATTGGTTATACCATTATCCGCCATGCCAGCTTTGGGTTTAGCGAAAAATCGGCGCACTGGGTGATGTCGCCCCTCTACAACGACCATACAGCCTATGGAGCAGCTTTATCCATATTTCTGATTCTTACTACTGGATATCTTTTTATGCCCGGGCTTGGCAAATGGAAACGCTTTTTTGTAATTGCCATGATTGCAATCTTAGCCATGGCCACCCTTTTATCGCTTAGCCGAGCAGCCTGGATCAGCATCATAGCCGCGTTTGGCGTGCTTATTCTCGTTTTATTGCGCATACGATTTCGCTGGGTAATCATCTCATTTGTTGCCTTGTTTACCCTGTTTTTCACATTTCAACATCAGATTTTTGATGCTTTGGAGAAAAACAAGCAAGATTCTTCAGCCGATTTTGTGGAACACGTACAGTCTATTTCCAACATCTCGTCGGATGCCTCCAATCTGGAGCGGATCAATCGTTGGCAGGCTGCCTTGCGCCTATATAACGAACGCCCTGTTTTTGGCTGGGGGCCGGGCACTTATCAATTTGTATATGGGCCATTTCAACGGTCGAAAGAAAAAACCATCATCAGCACCAACGTGGGCGACAAAGGCAATGCACACAGCGAATACATTGGGCCACTGAGCGAAATGGGATTGCCCGGCATGATCATCGTTTTCATTCTTGTGAGCGTAATGCTGAATCGAGGAATAAAAGCATTCCATAAAAACAGCCTTCGCAAAGCAAAAATCATCAGTCTTTCTGCAACCCTTGCCTTAGTAAGTTATTTTGTGCATGGTTTGCTAAACAATTTTTTAGATACCGAAAAGCTGGCCGTGCCCGTTTGGGCATGTATGGCCATGATTGTGGTGATGGATATTTATGGCGACAGCCTCTTTGAAACGGAAGTTAAGGTAAAAGCTGAAGAAACGGCTTTTGAAATAAAAAAAGAGGCCTAAGCCTCTTTTTTTATTTCAACTTTTTAATTATCTCTGGCAACTGCCTGATGGCTGCCATTTCGCGCCATTTTTTTCTGGCTTCTTCGGCCGGAGTTCCAAAATAGGTGATTCCGCCCTGAAGGCTTTTGTCAACAGCCGATGTGGCCAAAATCACCGCTCCTTTTCCTATCACCAGATCTTTGTTTATGGCCACCCTGCCCCAGATGATCACGTCGTCTTCAATCAAGGCTACTCCGGCAATTGCAGCATGCGCGCCAATTAGGCAGTTGGCGCCAATAACGGTGTCGTGGCCAATTTGGCAATGGTTGTCGAGTTTTGTTCCTTTGCCGATAATGGTATCGGCTGTTACTCCGCGATCAATGGCGCAAAGCGCGCCAACCTCCACCTTGTCGTGCAGCACGGCGCGCCCGCCCGATTCAAATTTTACAAACCCTTCGGCACGGCGCTGAAAATAATAGCCATCAGAACCAATCACGCTATTGGCGTGAACAATTACTTCGTTGCCCAAAACCGAATGATCATAAATGCTTGCATTGGCATGGATAATGCAATTTTTCCCGATTACCACATGGTTGCCAATAAAAGCTCCGGGCTGAATAACGGTGCCTTCTCCAATTTTTGCAGTTGGGCTAATGTGGTGTGTTGCGGGCTCAAAAGCTCTAAAATACAACACCATTTCCACAAAAGCATCGAAAGGTTTCTCGTGAAACAGCAGCACTTTGCCTTCCGGCTTTTCCACCCTTTGATTGATCAATACTGCCGAGGCCTTCGATTGCAGCGCTTTGGCATAATATTTCGGATGATCAACAAAGGTGATATCGCCCGGCCTAACAACATGGATTTCATTGAGTCCGCTTATCAAAAATGCCGGATCGCCATCGAAGTCTGCATTGATAATCGCCGCCAACTCGTCTAACCGCATGGGAGGAATAAAGTCCATCTGGCCGGGTTTATAAATGGTTGTTATTCTTTTACCCGCTCGGAATAGCTGCCTTCAGCCGTGTTTATTTTAACCTTGTCGCCAATGTTGATGAACAGCGGAACGCGAATTGTGGCGCCGGTTTCAACAGTAGCGTCTTTCATGGCGTTGGTGGCGGTATTACCTCTTTCGCCTGGTTCGGTATATGTAATTTCGAGCACAACACTAACCGGCAATTCGCAGGTGAGCACCGAATCGGTATCGGTGTGATACATGATCTCAACGCCGCTGCCTTCTTTCAAAAACTCGGGCGCATTGATCAGCTCTTTGGCTATCTGAATTTGTTCGAAAGTTTCGTTGTTCATAAAAAAATAGTCGGTGCCATCGTTGTAAAGATATTGCATGGGCCTGCGTTCAACACGTTGAATATTAATCTTTACGCCTGCCGGAAAAGTATTGGGAAGCATCTTTCCGGTTTTAAGGTTACGAAGGCGGGTGCGTACAAAAGCAGCACCTTTACCGGGTTTAACATGCTGAAATTCAACAATAGAATACAAATCGTTGTTAAATTCAATAATCAGTCCGTTCCGAAAATCGGCAGTAGTAGCCATAAAAAATAGTGTATTAAGTTAAATTGGCTGCAAAATTAGTCATTTTGCTCAAATTGAAGCTCTAAAGCATTTTAAATAATCCGTCTTGCAAATCGAAATCAGGCTTATTGCCCGAAAGCTCGGCATGCAACCCGGCCACAAATCCGTAAAAAAAAGAAATGATAAAGCCCTGAAAAGGCAAAAAATTAATGCGATATAAATTTTGATCTTTAAAAAAACAAAAAACATTGCCCTTCGTAGGGCCGGCTTTATAGAAATTCCACCGGTTTTTGGTGTAAACTTTTAGTACAACCGGCCTTTGATTAAGCGAAAGTACCCAGAGCACGCATCCGGAGACGCGCAGGGCGCGCGTCTGATGAAACGCGCGGGGCACGCGTCTGATGAAACACGCGAGGCGCGCGTCTGATGAAACGCGCAAGGCGCACGTCTGATGAAACACGCTAGGCACGCGTCTGATGAAACACGCAGGGCACGCGTCTGATGAAACGCGCGGGGCACGCGTCTGATGAAACACGCAGGGCACGCGTCTGATGAAACACGCAGGGCACGCGTCTGATGAAACGCGCGGGGCACGCGTCTGATGAAACGCGCAGGGCACGCGTCTGATGAAACGCGCAAGGCGCGCGTCTGATGAAACACGCTAGGCACGCGTCTGATGAAACGCGCGGGGCACGCGTCTGATGAAACACGCAGGGCAC
>CAYYDS010000088.1:0-8830 GCA_964470665.1 uncultured Lentimicrobiaceae bacterium
TTCGGTTGCCACTGCGTCGAGGCTGGCCGTAGGTTCATCCAGAAATATAATGGGCGGGTTTTTTATAAACATCCTTGCAATGGCAATGCGCTGCTGCTGCCCGCCCGATAATTGTGTGGCGTTGGTTTGAAATTGGTTGGGCAATTCCATAATCTGATCATAGACATAAGCTTTTTTGGCTGCCTCAACCACCTCTTCCATGCTTGCGTTTGGATTTCCATACCGGATATTGTCTTCGATGCTTCCCGAAAAAATATGGTTTTTCTGCAAAACCAGCCCGATATTTTGGCGCAAAGCACGGGTATCGTATTCTTTAAGCGGAACCCCATCCAGCAGGATTTCGCCATCGGAAGGCTCATAAAACTTGTCGAGCAAATTGATAACCGTACTTTTTCCGGCCCCGCTCAGCCCAACAAAAGCTGTGATTTTATCCGGCATTATCTGCATATTGATTTTTTGCAGCGCCCGGGTGCCGTTTGGATAGGCGAAACTAACGTTTTTTAGCTCGAAATGCCCTTTGATGGACGACGGCCGGTAGGAACCCGAATGTTCAATTTCTTTATCGGCATGCAGAACGTCGAAAAAACTTTCTGAATAAATAAGGGCGTCGTTCATATCGTCGAAAATACGATGCAGCTGCCCGATAGGAGCCGACACATTGTTGAAAAGAAGAATATGGAACATGATCATTCCGATGCTCATCGTGCCCTGAAGCACAAAATAGGCAGTGAGTATGATGATAATGACAATTCCGATTTGCTCGACAAACGATTTGGCGCTGTTGAAAACAAAGCCGGTTTTTTGGGTTTTTAGCTGATTTTCAGTCATGTCGTACTGAATATCGTTTTGCTTCTTCCATTCAATATCTTCCCGGTTAAAAGATTTTATGACGGTAATGGATTCGATGATGTTGATGATGCCATGACTTTTTGTTTCGCGAAATTTTCGCATTTTTCTTCTCCAGCCGCTTAGCTGCCGGGCTTGAAGAACAATGATAAAAATGTAAACCGGTATGATGCACAACCCTACCAGACCCACCCAAAAATTAGCTCTGAACATCAAAAACAGTGCGATAAACGAATTGGCAAACAACGGCAATATGCTGATAAAGAAATTTTGAACTAGGCGCGTAAGGCTCGATATGCCCATATCAATGCGGGTTTGCAGTTTCCCGCTTTCATTATCAACGGCCGTAAAAAAAGCCATGCGGTAACTCAGGATTTTTTCGACTACCTTATCTGCCAGATCGCGCGATACATAAATCCTCAGTTTCTCGCCGTAAAACTTCTGCCCGAAAACAATAAATGCATTGATGAGCTCTTTGCTAATCAGCACAATAGATATGAAAAGCAGAATGTTAAGGCCCTCTTTCAGCCCTTTGTGATTCGACACCAGATCGTTAACCTCGTCCACCGTATATTTGAGGATGATGGCATTAACCTGTGCGGCAAAAGAACCAATCAGCGTAAGCAAGAGCGTTCCGGCAACAAGCCAGCGGTAGGGTTTTACAAAAGGCCTGACAGATCGAAAAAGTTGAAAAAGAGACATATTCAGTTTTTTTTTTAGCAGAAATCAAAGACGCATAGCTTAATCCGGGATTGTCATTCAAATTTGATCCTGCTGTGTTTTATGCCCATTTGCCGGCATCCGTATTTTTTTAAAGTTTATATCCAATTGTTAAATGAAAAGTTGTAGTATGATCCTCAACTTTTTCGCCAAAGCTTTCGCTTTTTGCCGGGCAATCGGCTTTTTTATTAAAATTAAAGAAATAATCTGCCAAAACCCAGATTAGATTTTAGCATAGCTGTACTTCATCCCGGCGCCCAAAATCAATCCGGAAGGATATTTTTTTGCACTAATTTCATTTAACTTATCAAAGTCGTTGCTGTAGCCGATCAGCTAATCAAATAGCGGGCCAAAACTTATGTACGGGCTTACTTTATCCTTAATCGGATTTTTCAGATCAAAAGTTGTGTTGATTGTATGTAATCCGGGTTTAACTTTTCAACTCTTTTGCCAATGACTTATCAAAGCAACATTGTTTGAGGATTCGCTTTTAAAAGCGGTAAATATAAGCAATTCTTGTTTTTGTAAATTAGGGTGCAAAGGTTTTATTCTTGAGAGAATCAATATTATGAATACGTAAAACTACTAAATCACTTTATCAATCTCTTTGTTTCACGCTAAGACGCAAAAGCACATAGTTTAAGAAAAGTCCCCAAATGACTTCCCAAAAAGAGGGAATTGGTTTTCTACTTTGCTTCTATCGCACAAAGGGTCATTTTTCACAAAACGAAAAATCTGTTGATGGTTGGCAGCAATTAATCACCTTAATCCCAATTTAATCTCCCTAAATCAGCGCTAATCTGCGGAATTAAATTTGCGTAAATCAGCGAGAAACATACAGAAGCCCATACTTTAAAGTTTGTACCAATCACCAATCACCAATCACCTTAATCTCCACTTAATCTCAACTTTACCCCAACTTTATCTCTAATTTATCAATCCAGTAAAACAGAAAACTAATAGCACCGATGAACAGGTTCAACACAATTTAAAACTCAATCTTATAGCTTACATTGGGCACAAAGGTTGCTTCGCGGTCGTCATCCACGGTTTGGGTGTGGTAGTTGTAGTGAAATCCTAAATATTCCTTGTATTGTGTGAGATTGATAATCATCAGGGCAAATTCATGGGCAATTTTCTTCTTATTAATTTTGTAGCTTGCCGTAAAATGGCTGGTAAAAGCAGGGGGATATTGCAGCGAGAAAGCCTTTGTTTCGTCAAAAACGACCTTTCGGCGGGCTACAGACAATTCGCGGTTTGCGGGGGTATAATGGTCTCCGCCCTGAAAGCTGATGCGCGCATTTAGGCTGAGAATTTTATTTTGGTTTTTGCCCAATTGCCACTCTTTGCCGATCAGATAATTGAGTGCAAAATTACGGTTATAGCGCGAGTCGCGCCACAGCCCGTCTGCTCCGCGGTAGCGTGAGCTGAACAGGGAAGCTGTAGCCAAATAGTAATAGCCCCGCGACAAATACTTCTCAAAAGTTAGTTCCAGGCCGTAGTTTCTCCCTTTCCCCGAATTTTCAAGTTTTCCATCGAAAAACCAATCGTTTTGCTGGTTGATTAACGAAAAAGAGGTACCAGGCTTTACGGGTACATGATACAAATGCTGGTAATAAAGCTCTACTTTCAGGTGGGTAAATTCGGAGGTGCTGAGGCCGTAGCCCAGCACAAAATGGTGCGCTTTGGTAAATCCAAGGTCTTTATTGAGGCTTGTCCGGGTCAGACTATCTTTAACAAAATAGTAGTTCAGCCGTTCTAAGCGGCTGTGCAGGCCGTAGGCAAAGCTCAGATTTTGAGAGTGGGCAAAGCGGTAGCTAATTCCGGCGCGCGGTTCAGCCGAAAAGCTGTTGTTCAGGGTAAACCATTGTCCGGCAAGGCCAAGATTCAGTTTTATATTGTCGCTGAGGCTAATCATCGAACTGCTGAAAGCAGAAACCAAAGTGCTGCTTCCCTTTTCATCAGCAAGTGTTTTTAACGATGTTCCGGTTTTTGAATCTTTCAGCAAGATGGAATAGTGCATGTTTGTTGCCACAAAGCCCGTTTTATTGGTATGCTTCGCGCTGAACCGGGTGTTGAGAAACGAATTCAGGACGAAGTTGTAATATTTGCTATTGATTTTATTCTTAGGAAAGGGATTAAAGGTGCTGTCCACTCTGTCGGTGTGCATCTCGATTCCATTCGTGGTAGTGGCAATGGTGGTTTTCAAAAATTGTTTGCGGTTCAGCAAAATGTGGTGGCTGAGTCCTGCGGCTCCCATAAACTGGTCTGCATGTAAGTTTTCTCTATCCTTATCGTACTCCCAATTTTTGATATCCTGCTTTGCAAACGCGTCGGAATGGTCAAGCAGTCCTATTCCCCACAGTGAGAATGTTCCGGTTTTCCCGCTAGGGAAGTTGAGTTTAAACGACAAATCCTGATAGTTTGTACCAGCCGCTTCATCGGGCAAAACGGGTGCCATCAAATCCAGGGTTGAATAGCGGTAGTTGAAGATATATGAGGCTTTCCCATCTTTGCGGAAAGGCCCTTCCGAAGCTGCATCAATACCTATTGCACCGAGCTGAAAGGTGTGTTCGTGCTTTTGATTGTTCCCGCTACGCATAGCAATGTCAAATACGCCCGATAAGGCATTGCTGTATTCGGCGGGCATGGCTCCCGAAAAGAAGTCGCTGTTTGCGAGCAACTGCGCGCTCAGAGCAGTTAGGGCGCCACCTCCAAAAGCCGATAAATCGGCGAAGTGGTTGGGATTTGATATTTCTACACCTTCCATCTTCCATTGCAGGGATTGCGGACTATTGCCCCTCACCACAATCGCGTTGTTGCCTACATTGCCCGTAACTCCTGCAAAAGCTGAAACCAATCGGGCAGGGTCGTCAAAACCACCGGCAAAACGGCGGGCCTCCTCCACACTCAGCATCCTGGCGCTTACAGTTGCCATCGTATTAAGCGACTGTTCCTTGTTCACTTTTGAACGAACGATGATTTCTTTAAGCGTGGTGATTTTTTCTTTCATCTTGATGTTCAATACCACTTCACGGGAAGAGGCTACCTGTATTTCTCTCAGAATCACAGGCTCGTATCCGACAAAGGTTACCGCGATATTGTAGCGGCCTATGGCAACATTTTTAATAACGAAGTTCCCTTTTTCGTCGGTTACCGCCCCCAATGCCGTGCCCCGAACCATCACACTCACATAAGGCAGGGGAAAACCGACAGCTTCTTCCGTAACAGTACCGCGGATGGTTTGTACAGGCTGCTGTCCGAATAACTGAACAGCCATCAACAACAAAGAAAAAAAAGAGAAGATACGCAACATAAATACCGGCTTTTATGTTGCTAAATTAGTCAGGCATTTTTCCCGATTCAATACTGATTTATCAGTATAATGCGCTAAATGAGCCCCAGTTTTGAAGCGAGCGCCACCGCCTCCATCGAATTGCCGGCGCCTAATTTTTCAAGTACCCGCTGGCGATGGGTGTTCACGGTATGAATGCTAATTGACAGTTTATCCGATATTTCCTTGCTCAGCAATCCGTCCTTTACCAGTTTTAAAACTTCGATTTCGCGGTGGGTAAGCGCCAGAACCGGCTTTTCTGCACCGGTAAAAGGCACGGTTTTACCCGTTTTAAAATTCAGCAACTCACATACGGCGCTTTCATCCATCTTTTTCTGATTGGGCGAAATATCTAAAATGCTTAATGCTAACCACAAACTGCCGCTGGCTGTAATTTCGAGCGCCTGCTGCTGCTCAATCACGCGGACATAATGATTGTTGCTATTTAATACCCGAAACTCGCTGACAAGCTTGTAGTTGACTTTTTCAGCAGAGGGAATATTCTGAAAGAACTTCAACAGGCTTATCCCATTCTTCATCAGGACGATATAATCTTCCGAATGGATTTTTGAATCCAAAAAATTATCCTCTGACGATTGAAAATCACTAAGGCTGTACCCCAGCATCTCACCGATATTAAAAGAATTGAAGACATGTTTTTTCTGATAAAGGTCAAAAACACTGATTGCCCAGTTTCCAATTCCGGCCAGTTGCTGCAGGTTTGGCTTATGCCGCTCTAGGATGGAATAATCCGGGCCTCCGGCTTCATACTGCTGTTGTTCAAGCAGTTTCGAATAGACTTCGTTGATCTGTTTTATTTCAACTTCGTTCATCATGTTTGAGCCGTTTGCTGCTTTTCAGTTATTATTTTACACAAAGATACTTGATCTTGATAACTCATAAGAGTGCGCGAAAAGTAATAAACGAAAACCATAAGGGCTTTATTTTACGATTTTATTTAACCTTGTGTTGATAAAAAAGAACGGAAGCTATCATTTTTCTGCCCGCACTTAAAATACTAACCCAATTGTTAACTAATAAACACTCTGGAGTTAACATCGCTACCCACCTGAACCCTTTTCACCATTCTATTTGTTTTGATTCTAAAATAATGTTAATAATTTCACAAATAAAATAAATTACTTATTTTTGTACCGGATTGAGGAAATAGGAATGCGCCCCCTTTCTTTCAATCAAAAAATAGTGAATGGGCGCGCTTAAAAGATTTTTATTATGGCTATTTCAAAAGTTAGCGTAAGTACCGTACTCAATGAAGGGTTCAAAATTGATGTGAACACTTCGCACCAATTTATTATTGATCAGCCCATTGCCGGAGGTGGCAACAATGCCGGTCCCAATCCTTTAGAAGTTTTCCTGGCGAGCCTTTCGGCCTGTGTTTGCACGCTGGCACGCATTATTGCCTCACAACGCAACATTCAGCTGCGCCGCGTTGAAGCCCGCACCGAGGGTGATATTGACAAAGATTTTCTGCTTGGCAAAACCACAGAAGGCCGCGCCGGATTTACGGAAATCCGCACATTTGTAAAGATTGATGCTGATCTTACGGAAGATGAAAAACAAGAACTTCTTCATGAAATCGAACGCCGTTGCCCCATTGCCGACAATATTGCGTTTACAACAAAAGTGTTGGCAGAAGTAACGCAGAGCGTAGCGGCAAAATAGCCGCACTCCGTCAGCTGGAGGCCTAAACACAGAATTAAAACAGTTATTGAGGAGAACCGTAGTACTATGGTTCTCTTTTTTTATTGCTTTAGCGCGATCATTCCAAAAAAAGCCATATTTAAAATACGCTTCGGGGATTGTTTTTTGCAATGAGTTTTTAAAGGATGCTTAAGGCACTCGTATGGAGGGCATGTGCAAACAGCGAATAAACCCTTAATTGGTTGGATGAAACCGAAAATGGGTTGAAATGCATTATTTTCCTTAAAACAGGTATTTTTGCCCCTTTATTTTACTCTTCATTCTAAAATGAGCTCCGCTACGATTACACATAAAAACCCTACGGGTAGAAGCTGGATTTTAGCCGCCTTGATGTTTACCACCATGCTTGCGGCAATGGATACCACCATTGTTTCTACGGCGATACCGAGCATTGTTGGCGATTTGGGAGGTTTTGCTTTATTTAGCTGGGTTTACTCGGTGTATCTTTTAGCGCAAACGGTTACTATTCCTCTATATGGGAAATTAGCCGATCTTTTTGGGCGCAAACCCGTACTCATCTACGGAACCATCATCTTTCTCATTGGCTCGGCTTTGGCCGGAGCTTCGTGGAATATGCAGTCACTTATTCTGTTTCGCGGCATACAGGGCTTAGGCGCAGGCTCCATCATGGCTACCGTAAACACCTTGGCCGGCGATCTTTACTCGGTTCGCGAAAGAGCGGTTATTCAGGGTTGGCTTTCGAGTGTTTGGGGCATGGCGGCTATTTTGGGCCCGTCGCTTGGCGGATTTTTAGCCGAATACGTTTCCTGGCGGTGGATTTTCTTTATTAACCTGCCGGTTGGAGTTATCGCAATTTTTTTGCTGACTTTATTTTTGAAGGAAAAAATAGAAAAAAAGAAACATCATCTCGATTTTCCAGGGGCGGGGCTCATGCTTATTTCGGGTATAATATTGATATTCACATTGATGCAGTCGGGGCAGGCATGGCCATGGTTTTCGCCAACCGGCATATTTATAGGGATATTGTCGCTTTCGTTGCTGTATGCGACGATTCGTTTCGAAAAGCGCAGCCCCGAACCCATTATGCCCGACTGGATCTGGCGCAATAAAATTTTAGCCGGCTCAAATATTGCCATGATTGGCATGGGCGCCATCATGATTGGCCCGAGCATGTATCTTCCGGTATTTTCGCAATCGGTGTTGGGCGTGGACGCCATTGCTGCCGGGCTCATTTTAGGTAGTATGACGATTGGCTGGCCGGTTGCTTCTTCGTTTTCGGGCCGCGCATACCTTAAAATTGGTTTTAGAAATACAGCAGCCATCGGCGCGGCTATTATTGCGCTGGCAGCGCTGTGGTTTGTGTTGACCCCTTATGAGGTATCGCCCTGGATGTTGGTGGCCAATCATGTGTTTTTGGGCGCCGGATTTGGCTTACTCTCCACTCCTACCTTAGTGGGCATACAGTCAATCGTGCCTTGGAAACAAAGAGGCGTTGTAACAGGCGGCAATATGTTTTCGCGTTATTAAGGCCAAAGCATAGGTGCAGCTATTTTGGGCGGAATTTTTAATACTGCAATGGGTTCAAAGCTGCACAATGCACCCGCAGAGCTCCAAAATAAGCTGCCTGCCGAAGTTAATAACGTAATTGATGCATTGCAATCAGGGCATCTCGACATCCAAACAGGCAATTATCTGAAAAACGCTTTTTACGCTGCGTCACACACCGTATATGGCGCAATGACCGTGATAGCGTTTCTAACCTTTGTGGTTTTGATGTTTTTGCCGGCCAAATACCCGGTAGCTCAGGGCGAGGAAAGTAATTAGGGCAAAGCTCTAAAGCTTTTCGATCGCCCTCTTCATTTTTTCCTGCACTTCGAAAGCTAATTCGGCCAAATTCGGATTTTCAACGGCTTGCATGGATGCGACCGGATCAACAGCCGAAATTTCCACTTTTCCGTCTTCCGTTTGCTGCATAATTACATTGCATGGCAGCATGGTGCCGATGTATTTTTCCGACTGAAGCGCTTTGTACGCAAACGCCGGATTGCAGGCGCCCAAAATGATGTAAGGCCTAAAATCTACATCCAACTTGTTTTTTAGGGTAGCCTGAACATTTATCTCCGTCAAAATACCGAAGCCTTCTTCTTTTAAAGCAGCCTCTACCCTGTTGCGTGCTTCTGCTAAACCGGCGCTGAGAATTTTTGAAAAGTAATACGACATCATCTAAAGGTTTAGAGTGTTAACAAA
>CAYYDS010000088.1:8840-10555 GCA_964470665.1 uncultured Lentimicrobiaceae bacterium
TTAGGACGCAATTGCAGGTATTTTCTTATTATTTTGTTAAAAAAGAGGCATTTGCGCTTTTGAATTGTTACAGGTTCCTAATTTAACCTTTTATTTACCGAAATACGGAAATAAAAACATCTCTTACTAACTGATTTTAACTAAAAAACACGCATCGTTATGCAGTATTCCATTCTGTTATTGTTTTTTGTGCTTGCGGCATTTCTTGCAGGCATTTTTCTATTTGTGTTTCTCTCTTCAAGGCAGGCTTTGGGGCAGCAAACGGGGATGGCTAATGCGCTGCAAAAGCGTTTTTGGTTTATCCTGATTTTGTTTGTGATTCTGGCCATTTTTGCTTCGGTTACTATTCCGAAGTCGCCTTATTTTCTGTTTTCGGGGGTTCAGCCTTCGAAGGTAGTTTATGTGGCGGCCCGCCAGTTTTACTATGTCATGTCGTATCAGGCTATTGATCCGGCAAGTCCGGTAGGCGAAGCTTCGATAGAGCTAAATGCCAATGAGTTGGTTGAGTTTCGGGTAACCAGCCTCGATGTCAATCACGGTTTTGCCATCTACAATCCACAAAACGAGCTTATTGCGCAAACTCAGGCCATGCCCGGCTATGTAAACCGTTTGAGGTGGAAGTTTTCCGAACCGGGGACTTATACCGTTTTTTGCCTTGAATACTGCGGAATGGCTCATCAGGCCATGAAAACAACATTAACCGTTAAATAGAAGATATCATGGAAACAAAACGTTTTAATAAAATCACTGCACTTTGGGTCGTTACCGTTTTGGTCTTGTTTGTTGTGGCCATCACTCTCGGCATCATCATGAGACTCAATCAGAGCGCATGGATAACAGTTTCGCCCATAACGTTTTATACTGATATGACCGTTCACGGCCTGACGATGATTGGCATTTGGTTTGTTGCCGGCATGATGGCTGTTAATTTTATTATGGAGCGCTATGTAAAAACGAATTATCGTGTAAATATCTTTGCCTTTGTCATGACGGTTACAGGCGTTTTGTTGCTTTGGGCTTCAACTTTTGTCGGCCGTTTTCATGCCGGTTGGACCTTTCTTTACCCCCTTCCATTCAAGGTGATGTGGAAAAGCTGGGCCACGCCCATGTTTTACGTTTCGCTTACGGTTTTGGGTGTGGGCTGGCTTGTGTGGTGCCTAAGCCTGATGCTTTCGTTGTTAAAAAAATATTCGCTTCGCGAAGTATTTGCCTGGCAGCATTTTTCGAAAAACCCTAAAACCGAAACTCCGCCCTTCGTACTCATTTCGATGATCAGCCTTGTGGGCATTGTAACATGCTTACTCGCCGCGGTAATCCTATTGGCTCTTTCGTTTGCGGAATACTATTCGAAAGGCAGTTTTGTAAACGACGCCCTGCTGATGAAAAATCTTACCTATTTCTTTGGGCATACGATAGCTAACGAAATGCTGTATCTTGGGTTGGCCGTACTTTACGAGCTGTTTTCCGAAATTGGCGGCCGGCCAAAATGGAAAACCACCTGGTATGTGGCATTGGCCTGGAATTTTACCCTTATTTTTATTCTTACGGCCTTTTTTCATCACCTTTATATGGATTTTGTTCAGCCTGAAGGTTTTCAGATCATCGGCCAAATTGCTTCGTATTCGGCCAGTTTGCCGGCAGCCGGCGTTACGGTTTTTAGTGTGATTGTGGCCGTTTACCGCACAAAGATCAACTGGTCGCTTTCCAACCTTTTG
>CAYYDS010000089.1:0-8690 GCA_964470665.1 uncultured Lentimicrobiaceae bacterium
GTATTCATCGAATATTTTGTGAGTTCCAGATCATTTTTGCGGATAAACTCTCCATTGCGGTAAGTTCCAAACCCAAGACCTGTTGGCCTAAGCGGATTATCAATCAGGCTTTGAAGGGTGGCGTCGGTGGCTTTATAATAGCCGATTCCGGAGATCGCGCCATCGCGCGAATACCTAAGGTCGCCTGCAACGAAGAATCCTAAGAGTGCGGTTTCTCTTTTCTTGCCTTTAATGAGTGGCCCTTGTATGTTGAATCCCAGTCGGTTATGGCCAAAGGCGTCTAAAAATTCGGATGTCTCAAACTCAACTCCTGCGCCGAATTTACGTGAGGGTCCTTTGGTGGTAACGCTGATGATGCCTCCCGTGGCGTCGCCATACTGTGCCGGCGTACCGCTAAGGATAACGTCAACCTGTTCGATGGCCGATTGGGGCACGCTGCTGTTACCGATAACGCGAACTCCGTCAATGTACATGGCGGTTGCATCGGAGCGGGCTCCACGCACGTTGCCGCGCTCACCGTCTGAAGAGAAAACACCTCCAACAGTAGCGGCAACAGCATCGGCCGAACGGTTAGGCATCTTTTTAATTTCTTCAGAAGTTACGCTTGCCCCGCTGGTGGTCTGGTCTTTCGAAATCAGCGGCACTTTGTACTCGATTACTTCTACCGTTTGAAGGTCAATCGAAGTACCAACCATCACAACATCCCAAAAAGTAATCTGGTTTCCCGGAATCGAAATTCCTTTAACAAGCACCGGATTGTAGCCCACAAAAGTTGCTTTGAGGTCGTATTTTCCGGGGGGAATAGGGTTAATTACATAGTTTCCGTCAAAGTCAGAAGTGGCTCCCCCTACAATTGTACCCCCATTTTCGAGAATAATGTTGGCAAACGAGATAGGTTCCCGGCTCCCCTTTTCATAAACTTTTCCCTGCAATCTTCCCTGTTGGGCATAGGTTAAAGTGGTGACACTCAATATTATACCCAGGGTAATTAGTAATTTTCTTAACATACTGGAACAAATTATGTTATACTATTCTATAATGTGCGTTAAAGGTCGGTAAAGATAGAAAGATTTTCACATTCCTTAACAAAAAAACAAGGAAAGGCTAAAAAAGAAACAAAAATGCCGTCGGGTCTATAAATCGGGGCGCTGCAAAATACTTTGGTAAACGATGGCCTGACGCAAATTGAAGCGACTTCGCAAGGGGTGTGCGCCCTTGATTTCTACAATGGGATTTTCATCATTTTGCTCTTTTGAGCCGATCTCGCTCCCCTGTTGAAAATAGGAATCGTAGTCCTCAATAAACGAATCTACCTTCCATTCGCCCGTAAAAGCATCGTATGCCCCCATAGGACGCAGCGTTTCGAGGCTTTCGGGGCTCGGATTGCTTGTTTCAACAGGGCTTACAACCTGATAATCAAGGTCGTAATCTTGGCTTTCAACTTTCGGGTTTTTTGGAAGAAATTCTTCCAGAATATCTTCAAACGGGTTTTTCGGCAAATTGGTGGGGGCTGCCTGCTGTTGTTTTTTCTTTTTGGCATTGGCTACCGAAAAAATGAGCCATACAACAACCAAGAGAACATAAATGAGATCTTCCATCGTTCAAAAAAAAAAAAAATTATGCGCTAAAAGTACAAAAAAACCGGTAAGCGGCAAAAGATATCTGTCCGGCCAAAAGTGTTTCTTTAGGCCGAAGCTTAGAGGTTGTGGATGATTTCGAGAATTTTTTCTTTTTTTCTGCGCGACACGGGAATTTTATCGCCACTTGTTAAAGTAATAACACCGCCTTCGTCGCGGCTAAAATTTTGAATGTGGCGGATGTTGATCAGGTGCGACTTATGCGGCCGGATAAAATTTCCGCCTTCGAGCAGGGCTTCAACATCTTTTAATGTTTTGCTGATGAGTAGATGGCGGCCGTCAACAAAATAAAAGTGAGTGTAGTAATTATCTGATTCACAACGGAGTATTGTATTCACCTCAACCACATGTATTTTTTCGACCGTTGAAAGCACAATCTTTTTTTGTTCAATTTTTTCAGGGTTTATGTTGTTGAGCAGCACCTCGAAATTTTTCATGTTGTTTTTCTTTTCTTTGTGATTTCTCACCTTTTCAACGGCAGCCTGCAGCTCTTCGGGGACGATAGGTTTGAGCAAATAATCGAGCGCTGCATAGCGTATGGCTTTGATGGCAAACTGGTCGAAGGCGGTAGTAAAAATCACATCATAATCAACCGGTGCCGACTGATCCAAGAGTCTAAAGCCGCTTCCGTCGGGCATTTCGATATCGAGAAATACCAGATCGGGCTTATGTTTGCCAATTTGTTCGCGGCCCTGTTGAACGCCGCCCGCCTCGGCTACCACCATTACATCGGGGCAAAATCTACTGAGAAGGCCTTTTAAGGTTTCGCGCGATTTTACTTCGTCTTCAACAATAATACTCCGTATCATATTTTCTTTTTTGCAATATTAAGATTTCTGCTTCAATGCATGTTGTTTTATTTCTGCCGGCCTCAGTTGATGTTGGCGTGAATTGTAATGACTACCCTTGTGCCGCAGGCTTTTCCGTCAGTATCGGCAAGGTCGATCAGCCTAACGGTATAGGTGTCTTTGGTGTATTGGTTGAGTATATCTAAACGTTCGCCGGTGATTAACATTCCTCTCGATTTTCGTTCGATGCCCGATTCGCGGCGGATTTCGGCTGCCCGCTCACGCCCTACTCCATCATCTTCAATCACAACAAGGAGGTTGTCGCCTGGTAAACGAAGCCTAATATCCAATTTGCCTTTTTCGCTTTTGTGCATAAGGCCGTGAAGAATAGCGTTTTCCACATATGGCTGAATAATCATGGGCGGAATTTCGATAAATCCGTCGTCAATGTCGGGATCAACATCGAGCACAAAGTCGAATTTTCCGGCAAACCGCAGTTTTTCCATTTCCACATACAGTTCGATGGCTTGCAGCTCGTCGCGAAGGAGCACATAACTTTCGCGCGAGTTGGCCAGCGTGCGCCGCATCAGTTGTGAAAATTTCGACAGGTAGTAAATGGCGTTGTTCATGTCGTTATTCACAATGAAACTTTGTATGCTGTTGAGCGAGTTGAACAAAAAATGAGGGTTCATCTGAAGCTGCAAAGCTTTCTGTTCCAGCGCAAAAAGCTGCCGCTCCAAGGCTACAAACTTTAAATCGGCCTCGTGTTTTCGACGTATCGCTTTCATGCGGATAAAGATGATGAGGTAGATCAGAAAAATTGACACAAAGGCTACTGCAAACTTAAAAAACCATGTTCCATACCAAGGCGGCTTGATGATAACGGTAAGCGTGACGCCTTTTTCGTTCCAAAAACCATCGCTGTTTGAGGCTTTTATGATAAGGTGATAAGTGCCGGGGTTTACCTTGGCGTATTCGGCATAACGCTGCCCGGCATCTCTTTTGATCCAGTCGTCGTCGTAGCCCTGAAGCATATAGCGGTATTTGCTTTTCGAAGGGTTGTTGAAGTCGAGCGCAGCAAATTCAAACGAAAATACATTGTCGTCAAATCGTAAAACCAAAGTGTCGCCATCTCTCAACTTCTTGTTTTGCAACACATTGAAAAGTTTAAATTGGGTAATTTGTATGACGGGTGCAATTTTATTTACCGCAATTTCTTCGGGAAAAAAACTGTTGAAACCGTTCATGCCTCCAAAAAACAGTTCGCCGTTGGCGGCTCTCATCCCGGCATTGAAGTTAAACTCGTTGCTTTGCAGCCCGTCGGTTACCTCGTAATTTGTAAAAAGCTCCAATTGAGGCGAAAAACGTGTTAAACCCCAGTTTGAGGTAATCCAAATATCGCCTTTCAGGTCTTCTATCGCCAGGTAAGTTACGTTGTTGGGCAAGCCATTGTGGTTGGTATAAACCTTAAAAGTTCCGGTTTGGGGTTCAAACAGGGCAAGGCCTCCCCCACGTGTGCCCAGCCATAATTTGCCATCGGCCGATTCGCGAATCGAAAAGAATTTATTGATGGTAAGGGTTTCGTGCTGCCCTGTGGATTGCAGAATTTTATAGGTAATAAAATTATCTGTTTGCGGCTGATAAAGAGCTAATCCATCAGATGTGCAGACCCAAAGATTATTTTTTGAGTCGATGAACAGGTCGTAAATTTTATTGTCGGGAATTGAGTTGGCATTGTCGGCCTTATGGGTGTAATTTACAAACAGCCCGCTCGAAGCATTCAGCCTGCTCAAACCTTTGTCGGTACCTATCCAAATTATTGGATAATTTCCGGTGGCCACCGAAAGTATGAAATTGTCGGCAATTGAATTTGGGTTTTGTGGATTGTTTTGATAATGCACAAACCTCTCTTTTTGAGGGTCATAGCAGCTTAGCCCGTTGTAGCGGGTGCCGATCCACATTTTTCCGGTTTCGTCGCGTCGTATGGTTCGTATTTGGTTTCCGGGCAGCGAGTTGGCATTGCCCTGACGATTCATCAAGTGGTGATAATTTCCGGTTTTCCGGTTTAATATCGAGATTCCATTTTCGGTTCCTATCCAAAGCTTGCCTTCATGGTCTTCTTCAAAAGCCCAAACCGAATTGTTCGCCAAGCTGTTGGCGTATTCGGGGTCGTTGCGATAGGTTCGAAAATGCGGAGCATTGGCATTCAGACGGTTGAGCCCGCTAAAACTGCCCACCCACAATACTCCCTGCGTATCCTGAAAGATGCTGAAAATGCGGTTGTCGCTGATGCTAAAATTCCGGTTGGGCTGATTGAGACTTACAATAAGGTTATTTGTTGCGGGCGTATAGCAAATCAAGCCTAAACCGTTCGTTCCGGCCCAAAGTGTTTGGCTCTGATCGAAAAATAGGCTCAATATTTCTTTTTGAGGCTTGATTTCCTGTTTAAAAAAAGGATGATCCGGAACCACGAAACGTCCGGTTTCGCGATCAAAGTATGCCAACCCGTTTTTTGTGCCTAACCAAATCTTTCCGCTTTTATCCTCGGCTATACAATTAACCTGGTTATCGGGCAAGGAAGTAGTATCGAGTGGCGAATAAAGATAACGCGTTGCTTTAAGTGTTTGATGGTCAACAAGCAGCAAGCCGTTATTGGTGGCAAGCCAATAATCGTAATGCTGATCTTGAAGCAGCATATTGAAATAATTGCTCCGGATCGGATTTCCATATTCCCTGCTAAAAATCTGAGTGCATTTATAGGTTGCGGGGTTCAGCTCGGTAAGGCCTTTTCGGGTGCTCACCCATAGCATTCCGCGATGATCGGATGTAAGGTGGTTTATCCAGTTGTCGCTCAAGCTTGTGGTATCGCCGGGGATATGAAAAAATTGCTTTATGGCGCCTGTTGTTACATCAATTGCGTTTAAGCCGTTTTCTGTGCCAATCCACAACGTCTTATTTAACAAAAAGATAGCCCTAATGGTTTCGTTTGAAAGACCATTTTCTTTATTAAAGGCCTGAAAGTTGTACCCATCGTATTTATTAAGGCCGTCCCAGGTGCCAATCCATAAAAAACCATCGCTATCCTGCGCAATGGCCGAAACGGAATTCTGGCTCAGTCCCTGCTCAACCCGGATGTTTTCTGATTGAAGGCGATCGAAATAAAGGGCGCTTTGCGAAAAAAGTGTTGCATTACAAAACACTAATATTCCACAAACTAAACACCTGATAATGCGAAAAAAGGAAGGTTCCCGAAAAATCATCTTCAATAACGTTTCTTTTTAAACTGCCTGAGGAATTTTCGATTTTTCTTTTTTGTTTGGTTCATCATGGCCCTTGTTTCGTCTGATTGCATGTCGTAATGCGCTTTTATTTTATCATCATGAGCCTTTTTTTCGGCTTTTCGAAGCTTTTGTTCTACCTTGATGTTTTTGCGCTGCGAGCGATATTTATCAATACGCGCGCAGGAAGTAGCCACATTTAAGGCAAAAAACAAGGAGCCGCAAAGCAAACAAAAGGAACCAATGTTTCGGCAAGCATTCATACAATTCATCACCAAAATTAGCGTTATTTTTGTGAATTATTGCAATGCATCTTATTCCAGAAAAATGAGCCAGACCTTAAGCCGAATACAAAGCCTGAAAACAAGCCTTCGCCTTTTGTTTTTTTTGCTGGGCATAAGCCTCTTTTTGCCCGGCTGCCGCAAAGAGGAACCCAATCCCAATATTCCTGATGTGTATATTAATTTTACGATTGATCCAAACTCAACCATGTATCAGCCCTTGAATACTGCCGGAGGATGGATGTATCTTACGGCCGAACCTCCAAGCCGCGGAATAATCGTCCATCGCATTACCAGCGACGAATTTGTTGCTTTTGAACGCATGCCGCCCAACGATCCGAACCGGTGCTGCGAAGGAAATGTTTGCACCCGATTGGTGGTTGATGAGTTTTACCCTTTTGCCAAAGACAAATGCCTCGGCACGCTTTTCTCTTTGCTCGATGGCAGTATTTTCGAGGGCGAAGGGCGCTATCCGATGACACAATACCACACCTCTTATTATGGGGGTCTTTTGCGGGTGTTTAATTAACGATGCACTAAAAGCCGATCCACTTATTCCTGATAATAAACCCGCTTAACCCTTCGCGAGATGCGCGTAAGAATTTCATAAGGGATGGTTTCGGCGGCAGCGGCTACATCTAACAGCGATTCTAAACTACTGAAAACCACCACCTCATCGCCTTCTTCGGCTTCGATGCCGTTCAGGTCAACCATGCACATATCCATGCATATGTCGCCTACGATCGTAACTTTTTGTTCTTTTATAAATAGGTGTCCTTTTCCGTTGGAGAGTTTTCGCGCGAGCCCATCGGCATACCCCACAGGTACAACTCCAATGCGCATTTCTGTTTTTGCCTGTCCGCGCCGTCCATAGCCAATTGTTTCGCCTGCCGGCACATTGCGAATCTGGCTTAGATTCGACTTTAGCGAGAGTACATTTAAAAGATTTTTGTTGCCATAATCCCTCTCGCTTATGCCAAATATGCCAATGCCCAGTCGAACCATTTCGTATGCAGCTTCCTGAAAACGACTGATGCCGGCAGAGTTGAGGATGTGTCGGTCGAAATGATAGCCGAGTTTTTCCTTCAAAAAAGCGCATGCCCGGTCGAATTGGGCAATTTGGGAGCGGGTAAAATCGTCAAAACGCTGATCTTCGCTTGCCGCCAAGTGCGAAAAAACGCTCGCTACCACAAGGCGGTCGTCTGCCAAAACCTGTTCGGCCAAGCGGCCAAGCTCCTCCCCGCGTGGGCTAAATCCCAGCCGATGCATGCCCGTATCTATTTTCAGGTGAATTTTTACCTTGGGATGTTTCTCGTCCACTCGGCCAAGAGCTTGCTGCAGCAGGCTAAGGGTTCGAAAGCTAAAAATTTCGGGCTCCAATTGGTTGACTAACATGGCATCCAAGCTGTGTTCCTCGGGGCTCATAACCATGATTGGCAAGCTGATGCCCGCTTTGCGAAGCTCCACGCCCTCATCGGCATAGGCTACCGTGAGGTAATTCACATGGTGAAACTGAAGGATATTGGCTATCTCATAACTTCCACTTCCATAGCTGAAAGCTTTTACCATGACCATAAACTTAACGTCTTCCGGCACCAGAGATCTAAAATAATTTAGATTGGAAATGAGGTTGTTCAAGTTAATTTCGAGCACCGTTTCGTGTGCTTTTTGTTGAAGCAATTGGTTGATGCGCTCAAAACCAAACACCCTTGCCCCTTTTATGAGGATGCTGCTATCGCGAAAACTGGCCGGGCTAACGTTTTTGAGAAAATCTTCCGTTGTCGGATAAAACAGCGCCTTCTGCGCATTGAAATGGGTAGCCTGCCGCATCAAAGCGGGGCCAATACCAATAAAAAGCTGAATACCTTTGGCTTGTATTAAAGCCGCAACCTCTTGATATAGCGCTACCTCTCCTATTCCGCTTTCAAGAATGTCCGACAGAATAAGGGCCTTTGCCGGATGTTGGTTTTGCTGCTTCAAAAAATCGAGCGCAATCGAAAGTGCATATAAATCACTGTTGTAGCTATCGTTGATGAGGGTGCAGTTGTTTAATCCTTCTTTGAGTTCGAGGCGCATAGCCACGGCAGCAAGGCTTGGCATGCGCTCGCTTATCGTTTCGAACGAATAGCCCAAATGCAGCATCACCGCCACACAATGCATGGCATTTTCAATCGAAGCATCGTCCGTAAAGGGGATCACAAAACAAAAATTATGCTTGTCAAACCTTACCGAAAGCTGCGTTTGGCGATGGGTCTTCTCAATATCGGAGAGGTAGATTGCAGCCTCTTGCTGCCGGCTCCAGGCAATAATTTTTAGTTTATCTTTTAAATCCGAATTTTGAATGCTTTCATGAATAAACCTATGATCGGTGCAATATACCAACGACTCTGCCCCTTCAAAAAGCCGAAGTTTCTCGTTGGTTTTCTGGCTTATTGAGGCAAAATTTTCGCCATGTGCCGGGCCTATATTGGTAAACACGCCAATAGTTGGCCGGATAATGTTGGCCAGATTTTCCATCTCGCCCACTTGCGAAATGCCGGCTTCGAAAAGGGCAAAATTGTTTGCCTGTTCGATTTGCCAAACAGACAGGGGCACTCCCGTTTGCGAATTATAGCTTTTCGGGCTTCTTACGATCGAAAAATCGGGCGAAAGCAATTGATGCAACCATTCTTTAACGATGGTTTTTCCATTGCTTCCGGTAATGCC
>CAYYDS010000089.1:8790-10447 GCA_964470665.1 uncultured Lentimicrobiaceae bacterium
TATGGTTTTCCAGCTACCATGGCACGTTTTAAACCGGAATATTTGCCTTAGTTAGCGGATTGGTTTCGGCCTCGGCCTGCTGCCGGCGATTGCGCTCAATGTCAATGGCGGCGTATATTGCCTGCCTGAACGCTTCTTCCGAAGCTTCGTTTTTTCCTGCCAGTTCATAAGCGGTGCCGTGTGCCGGCGAGGTTCGCACAAAGGGCAGGCCTGCAGTAAAGTTTACTCCTCCATCGAAAGCTAAAGTTTTAAAAGGCGCCAAGCCCTGGTCGTGATACATAGCCAAAACAGCGTCGTAACGTTTCCAGGCTCCCGAGCCAAAGAATCCGTCGGCCGAAAAAGGCCCGTAAACAAATATGTTCATCTCTTTGCGCGCTGTTTTTAGGGCCGGAATAATCAGCTCGTTTTCTTCGTTGCCCAATAAGCCGCCATCACCGGCATGAGGATTTAGTCCTAAAACAGCAATCTTAGGTTTTTGAATGCCGAAGTCGTAAAACAAACTGCGATTGAGTACCTCCAACTTTTTTAAGATAAGGCTGGTAGAAATTTTCGCAGCTACCTGATTCAGAGGAATATGGCCGGTGACTGTGCCCACTCTGAGCTTGTTCCAAAGCATGAGCATAAGCGGTTCGCTGGTGGGCGACTTTTGCGCCAGGTATTCGGTATGTCCCGGAAAACTGAAGTTGGCAGATTGTATGTTTTGTTTGTTGATGGGTGCGGTAATTAACACATCAATCAGCCCATTTTGAAGGTCTTTGGTTGCCATTTCCAATGCTAAAAAAGCAGCTTCGCCGGCTATTCCGGTGCTTTTGCCCGGCTCGATCAGCAGCTCCTTTTCGATGCAATTGATTATGTTGCAACGGTGTGGATGAAGTTGCTGCACATCTTTTACCTGATTGTAATTTGGCTCATTCAGGTTTAAGGCCTTCTTGTAAAACGAGGCCACACGCGCATTTCCATAAATCACCGGAGTAAAAAGCTCGAGGATCCGGGGGTCTGAAAATGCTTTAAGAATGATTTCGTAGCTAACGCTGTTGATATCGCCATGCGTAATTCCCACAACCATACGACCGTCTGCTGTTTTTTGCTTTTCCATAAATCAGATAAAAGATTATGGGTACAAAAATAGTGGTTTCTACCGGACAATGGCCATATGCCGAAATCAGGTTTTAAGCGCCCTCGTTTATTGGAAAACAGCAGTACTGCGAAAGCCCGAAGTCGTATAAACGAAGGTGCACAACAATAGGGGTCAGCAAAAAAACTACAAAACGCTCAACGGCAAAGTTTCTGTTTTCCCGTTTGTAGTTTCGCGCAAACGTAGGTAATATAAGCCAGCCTGCTTTGGCTTGAAGTCGTACAGCGTGGCGCGGCCGTTATCGGTTTGCAGCGTACCTTGTGCTATGATTTGTCCGGATAGGCTTAGCAGCATATAGGTGTATGTGGTTGTTTTGGCGTCCGAAAGTTCGAGATTCAGGCTGTTGCCTGTAACAGGATTGGGGAAAACGCGCGATTGCATAATGGGCTTTTGATCTATTATTCCCGTAGCCATATCGAGGCGATCCACATGAATGATTATGTTTTTAATCTTGTCGGTCGAAAAACTGTTGTCATAATATTCTACATGGCATAAAGGCGAAAACTCATTTTCACGGTAAAA